>CAZNPC010000087.1:0-7039 GCA_964574765.1 uncultured Nitrospirales bacterium | reverse complement strand
AGTACTATGGCAAAACATATTTTTGTCAGAGAGCCTTCCGAGAAAATAAATATTATCGGCAGAGAAAGAAATGCACTTATCGCGGAGAGAGATGAATACCGGGTCAATATCATAATAAACAACCATATAAAGATCAAAATTACCGCTGATACCGGACTATAAACAGACAGTGCTCCCAGGCCGGTTGCAACCCCCTTGCCTCCTTTGAAGGAAAGGAATATTGAATACATATGCCCCAAAACAACTGTAATAACGGTTATACCTTCCCAAAAGTCCCCGCCTGCCACAGCTCTGCAGAGAATCACGGCTGCAGCACCTTTTATAAAGTCTCCGATCAGTGTAAGGGCCGCCGGCCATTTCCCTACGGTCCTTAGGACATTAGTTGCTCCAATATTTCCGCTGCCTGATCTTTGCAGATCTATACCGGCTGTCATTGAAACCACGATCCCGAATGGTACAGAACCTATAATAAAGGCTGCCGGGACCATAAAATATGACAGAACATTATTTGTCATGTCAGACGTTTCCAGAATTGAATAAAATACTGAATCCCTGATGCAATACCGATAAGCATAGCGAACCATAACAGAATAATCCCGGTATCATATAAAAAATCCAGATTAAAAAGAGACGACATGTCAATGAGAAGCACAAAAATGGAAGTCAGCTGGAATGTGGTCTTTATCTTACCTCCCATTTCAGCCGGTATTACAATATCTTTTGTAAGCGCTGCAATCCTAAGGCCTGTTACTAGAAAGTCCCTTGCAATAATGATTATGGCCAGCCAGGCAGGAATAAGCTCCATATCGACAAATACGATAAGTGCGGACATTACAAGGAGTTTATCAGCAACAGGATCAAGGAGTATGCCCATCCTCGTAACCTGTTTAGATCTCCTGGCAACATACCCGTCAAGAAGGTCTGTGATAGATGCAACAGCGAATATAAATGTGCCCAGCAATGGCCTTGAACCTACAACGAGAATAAAAAGTGGGATAAGGAGTATTCTGCTTAAAGTAATGATCGTTGGTATATTAACCAAGAGTCTCCCCGGATACGCTGCCCCATTTCCCTGATGATTTCAGAATTAATTCGACAAATTCTCTTGCCGCCCCCCTGCCGCCGTCTTTTGTGGAAATAAAGTCCGCCAGCTTAATGATATTCTCATCAGCATCAGCAGGCACCGCTGGCAGACCTACCCTTTTTAGAAGCTCCGAATCAACTATATCATCACCCATAAAAGCGACTTCCTCATTTTTCAGGTCATACTTCACGAGGAGGGACTCATACACAGACGATTTCTTGAATATTTTCTGATGAACTTCCTTTATTCCCAGCTCATCAGCTCTAACGCTCACAACCCTGGATTCCCTCCCCGTTATGATCGCGACCTTTATGCCTGCTTTTTGCAGTGCTTTTATACCATGGCCGTCTCTGACGTTAAATCTCTTAAGTTCATTGCCTTCACCATCTATAATAATGCTGCCGTCAGTGAGCACACCATCCACGTCAAAAATGACCAGTTTAATTTTTTTTGCTTTTTCTTTTATTTTTGGATCCATTGTAAAAAACCGTTAAACGTTAATCGTGACAAATTTAAAGACCGTTAATAGTTAACTGCAACAAACCGTTAAAAGTTAATAGTTAAACGTTAATCGTGACAAATTTAAAGACCGTTAATAGTTAACTGCAACAAACCGTTAAAGGTTAATAGTTAAACGTTAGCAGCACTATTAACCAATAACAATTAACAAATAACCGGATTTCACGTTACATTATCCCTTTTTTTAGCAGATCGTGCAGATGAACAATACCTTCGGCTTTGCCATCCGGGTCAAGTATAACAAGTGAAGTAATGGAGTACTGTTCCATTATCTCTACCGCTTTTACAGCAAGCACATCTCTCGTCAGTGTTTTCGGATTTTTTGTCATCACATCTTCCGCCTTGAGAGAAAAGAATTTCTCTCCGAATTTTTCAAGCCCTCTGCGCAGATCACCATCGGTAATGATACCTGTCATTCTGGAGTCATTATCTGTAACAGTAGTTATTCCCATTCTTTTAGACGAAATTTCCATGATGGCGTCTTTCATAAGAGTCTTAAAGTTGACAGCGGGTATTTCCGTTCCGGCATGCATGACCTCATCTATAGACATTAAGAGCCGCCGGCCCAGATTTCCGCCGGGATGAAAAAAAGCGAAATCCTCTTCCTTAAAACCTCTTTTACTCAGCACTGCAACAGCCAGTGCGTCGCCCATAGCCAGAAGAGCTGTTGTAGACGCAGTCGGAGCAAGTCCCATAGGGCATGCCTCTTCCCTGACAGAGACATCAAGAAGAACATCCGCCGCCCTGGCAAGCCTGGATTCTGTATTACCGGTTAATGCTATAAGTTTGATATCAAGTCTTTTCAGGGTAGAGAGTATCTTTATAATCTCTTCCGTTTCACCGCTGTTTGACAGCGCCATTACTACATCACCTTTAGTAACCATGCCCAGATCACCATGGCCGCCCTCAGCAGGATGCAGGAATAAAGCGGGCGTTCCAGTTGAAGCAAGAGTTGACGTGATCTTTTTACCGACGAGTCCGGATTTACCCATTCCCGTTACAACTACCCTTCCGTTACAGGAATAAATGATATCTATCGCATTAAGAAAGTTATCGTCAATCCTGTCAATTAGCGCGCCTATCGCTTCTGACTCAATTTTCAATACTTTTTTGGCCTGTTCAATGAACCTTGTATCTTCAGTTCCCTTCATATACGTCACAACCCCTTGAATATACGATATAAACTCACTGCTTATTTATCAGTTTATTTATCCCGCTGAGCTCTTCAGCCAACAAACGAAATTGTTCAGGATTAATCATGTTAGATCCGTCACATAAGGCCTTCTCAGGTGCCTGATGAACTTCCAGAAAGACAGCATCACATCCAACAGCAACAGCAGCCCTTGCCAGAGGCGAGGCAAATTCTCTCTGACCCCCGGAGGATGCGCCCTGTCCGCCCGGCAGCTGAACAGCATGTGTCGCGTCAAATATCACGGGAAAACCAAACCCCTGCATAATTGGTATGGAACGCATGTCCACAACAAGATTATTATAACCAAAAGAAACCCCTCTTTCGGTTATTGTCAGATTATTATTACCTGTTGACAGTACTTTATCAATTGTATTCTTAATATCATAAGGCGATAAAAACTGTCCTTTTTTAACATTAACAGCCTTACCTGATCTTGATGCGGCTATTATCAAATCCGTCTGTCTGCATAAGAATGCGGGGATCTGCAAAGCGTCGAGAACCTCAGCGGCCGCGGAAACTTCTTCGACTGAATGAACATCAGAAAGTATCGGCAGAGATGTTTCTTTCCGGACCTTTTCAAGGACGGCCAGGCCCTTTTTAAGCCCAGGCCCCCTGTAGGAGCTTATAGATGACCGGTTTGCCTTGTCATAAGAACTCTTGAAAATAAGAGGTATATTCAGGCGGTCGGATATCTCTTTAAGTTTTATCGCAGTCTTTAATGTTGATTCATCATCCTCAATAACACACGGTCCCGCAATAAGCACCAGAGGGTTGCCGCCACCGATCGTGACACTTCCTATTTTTACCTCTTTTGTAGCCATATAGGTATTATTGACTCACGCACAAATAATGTCCACTTTTTCGTCATTCCCGAATGATGCCCAAGGCGGGAATCCATGTTTTAAGTTATTACCTCTAGAGTCCCCGATCAAGCCTGCCTACCGGCACCTGTCTGCCGTAGGTAGAGGCAGGTTGGGGAATGACAGTACTATCAGCAAATAATACATTAATTATTACGACTATCAAATAATTATAAGAACCAATGTCTGAATATTGTATTTTGGTTTTGACTATTGTTTGCTCATTGGTTATTTATTGTTTTACTTCTTAGGCATATGAATAGCTGAATCATGAACATCCTCAGCAGCTTCCATTATACCCTCGGACAATGTCGGATGCGCATGTATTGTATGAGCGATATCCTTTGCAGTAAGTCCCTTTTCAATTGCAAGCGCAATCTCATGTATAAGGTCAGAGGCATGGGCGCCAATGATATGCGCTCCAAGTATTCTGTCAGTCTGTTCATCCGCTATCATCTTGACAAGCCCCACTATCTCACCCATAGCATGGGCCTTACCGAGTGCCCTGAACTGGAACCTGCCGACCCTGATCTTTAAACCTTTATCAAGGGCCTGCTTCTCCCTCAGTCCAACAGAACCTATCTCAGGGCTGGTAAATATCGCAGCAGGAACCACATCGTATTTCATTACTGAATCACCGTCAGTTGCGTTCTCAGCTGCAATAACACCTTCCCTGGAAGCTACATGAGCGAGCATGATCCCGCCTGTAACATCACCCACAGCGTAAATCCCTTCAACATTAGTCTCCATTCTGTCATTAGTCAGTATTTCGCCCCTCTGACCGGTCTTGACACCGGCAGCATCAAGTCCCAGATTCTCACTGTTCATTGCCCTGCCTATGGAAACAAGCGCCTTTTCAGCTTCAATTACCTTACCGTCGGAAAGAACGGCTGATACAGAGCTTTCCTTAACTTCAACTTTTTCGATCTTTATATTTGCTATCAATTTTATTTTTCTCTTCTTCAGCTCTCTTTCAAGTACTTTGGATATTTCCTCATCTTCCGTAGACACAGCGTTAGGCATCATCTCAACCATGGTCACTTCAGACCCGAATTCCTTATAAATAAAAGCGAATTCACAGCCTATTACGCCCGCACCTATAATTAAAAGGCTTTGGGGGATCTCTGTAAGATTCAGTGCATGGTCACTTGATAATATCCGCTCTCCGTCAATGGGAAAAGCCGGTATCTGCGCCGGCCTCGAACCTGTCGCAATTATGATCTTATCAGTGTCAATATCTTCTTCACTCCCGTCTTTAAGGGTCACCTTTATCTTTTGGGGACCGAGCAAGACCCCTCTTCCCTCAACAAGCCTGACACCCCAGCTCTTAAAAAGCCCTCTAATACCCTTAACCTGGGTGCTGACAACTTTATCTTTTCTCAGCATGACTTTCTCAATGTCAGCCCTAACATCACCATTCAGTTCAAGGCCGTAATCTTTTGCGTGTTTAACCTTATAAAGGACTTCTGCGGACGAAACAAGCGCCTTTGTGGGAATGCATCCCCTGTTCAGGCATGTTCCGCCCACTTCGGTGTCTTCCACCACGGTGACATCAGCGCCTAATTGAGCCGCCTTTATAGCCGCGACATAACCGCCCGGCCCTGCGCCAAGAATAACGATTCTCATTACTTTAATTTCACCTCATCCTCAAGATATTTTTCATATTCAGAAGCATCCATAAGATCATTGGTCTCAGAATCATCCTCTATGTCAATAACAGCTATCCAGCCCTTGCCGTAAGGGTCCTCATTAATTATTTCCGGGGTGTCTGAGAGATCTTCATTGACTTCAGCCACAGAGCCGCTCACAGGACTGATGACCGATGCTGTAGCCTTCGTGGACTCTATCTCAGTCATTTCAGAATTAGCCTCAACAGTAGATTCCACCTCAGGAAGATCAATATAGACAATGTCTCCAAGAGATTCCTGGGCATAATTGGTTATTCCTATAGTCGCTTTTTTCCCTGATACACTGACCCATGTGTGTTCCTTATGATATTTGAGTTTCTCAGGATCCATAACTACCTCCATTGTTTTACGTTTTGAAAGCCGGGACGCACAATCCGGCGAGTTTACATCAGGCGTGTGAAATTTTAATCATAGGCTGTTTTTTTGTCAAGAATTAGATGCGGTTCATAAAAAATTTATTCTTCGAGGAGATTCTCGATAAGTTTAATAGAAGCTTTACTGTTCCAATCCCTCAGTCCCATAAACTTGAGCCTGATTATCCCCTTACGGTCTATCAGAAATGAAGTGGGCAAAGAATAGACGCTGTACATGGCTGCCGCTGTCTTATCGTTATCATGCAGCATGACATAGCCCATAGAAATCTTCTTCTTGCCCATAGACATCCTCTTCTTATAGTCAATCACCTTCTGAACTGACCTGTCCGTGGACACTGCTACAATTACCAGACCTTTATCCTTATACCCCATGTACAGGTCACTGAGCGATTTTCTTTCCTCTCTGCAGTACGGACACCATGTAGCCCAGAAATTAAGCAGGACCGGCTTGCCTTTAAATGATCCAAGCGAGACCTTTTTGCCCGACAAGTCATTGACTTTGAATTCAGGGGCCTGTTTACCCGGGAGCTTCTCTACTGCCCATGGAGAAAACCGTTCGGCACCGGCATAACCGGCAGGTAACATGACTAGAGACAATAAAACCATACTCTGTAAAATAATGTTCAAAGATTTTCTCATAGTGTTTACCCAATTATCACAAAAATCAGTGTAATCGGCAATGCTTTGATAGTAATTGAAATTATAACTTATATCAAGTGAGGAGAGCTGTTTAGTTGCAAATTGTGCGAAGCTATACGCAGTATATAGCGAAGTTTGGTGGTGCCGGTCTACCCTACGGGTCGTAGACGACTCGTTGAGCGGTGGGCCTGCCCGCCTTTTAGTATGGCGGGAGTTTCCGCCCGCCAGAGGACGGGCAAGCCTCAGGCGAGATCTCGCCAAATTATAATTTGGCGGAGAACCCTTCAGATCCTATTTCTTGATGGTCAAGGTTTAGGCTTTTCCTCAATATTGGTTGGAATTGGCTGTATGAAAGAACTGACGGGCACAAAATGGGCACAGTCAAAGGGCTTGGAATTAACCAAGCCCTTTTTGATGATAACACCTACTTATCAATAGTTCAGGAAGATTGAAATATTAAGGATTACGGGATGAAACAAATAAAATAGGAAACCAATAATATTTTTTAAACTATTTGGAACTTTTTTTCGGGAAGATATCCTCTGTGATCTCTTTGTCGTTCCTTTGCTCCTTTTCATGCAGGTAAACCTTAAGGTCTTTTTCAAGTTCTGATACGTCTTCAGGAAGAGATGCCTTCTGTTTAGCTTCGTCCATCATCTCTTCATAACCAAGTTTCCCGGCTT
>CAZNPC010000086.1:0-7056 GCA_964574765.1 uncultured Nitrospirales bacterium | reverse complement strand
GGCAATAAGACAATGCAGTACAGAGTCCTTGAAAGAGAAGTTCAGACAAATAAAAGTATGTATGAAACTCTTCTGGCACGTCTGAAAGAGATCGATCTGTCAAGCACCATGAATGTCAGCAATATAAGCGTTGTGGACAGCGCCATAGTGCCTGATAAACCTGTAAGACCCAACTTTCCGCTGAATATAGCTCTGTCAGTTATGGCGGGAATTGTTTTGGGGGTTGGCTTTGGTTTCTTTATTGACTATCTGGATACGACAATAAAATCACCTCAGGATATTAGGGATCTACTGGATGCGTATTGCATAGGAAGCATACCGGAGATAGTTGGAAAGGAAGGGATAAAGAAAGACAAGATTGTGCATCTTCAGCCCTCATCTCCTATATCTGAAGCGTACAGAAGCATCCGGACAGAGGCTCTTGGCCTGATACCGAAAAAGAATAACACGACTTTACTTGTAACCAGCGCGGAACCCAAGGCGGGAAAAACAATGACATGCGTCAATTTTGCAATTTCTCTGGCCCAGCAGGGCAACAGTGTCCTGGTTATAGACAGCGACCTGCGGAAACCTCAGTTCCATCACATATTCGGTGTTGACAGAAGACAGGGATTGAGCGAATACCTGTTGAAAAACGCAAGTTTTGAGTCAATTATTAAGGATTCAAATATTGAAAACATGAAAATCATAACATCCGGTAAAGTTCCTCGTAATCCTGCAGAAGCGCTGAGTTCAGCCAGGATGGCGGTGTTTATCCGTGAAGCAACCCAGAATTTCGATTATACGATCTTTGATTCTCCACCTGCCGCAAGCGTTACGGATTCAGTCATAGTGGCTGACATGGTTGATGCGACGATCCAGGTAGTAAGAAGCGGCAAGGCCCCGATACCTGTTGTGTTAAGGGTCAAGGAAAAACTTGAAAATACAAGATCGAAGTTCCTGGGGATGATACTGAATGACACTAAAACTTATCACGGCGATTACTACTCCTATAAATATTACCGTTATTATGGCGAGGATGTGGGTAAGAGGCGTGCGTTACAGAAAACCGCAAAGTGAAAAAAAACAATAAGACAGTAGACAGGATCTTTTCAATATCCGAGGCCGCGGAGTATCTGGGGGTTTTCCCCCTGACATTGAGAAACTGGGAGAAAAAGGGGCTGATAAGGTCTTACCGCACTCCGGGCGGACATCGGCGTTACAGAAAGAGAGAGCTTGACAGGGTCACGGGTGTAACTAAAAACGAAGACAGGCTGAAAGAGTCAATTGAAAACCTGCAGGATGTAGGCTATACAAACGGCCGTCAGAAAAAGATCGAACAGATCATATCAGACCTGATAGATCTGTCAGAGTTGCAGGACGAAGATGGAAAGGAATGAAGCAATAAGTATTTGTCAGCTGGCATTTAATAATGACCATTTGACAATGGACAACGGACTTCAAGGTGAAAAATGAATAAGGGGTTATTGATGATATATGACAGACTGATCGAAGCCGGCCTTGTCTTCCTGATAATATTCACACCATTTGCTCACGGAGCGGTACAGCCGTGGGCAGTAGCTGTCTTTGAAGCGACAGCTGCTATGATGTTTCTTCTTTGGATATTCAAGATGATTTCAAAAAACACACTGGAGGTTAGCAGCAGTCCTGTAGTATTCCTGGCCGTTTTCTTTATTCTCTATGTTTCAATTCAGCTGGCTGTTTCACCTATCACGCGTTCAGCATTACCCGGCCTTCTTCCTCACTCTGTTTACCCATGGGCTACAAAGACTGAACTGCTCAGGATAATTGCGTACGCCATGATCTTTTTTGTCAGTCTTAACACGATCAAGACCAGACAGCAGATTATCCGGATTATCTCGGTAATTATTGTTGTGGGGTCATTAATGGGCGTATTATTCCTGATGCGTTATTTCGGTGCGGAAGTACCACGGGGTATTATCAATCCTGATCATTACTCTGCGTACCTGGGGATGATCGTCCCCCTTATCTTTGGGTACCTGCTTGTAAGGGAGCAGACTCCTGGTACTCAAGATACGATATATGCCAAGCGGTTACTGCTGATCTTTTGCGCCATTATAATGAGTACAGCTCTTTTTTTTACCATGTCCCGCGGAGGCATATTCAGTTTTATCGCGGCACTGTTATTTATGGCTGTCCTTGTTCTGACCAGAAGGTCCATAAAAAAAAGAGGATGGGTACTGTCGGCAGTTGTCGTGTTTGTAATCCTCAGCATAACCTGGCTCGGCGCGACCCCTGTAATTGAAAGGATATTAAGTATTAAAGTCGAGATCGCGTCGCTTTATTTTGGCGGCAGACTGCCAATCTGGCAGAGTACGATCGATATAATAAAGGACTATCCCTTTCTTGGTACCGGGTTCGGGACATTTAATTATGTCTTTCCCAAATATGAGACTGAAGGGCTTGCATATCATTATGCCCATGCCCACAGTGATTTGCTGGAACTTCTCTCTGACACAGGCATCGTCGGCTTTTTCCTGCTCGGGGTTGGCAGTCTGGTGTCAATGGTCTGGGTGTTCCGCCGTTTCTACAGACGCCATGATCCTTATATCATCAGTTTGTCCATAGGGTTCCTTGGTTCACTGGCTGGGATGTTTGTCCATTCTTTGGTTGATTTCAATCTCCGTATCCCTGCGAATGCAATACTGGTCACAATTATTATGGCATTGTTCATTTCTGCCCTTAACCAGAGGAGCGGACATCGGAGCGATGAATACAGACAGTTCAGCATTTCCAGAAAAGGGAAGGCGGTTTTATATGTTATTACTATCTTGCTGACCGGGGCCTTTCTGACCGCGTCAGTCAGGCCCGCGATTGCTGACTACTACTATAATTTAATGGACGATTCACAACTCTCGCTTCAGGATTCCCGGCGATTGATCACCAGAGCAGTAGAGCTTGATCCTGCAAACGCTCTATACCGGTATGAACTCGGGCATCTATTATCAAAAGATATTTCAAGATATGATATTAACAGGAACTCTGAACTTGATCAAAGCATATGGGCCGCACTCGATTCATATAAAGAGGCTATCAGGTTAAATCCTACCAATCCCAAATACCACCAGTCGCTCGCATGGACTTATGGAATACTTGCTGATCTATCCCTGATAACATATGAAAGGCCTGCGGCATACAATACAAAGTTCACGGAATTAGCCCATAGATATTTCAATAAGGCTGTCAGTCTCGAGCCCAATAACCCTTATCGCTACCGTACGTACGCAGTCTGGTTATTTAATCATCCTGACAGGGAAAACATCGAAAAAGGGATTGCCCTGTTCAAAAAGGCGGTAGAACTGGAGCCGGAAGTGGCGGAAGAGGCATTCGACCGGTACTATGAAATAGCTCGTAATTACCTCTCACTTGAAAAGATCACTCCAAGCTCTCCGGATGGATATCTGCTGCTGGCCGGATATATGAAGAAAAAAGGAATGGAAAAAGAGTTCAGGATATTTGGACAAAAGGCAGAGGCTCTGATGATAGAGGACCTTGAAAATACCGGTTCCAGGGAAAAAGAACAGATAAGAATGAAATTGGCAGGAGTCTACCGTTTTTTGGGAGAGTATGACAAAGCTATAAAAGAGTACCGGAAATTACTGGACGCTGATCCTGAAAGTTTTTGGATAACTTTCAGAACAGGAGAAGTATACGAGGTGCAGGGAGCGTATAAACAGGCAATAGGTATCTATAAAAAAGCATCTGACATTGAACCACAGAACAGTTTGCCTTATTTCAGTCTGGCAAGGTTATACAGGGAGCTTGGTTATACGGATAAAGAGACAGAAATGTGGCAGGCGATACTCGATCTGGAAGAGCCGGACGTGTACGCGAAACTGGCGGCAAAGAAGGCGCTGGATAAGGAGAGGATCAGGAAATGAAAGAAAACGTTGGTCCGGACGAGCTGCAGAAAACGATGTTGACAGTTTTGTCAATCGATATCCTTGAAAAAGTGGCCGCGGGTGACCCGACTAACAGCTGGCTTTATTTCAGTATGGCGAGACTGCATAAGAGCATTGACAATAAAACTAAAGCAAAGGCCTTGTGGCTTACTGTTCTCAGCCTTGAAGAAACTGACCCTTTTGCAGCACGGGTTGCCCGGCGTGAACTGGAAGAACATGGAGAAATCACTGATGAACACTTTGAAAACACATAAAATTGAGAGCGTACAAAGAATGACAGCGGCGGACAATTATCCTTCAATGGAAGTGCCGTCGAAATGGTTTGTTCTTTATACAAGGGCCCGTCATGAAAAGCTTGTTGAGTCTCAATTGCTGAAAAGAGGAATCGAGGCCTTTACTCCAAAGATGACTTTAAGGAGCAGATGGAGCGACAGGGTAAAACATGTTGAAGAACCTCTTTTTAAGGGGTATTGTTTTGCGAAATTTCCACTGAACAGGAAAATAGATGTGCTTTCTCAAAAAGGAGTGGTAAGTATTGTCCATTTTAACGGACAGTTTATCCCGGTTGAGGATTCTGTAATGAATTCTCTCAAGATCCTGATAGAAAGTGAAATCAGGATGAATCCTTATCCTTTTCTGAATGAAGGGGACAGAATTGTAATCAATAGAGGGCCGCTAAAAGGGCTTGAGGGTTTTATTGCGGGCAAAAGGGATAAAAATACTACGCTGATAGTATCGGTAGACGCGATTGCTTCATCAATTATGTGTCTGGTTCCTGTCAGTTATGTTGACCCGGCATAAGTTCATTAATAGTCGCAGACAAGACGGATAGCTGAATATTGAAGGTCTGGGATATCTTATTTCGCAACCCGGCGTGACCAAAGAGTTTACGGCTCATTGGGAGCGAGAGGGACGGAGTCTGTAAAGCCTGAATGAAATGTTACTTAAAGCCTGTCAAATTTGTGTATATTGCGAAAAAAAGCTGAAGTCCGGCTATTGCACAAAAGAGGAATGCTCTCCCTTTGTAACCAGGTGCATTCAGAGAAAGGCGCTTGAATTTTATTTCAAGGAGAATCAGGTCAAAGTTTTCAAATCACTGAAAAAAGACGGTTCAGTGGATATGTGAATGTCCCTCTCTGTTTCCCCGGAACGTTGTTCAGGCGGAATCAGGCAGGCAGGACTGTTTTATGACCTGGCTGTAAATGCTTAATCGTAATATAAGAGTTCTGGTGTTGGGAGTAACCGGCATGCTCGGGCATGCGGTCTGGATGAATCTGAGGGATTCATGCAGGGCGTTCGGTTCAAGCCGTGAAAGCGCGGACATACTGGCGGCGAAATGTCATTTATTCAAAGGAAATGACGGGCTTATACTTGGGAATGTCGACGTGCTGAAAGATAATGATCTGAAAAATGTATTTGATATCGCAAAGCCTGATGTTGTTGTGAACTGCGTGGGTCTTGTAAAACAGCTGCCCCATGCCGGTAATCCCGTTTCTTTAATGTCATTGAATTCATTTCTTCCTCACAGACTGGCTGAAATATGTGAGAAACACGGTACAAGGCTGATTCATTTGAGTACGGATTGTGTTTTCTCGGGCAAAAAAGGAAATTATTCTGAAGACGATCTTCCTGATGCTGATGATCTGTACGGCAGGACAAAGTACCTGGGAGAAGTGACAGGTAAGAACTGCCTTACAATCAGAACGTCAATTGTCGGCAGGCAGTTATCTGGGAAAGGCAGTCTTTTTGAATGGTTTTTATCGCAGAAAGGAAAGGTCAAGGGGTTTCGGAAGGCTGTGTTTTCTGGGCTGACAACATATGCCCTGGCAGATGTTATAAGGACGATTATAGAAGATCACCCAGGGCTTGAGGGAATGTATCACGTTTCAGGAAGCGCAATAGATAAATATGACCTGCTGAATAGGCTGAAACGATCATTGAATCTGGAAGTTGAAATAACTCCTGACGACAGTGTTGTCCTGGACAAAAGTCTTGATTCGGCAAAGTTCAGGAAGATGACCGGCATCCGGATCCCGGGGTGGGATGACATGATAGAAGACTTTGTCGGGAGGGTGCAGAGTTATGAGAAGTGGAGATATGGGGATATGGAGATTAACGAAAGGAGATCAGAATTGATATTTCAGGATAAGAAAATACTGATAACAGGCGGTACAGGTTCACTGGGACAGAAGCTTGTATCCAGGATTCTTCAGGGAAAGAACGGGATGCCTTCCAGGATCAGGGTCTTTTCACGCGATGAAGCCAAACAGCACCATATGCGGTTGAAGTGGAAGCAAAAATATGCCTCAACAGACGAGGTCATATACCGCGTATCGGACGATATCCTTGAATTTCAGATAGGAGATATCCGGAATATTCATTCAGTTAAAAGTGCTCTGAAAGATATCGACATTGTAATTAATGCGGCAGCGATGAAGCAGGTGCCGACATGCGAATATTTCCCGTTTGAGGCGGTGCAGACCAATATTCATGGAGCGCATAATATTGTGACGGCAATTGCGGAGAACGGCCTGCAGGTTGACACAGTTGTAGGTGTGTCAACCGATAAGGCATGCAAACCGGTTAATGTCATGGGTATGACGAAATCGATCCAGGAGAGGGTGTTTATAGAGTGGAACCTGAAATGTCCCCAGACCCGGTTTCTCTGTACGCGGTATGGAAATGTTTTGGCTTCAAGGGGTTCTGTAATTCCTCTTTTTATAGAACAGATCAGAAGAGGCGGCCCTGTGACAATTACTACATCCGAAATGACAAGGTTTCTGATGAGTCTGGACGGAGCGATAGATATTATTTTCGCTGCAATTAGGGACGCTTTGCCGGGTGAAACATATATACCAAAAATACCATCCGCCCGGATCTCGGATGTTGTTGATGTTATGGTTGGCGGCAGAAAATTAGAGATTCAGCAGATCAACATACGCCCCGGTGAAAAGACACATGAAGTCCTTGTCTCTGAAGAGGAATGCCACAGAACTGTCAACAGGGGTGATCATTATGTCATACAGCCCCTGCTCCCGGAATTAAGAGCGCAGGATTGCGCGGACGGCTGTCTTACTAAAGAATATACTTCCGCGGACAATCTTATGAGCAAAGATGAGATCAGGGACCTGCT
>CAZNPC010000085.1:0-7194 GCA_964574765.1 uncultured Nitrospirales bacterium | reverse complement strand
ACGATGTTGTTTGATCCGGTTTAGCAGCACGGGAAATGCTCAGTGAAACAGGCAGGTCTTTTGCGCCAATCCTGTCTGAACTCGACATGATAACCAGCCTCTCAATACTATTTTCGAGTTCTCTTACATTACCGGGCCATTGGTAATTCAGGAGAACTTTCAATGCGCTTTCATCAAGAACAACCGACCTTTTGTTCTCTTTATTAAACTTCCTTAAGAAATAATCTATCAGAACCGGGATATCCTCTTCCCTTTCATGCAGTGAAGGCAGGAAAATCGGAATAACATTAAGCCTGTAATACAGGTCTTCCCTGAATTTTCCCCGTGAGGCCAGTGCTTCCAGGTCTCTGCTGGTTGCGGTAATTATCCTTACATCTACCTTAATGGTCTTTTCACTGCCGACCCGCTCAAATTCCCGTTCCTGGAGCACACGCAGAATTTTCGGCTGGAGCGCCAGAGGCAGATCGCCGATTTCATCAAGCAGAATAGTGCCTTTGTGTGCCAGTTCGAATTTACCGCTCCGGGAAGAAATCGCACCGGTGAAAGCGCCCTTTTCATGACCAAACAGCTCTGATTCCAAAAGACCTTCAGGTATTGAAGCACAGTTGAATTTTATGAAACGTTCCCTGCTTCTCGGACTCATGTAGTGTATCGCTTTTGCTATCAGCTCTTTACCGGTACCGCTCTCCCCGCGCAGAAGCACTGTCGCCTTTGAAGGCGCAACTCGATGAACAGACTCAAAGACCTCCTGCATCCTGTCCGACTGCCCGATTATGTTCTCAACATTGTACTTTCCTTTTAACTCTCTTTTTAATTTCTCTTTTTCCTGCTCTACCTGTTCGTAACTTTCCCAGAGTTTTATAAACTGCGCTATCAAAGAAGCAATGATCTTCAGAACCCTTATATCATCATCAATACTGCCGTGCTTCTTGGAATATATCCTGTCAACACTCAATACTCCCAGCGCCTCTTTTTTAAGTTCAATAGGAACACTCAGAAAAGAAATACCGTCTTTCTCAGGCCGTGACCCGGTTTTATTTAAAAACAATGGTTCTTTGCCGATATTAGGAATTACCATAGGAGTTCTTTTCTCGATCACACGACCAACAATGCCCTCTCCTATACGGTATTTGCCTTTTACAATGTTTGCTTTTGCAAGCCCGTGTGCCGCAACAATTTTCAGCTCACCGGAAAGAGGATCGAGCAGGAACACACACCCTCTCTGCATATCAAGATGACTGCCAAGAGTTGACATGACTGATGAAAGGTTTTTTTCAAGAACAAAAGAAGTTGTAAGAACCTTGCTCACCTCAAGGATAGCTGTAAGTTCCCTGTTTTTACGTACCGTAAGGTCAGTTTTTTTGCTCGTAACAGATTTCATGATAACTACTGTTAATCGTTAACCATTATTAGTCACTTGTTACAGATCACGGTTCACGGTCTCTAAACGTTTTCCGTCATCTCCCAGACACCGCACGGGCATGTACCTGCGCAGAAGCCGCACCCTATGCATTTCTCATCATCAACAATATATTCATACGGAGGGTTATCTCCTTTTCTTTCTACACGTGAAATCGCACCCCAATAGCATACTGTCTCACACATGTGACAGTCACGGCATGCCCCGCACGAAAAACACTTATCAGCCTCTTTCGCTGCTGAAAATTTTTTCGTAACGCTTCGCTCGTAATAAGCAGTCCTGATCCTTTGATAGTTAATGGGCTGTTTTATCTCTGGCATATAATCATAGTGCATAAGCTGTGAATGTATCACATCTGAAACCGTACGCCCCTGCCCTATCGCGTGAGTGACAAGCCCCGGCCTTGTAGCATCCCCGATTGCAAAGACCTTAACATCAGAGGTCTGTCCCATATTATTAACCCTGAGCCAGCCCTTTTCCGTATGGATATCCGGCGGCAGAAAATCTGTTAAAGGTTTTTCTCCAATAGCAACAATAACAAGGTCGGCTTCCATATCAGTTTTATCTGTAAAATAGAGTTTTTTTGCTTTTTTGTCATACTTACGGACAAACTTTGGATAGACTATCTCTGTCCCTTTTGAAACAGCAAACTCTACCTCTTTTCCAAAAGCCATTGGTTTTTGCACATCCACCGCTGTTACAGCCTTTGCTCCGCATTCAAAAGCCTGTGAGGCAACATCCATACCTACATTACCGGCGCCGATAACAACCACTTTTTTGTTTTTCAGAGTAGGGAGTTTGCCAAAGTTAATGCCCTTCAAAAACTCTATAGCAGATACAGCTTTCTCTGACCCTTTGAATTTAAGAGTCAGCGGCTCATGTGCTCCGCAGGCTATAACAACAATTTCATGGTCTTTATATATTTTCTCAAACCTTTTCCGGTCAACTTTTTGGCCAAGATGCGTTTTGATTCCCATATCCTTAAAACGTGAAAGCTCCTTAAGCAGTACCCTGTGGGGCAGGCGTTCTCTCGGGACACAGAGTTCGATCTTTCCGCCCAGTTTGCCCTCGGCTTCATATAGATCAACACTATGTCCTTTTAAACTCAACTGCCATGCAGCAGAAAGCCCGGCCGGGCCTCCGCCGATAACTGCGACCTTACGGCCTGTAGGTTTCGCACGTTTAGGCGCCTTAAGGTTAAGGCTGAGCCTCCCCATCTCCTGAATATTCAAAGGCCTGTCAACAACACCCCTTGTACAGCTGTTCATACACAGGTTCGGACATATCTGACCGCACACAGTAGCAGGCATAGGGCTGTACTGAAGCACAAGCTTCAGGGCCTCCTGCAGTTTGCCCTCTCTTATAAGCCGTGTCCTCCTGTGAGTCGGAATATGCGTAGGGCAGTTATAAGCACAGGGAGGTGAATATTTCTCGTTATTCCATAAAGGCTTATTGCGCCTGTTTGCACCTGTTGTAATATAAGGCAATACAGTCAGGTCATGGTCAATATATTCAGCAAATATACCGCCCTTACCAGTCCCCGGCTCCCACATTTCAGTCCTGAACCGGGATGCCGGCATCCTGAGGGTTTTATTTCTTTCAGCCTTTTCAGCCGGTGTATTGGAGATCATCTTTTTCCACTCATCAGGCGATCCGGTCAATTCTTTGTAAAAGTCCATGCGGTCAATGGCCTCAAGATAAGGCTTCATGTTTTCTGTCAGCCACTGCCAGTCCTGAGAGGAAAGTTCAATACACTGTACGTCACTTGTACTATACCCCTCAATCGGGCCTCTGAAATAAATCGTACCGCCTACCATCCCTACACACGGCCTGTACCCCAGAATATTCTCCGGATTTCTCGGGTTTACACCGCATACAACAGCTATACCGCCTGCTTTAAACTCTGCAAAAGAATCCCCGACATCACGGAAATACCATGATTGTAAAGGCTCAAACCTTGGATTAAACTTTGTCATAGTGTCACAGCGCGCTCCGCCTCCGCCCTGCACATAAAGAATTCCCTGAGCACCCGCGTTATGCGCGCCATTTGTTACATCACCCAGCACTGTTATTTTTGCGCCGCAGTTAAGCCAGCCCGCATCATCGGAAACACCTCCGTGAACTGTTATCTCTGTACCGTTCATACCCATACTGCCGAGCCTCTGGCCCACAGGCTTTGTAACTTTTATCTGAACCGTTTCATCTCTCGGCCATATGCGGCCGCCTATACCGTGCTGCCCATCAGCAGAAATATGCAATTCACGGGCGCCGTTCTTTACGGAATCCTGGATCTGCTCCTCCAGCACCCTTGAGGGAACGCGTTTTCCGTTAATTCTGCCTTTGATCACAAATGTTTTCATAATTTTGTCTCTTTAGTTTGTTTTAATTCGCATTCCCTGCCTACCGGCAGGCAGGCGCATTCCAAACTCCGCATTTGGTTATACCGCATAATTTATCTGAAGTCTTTTTGCTATATCTTCATCCCCGACACTCAGCCCGTCAGACATCCCTATTGGAAGCTGTGTTGACCTTCCCATGGGAGCAAAAATTTTCCTTAGCTCAACATCAGCCGCTTTAAACACGTCAACAACACGTTCAGCTACTTTATCAGCATCAAGCCTGCGGTAAAGTTTTGGATCCTGAGTAGTTATGCCCCTTGGACATCTGCCCGTATTGCACAGGTTACACCTGTTATATTCATCACCAAAACACTCTGCAGCAGACTGCATTATATATTTCCCTATAGCAACCGCCGAAGCCCCCAGCATTATCAGCGCGGCAGTATTAGCGGCCAGATTACCAGTCTTTCCAGCCCCGCCCGCTGCTATAAGGGGAAGCTCGTTCTGCTTGCCCTGTTTAACAAGGTCAAGGTAGCAGTCCCTTAAATTAGATGCCAGTGGATGGCCCATCTTGTCCATTGATACATTATATGCAGCGCCTGTACCCCCGTCTTCTCCGTCTATATAGAGAGCAGAGGCATACGGATTGCGCGCCAGGTTATTAAGCACAGACTGAGCGCTCCTTGTGCCTGATATCTTTGGATAAACAGGAACCCTGAAACCCCATGCCATTGACATTGACTGGATCATCTTGGCAACTGATTCTTCGATAGAATATTTAGTCTGATGCGTAGGCGGTGATGCCAGGTCTACATACATAGGCACACCGCGAATTCCCGCGATAAGCTTTAATACTTTGTAGGACATAAGAAGTCCGCCGTCACCCGGCTTGGCACCCTGACCGTATTTGATCTCAATTGCTGCCGGGTCTTCCTGCATATGAGGAAGAGCATGTATTATTTCGTCCCAGCCAAAATAACCTGATGCGATCTGAAGGATAAAATATTTCAGGAATCTGGACCTGAGCAGTCTGGGCGGCATCCCGCCTTCTCCTGAACACATAACAACGGGCATGTTCTCCTGTTCATTAAGGTATGCAACCCCCATGGCAAGCCCTTCCCACATCGGAGGTGAAAGCGCGCCTATGGACATGCTCCCTATCATGATAGGATATATCTCACGAACAGGCGGTATAAACGCGTCCTTTTTAACTGCAAGCTTTCCGTCTTCTAATTTTATAGGCAGATTTTCTGCAGACGGTATTCTTCCCAGAAGCGTTCGTATGTAAAATTCATGTCTGCCCGCGTCAAGAGCAGGATCAGTAAGCATGGATATTCTGGTAAATTTAAGCTTATCAAGAGTTGAAACGCCGGGATCATTCCTCCGGCCTCCTCGGGCATAAGGCATACCTTTTTTGTTTTTAAACATAAGAAACCTGTGCCGGGGGTTGAATTCAGGTTCAATCGCAACAGTTGGGCATACAAGAGCACAGGCACCGCAGCCGGTACAGTAACGGTCAATATCATTAACCTGCCTGACAACATGTATAATGCTCCTTACAGCAGCGGGTTCAGGCACATTACCCTCTGACTTTACAACTCTTTGTGAAAAAACATCCGCTTCAATAGCCTTAACCGGGCATACAGCAGTACACTTACCGCAGCGCGTACACCTGTCCTCTCTCCACCTGACTATATAGGGGAAGTCTTGTAATGTGAGTTCATGATTTTTATCTACCCGTGCAGCTGGTTCCATACCTTTACCTCCTGTGCATCGGGACTTACTATAACCAGATCATATTTCATAGGGAAAATATCACTTTCCTTGTTCCTGTCCGGTATTGAACTGTCAAGACCGCACGCTTCAGACATAAGCCCGTATTTTCCCTTTACCCCGCCAACAATGCCCGGCCTTAATTTTTTTGAATCCTGCACCATAAAGGTTGTACCGTCAGGGGTAAACCCTATTACGCAGTTTGGGCCGTCAATGCAAAGAGGCCTCAGAGACATCTTAAGAAGCCTGATAGCATCACTGTCTTTACGTTCCTGCATCTCGACATTCTGAAGCGGAGTGATTACATCCTTATAATATTGAAGCGGGTAACCAAGCTCCCTGCACATGTAATGAAGTATATGATTAAAGACTTCGCTGTCACTGTTATATCCCATATATCCGGAATTCCCCCTGCTCATGAGAAATTCCTTTATAGGTATAAAAGCGGTATTTTCACCGTTTGTCATGGTGCAGTACCCCTGTAAAAAAAACGGGTGACATGCATAAAGATATATCTGATAATTTGTATTCTGCCTTCCCTGTGCAAAAATTATTTTTGCATTAATAGGGTCTTTATCCAGCCCAAAAAACTCTCCAAGCTGGAGAGGGTCACCGACCTCTTTAAGAGTGATTATGTCAGGATAAAATGAAAAAACAAATATTGAGCCGTCACTCTCTCCCATATTCCTGAGGGCTATACGTGAATCTTTAAGAAGTTCTTCCTTTTCCCTTTCAGACTTATCTGCATATGCCCCGGGATATTCATATACCTTGGTAATGTAATGGTCATGCCTTGGTATTCCGTTTCTGCTTCTGATACTCGGGGTCCACACATGCTTTACGCGGAAACCCTGCTGTTCCATATAGCTGTCAAGAACCTCCAGTCCTTTGTCAGAGCATATGGCAGAAAGTATAGGGTACTCTTTTAAACCCTCAAACTCTCCTCCCAGGTTCTTCATAACCAGACCAAGTCCTGAGCCGTCATGCCCTTCCTTCATGGTATCAAGCGCAAGGATATTCTCCATTGGAGAAAAGTATTCATCTGATGTTATGGCAACTAATCTGCACATTTTATTTATCCTTGGGAACGTAAAGAGCTTTCAGCTCCACGTCCCATTGACATTATTGTATCTGCCTTAACATTAATGTCATACAACTTTCGCTAAAAAAAGCGTCAATAACCGTTTATGAAACCCTCCCGGTATACGACGCTGCGCTCTTAAACAGCCTGGCGCTTATTATAATACATACTAATAGTTTGTGCAATACACTATTAGTATGTATACGCCTTCAACTCTACAGGGTATTTCCATCCTCCGAAGCTGTCTGTTCTGCGAAGGAGGACACCTTTACTATAGTGTTGCTAATATCGTGCCAGAGGGTAAGTGGTTGGTTCTAAAGGTTTGTGTTTGATTGTATATCCTACAATTTTGTAGGATATACAAATTTGTAGGTTTTTTGTTTATAGAATGGGGCGCTCCGCCCCCATGCCCCCGGGTTTTTTTTCTGTGGCGTTTCACCCACACCCGAGTTACTTTCTTTTACCACAAAAGTAAGTAACCAAAGAAAGGTGGCCCTGTGATTATTTTTATACGGTCTGTTTCACTCCTGTTCGGTAAAATTATTCAAACTCATCCCTTCGGTCTTCAGACACGAATTATT
>CAZNPC010000084.1:0-7275 GCA_964574765.1 uncultured Nitrospirales bacterium | reverse complement strand
CATAAATATCAGGGTTTGTTCCTGCCGGAGCATTCACGCCTGTGCCGGTCAGGGAAACTGTTATGGAACTTGAGATGTTGAAACTGCTGATAAATGACCCTGCCGTTGTCGGAGAAAAACCCACTATTAAGTCACAGCTTGCGCCCGGTGCCAGGGTTGGCGAAGCTCCGCAGGTATCAAGGTCAAGGCTGAACGGTAATGCAACACTGTCCACAGCGCCTATGTTGTCAATTGCCAAAGGTGTAATACCGTCATTTGTAACTGTCAAAGTCCTTGTTAAAGCTGTACCTGCGTCTGCTGATCCAAAATCAACTGATGTTTCAACATAAGGAGAACCAAATAATGCGGTTACAGTCTTATCAGTGTCTACCATGTTCATAACGCACTGCTCGTCTGCAGGTGAGTCACAGCCTGTCCAGCTGATAAAAGTATAGCCCGGGTCTGGAATTGCTGTTAGTAATACGGGCTCAAAAAGATAGGTTTGCTGATCAGGGTCTTTTGTTACTGAACCAAAGCTCGCGGGTACGGCATTGACTATAAGCAGGGCTGCCGAGGTTGCTTTATATAACATAATCCTGCCGCCTGAGCTGCCTACCACAATATCATTTAAATCGTCATTGTTCCAGTCAGTAACATATAAGCGTGATATTCCAAAGTTTATAGGGACACCTGTTACCAGTAAAAGCTCTTCAGCACTGTCAAAAACAGGCGCATTATTAGTACCGACATTTTTAAGGAAATAAACGGATCCAGAGTTTTCACCGACCAAAATGTCTTTTAATCCGTCCTCATCCCAGTCAAAAACCCTTGCCGTCATCCTGCTGCTAAGCATGAATGGTATTCCTCCTACCTGCAGGTTATATGAATTGGCAGATGGAAACGGATCAAATACAGGCGCCGCGTCAGTGCCCTGGTTTATATAGACCTGAATTCTTCCACCTAAAGTGCTGACCAAAAGGTCTTTTCTTCCGTCTTCGTCCCAGTCATTTACCTCAGGCACTGCCCTTCCTGCTAAAATAGGTGCAGCACCTGCCTGAACAACTGTACTGGTATTAAAAAAAGGCGTGTTTTCTAAAGGATCAAGACCTGTGCTCAGGAACAGATAGACCCTGCCCCCTCCATTTCCTACCAGCAGGTCGTCAAGTCCGTCATTGTTCCAGTCCGCGACCGCGGGCGCTGAGCCCTGTCAATTGCCTGAGCCTGGTACAGACAAATCACAAAAATTATTACATGCCTGAACCAGCGTAAAGCCGTTAAAAGAAGGATTGTCATCTGTACCCTGATTTTTATAAAATTTGACAGGTGCTGGTGACGACGACCAACCGCCAGAACCGACCAAAAGGTCTTTTCGTCCGTCATCGTCCCAGTCATAAACAATTGGAACAGCCTCCCCTCCCGCATTAAGATCAGAGGCGCCGTCCTGGATCAACTCGCCCGGTAAAAGATTTGTTTGATAGTCTGCATAAGCAGGTGCGTTGATCAGCACCAGAAGAAGTAATAAAAGAGACGGGATTGTCCTTAGCAAACGCAATTTCTTGTTAGAAATTATCATTATGTTCCTTTTCAAACAGTTTATTTATTATAACTACTAGCCTGATTTTATTTAAGCACCAAACACAGTTATAAGTATTTATTATAATGTGTTAATTGACAAAGCGGTAGGGGGACTGTTATTTTTTTATAACTTTATTTTTATAACAATTTTTTTTATTAATAATTTAATAATGGGCAATAGATATATTCGTAATACATTTTTTCTTACGGCAGTTCTTATTCTCGGCCTAAGCCTTGCATTTTCAGGCTGTGGCGGTACATTAGGCAAATCAATGATAAAAACCTTGGCAGAGGCAGGTCCTTATGCCATCTATTTTCCCGGTATTGATCAACCGGGTTTTTACAACTTTATTAATGCAAAAACAAAGAACACCCCGCTTTCAGGCGGTGAGGTCACTGTAGAAGCATGGATAAAGATCGAAGATCCGGTCAATGGAGGCGGTACCATTCTGGCCCGGGGGCAGGAGGGCTTTGGTATTTCGCTGGATGTCAGCAATAGCGGTTTGGCAAGCTTTGCTGTTGACAGTCAGCCGGTCATAAGCACTGCACCGGTTAACGATGGCAGTTGGCATCATGTGGCAGGTATGCTTGTCGGCAGCCTTCCTGTCGGTGAACAGCACAATCATGCGACCTCAGCAAACTGCACTACCCTTGTAATGGGCAGCCTTCATCTTGATATCTATGTGGACGGTTTTTTCAATGATTGTTCTTCTTCAGCATATCCTTCTATTGGTGTTGACGCATGCACAGACCCTGACGGCATACCTGTCGCCTGCACAAATTATATAGGGCGTGACCTGGCAACGGTTTTTACCGGCAGCCTTTTCCGGGGTATCATTGACGAAATCAGGGTATGGAAAGAAGCCAGGTCCCCCGGACAGATTCAAAAATGGATGGATGAGGAGATTTCCGGGGAAGACTGGGACACTGCCGATCCAGACAATAAAATTATCGGTTACTGGAAGTTCAATGAAGGAACCGGTGATACTGTTATAGACTCCTCAGGTTATGGCCATAACGGTTCCCGGCTTATATGCGCCAGTGATTGTGGTACTCAAGATGAAGTTACCCTCCAATGGCTTGACGGCTGGGTAGAAGGATATCCGTTTTAATAACCATGTTCCACCTACGAGGTAGAATGTAGTTGAGTGGAATGATTTTA
This sequence comes from uncultured Nitrospirales bacterium, assembly GCA_964574765.1. Taxonomy (GTDB): domain Bacteria; phylum Nitrospirota; class Thermodesulfovibrionia; order UBA6902; family BMS3Bbin08; genus CAZNPC01. The sequence goes on along the minus strand of CAZNPC010000084.1, from coordinate 4,559 downwards.
TTTATCTCTTTATAGTCCAAATAATATCATAATGAACACTGCGTCCTTTACCGGTCAATTGACGCAGGACTTTCTTATCAAGCATATCCGAGATCTCGCGAAATGCTGTGGCTCGGCTGACTTTCGCAATGCTCACGTATTTACGCGTTGTTAAACCGCCTGTAAAATTGCCGGGGCCCGCCTCCAAAATACGGTTTAAGACCTTCTTTTGACGTTCATTAAGCTCGGTTTGAGCATGCTGATTCCAAAAATCAACCCGCGCGAATACATTCGCTATGATATCTTGAGAATGCGCGATAGCCGCGATGACACATTTGATAAACCATAAATACCACTCGGTCGCATCAACCCGGCATTGCTGCACATCTTCCAGGACTTTGTAATACTTATCTCTGTTTCGCATAATTTCGGAGGATACGCTATAAAATCTGACTTTCAATTTTTCATCCTGGGCTAAAGCCATATCGGTTAATGCCCGAGCCAAACGGCCGTTACCATCCTCATAAGGATGAATTGTCACAAAGCGTAAATGCGCTGTTGCCGCACGCAATATACCTTCCACACCGCCTGACGAAGTCTTCCACCAGTTAAAAAAAAGCCGCATTTCTTTATTAAGGCATTCTTTTGGCAGCGCCTCAAAATGCACCTTTTCTTTCCCGATGGGCCCGGACACTATCTGCATAGGCTCATTACCGCGCAGTTTTCCTGATTTTATTTTTCTTAGACCCGAATAGCCTGCAGGAAATAATGCTGCATGCCAACTATTAAGCCGTTCTAACGTTAAAGGTTTATCATGAAAACGCACGGCATCCAGCAAAACATCCACAAGGCCGTCGATATTCCTGTCATGTGCGCCAACGCCCTTAGGAAGGCCGAGCCTTACAGCTACCGATGAGCGAACTGCGCCACGATTGAGTTTCTGTCCTTCTATCTCCGCAGTCCGGACAGTTTCCTCAACTAATATATAGGCTTGAGCTTCAGTTTCAAGCCTTAAACCAAGGGATGCGACACGACCCAATAGCTTCCCTTGCAACATTCGCAGCTCGCTTAAAGGCTTAAGCAATACTGACTCATCGTATTTAAAATCAAACCAATTATTATGTTCCCAGATGTACTTCATCTGCGCATCTCCTATTCAGGACGAAGCGATTAACACAATTAATCGCTTCAATATATGATACAATTATACCATTAAACCGCTTCAATGGCAAACGGGAATTCAATGGGTCAACCTGCCTCGCGAATCAGGGGACACAATACCTATTTCTCTTTCCATTCAAACAGGCTGCCCCTGCGATAAAAAAACTGGATACCGGCAGGATAGATTCAAAAGGCAACCCGATATATGAGTCATGGCTTGACGGCTGGGTTCAGGGATACCCATTTCCAGGTCTACTTTCTGCTGTATGGCATTCAGAGCAACATTCCCGATTCTCTACCTGCCTGCCACACTACGAGGTGGACACAGATGATTAGAAATAAACCATGTTCCACCTACGAGGTGGAACATGGTTGAGTGGGAATTTTTATTTTTGTTGGATGGCATTTAAGACCAACTCAGCCCTCTTTTTAAGCGCTGGATCCTCTGTGTTATCAATATACCTTTTTAAAACATCTATCCCGGCTTTACTTCCAACCTTTTCAAGTAGTTCAATCGCATAAAACAAAGATCTTCTATCAGATTGCCATTTGATAAATTGTTCATAATCTTTTCTTTTCCTTTCCCGCAGCTTTTCAATAACATCAATAGCTGTTTGCTCTGCTTGTTTCTCCTCAATGCCCATGCCATGCAGTCTTACAGCTGCAAATATTCTTGTCTCACTGCTTGAATTATTCAACGCCTCTATCAGGATATTTTTACCTCTTTCATCAAAAAGAAGTGTATCTGAAGGAGCTACCCTTAACGCCCCCCTGAGCGCCCTATGCTCCGGAGAAAACAGCATTGAAAGAGCAGTTATAGACCGGGCCTGATCAGTCTCTACAAATTCTTTCAGGATCGGCAGGGACATGTCACCTTTATTTAAGCTTAAAAGCGCTGCCGCAGCATTCATCCTCACATCCGGATGTTCATCTTTAACAGCTTTCTTTAAGACAGGAATGCTCTTTTTATTTCCTTGCCATTTTCCTGCAACTATATCTCCGTATGACATTATTTCCCTGATCGCGCATACTCTGGCTTCGGGATAATCCTTTTTCTGCTTGATCACCCTTAAAATAAGGTCATATGTCTCGGGGTTCCGATTATCTGACAATGCTTTTACTGTCACGCAGATATCATTTCTGTATGTTGTCCACGCGTTTACGCCGGATCGATCATTTGTCCTCTCATATTGTTCATAGAAACTTATCGAATTATGATCCCCCTTAAGAAGTATCCTGAGATATCTTATAGCGTCTTCCTGCGATAAGGCCCCGGGTGTAAAACAGCCTTCAAAAGATCCTTCTTTATCAGAAGTTTGTGATCGAACTTCTTTTTCCCCAAAAGTGCTTTTAATCTTTTCGCACGAAGCAGTCATAAAAAGCGCAATAATCAGGGCTGCAAGCACTATAGATCTGTTTTTGTTCATTACTGATCTCTCCTTTAAGCTCCAGATTTAAAATAAATCAGCGGCCGGCAGGGCAAACGGTTTCTTTAAATTGTTTATTATACAAAAAAAAGGGGGTCGAATCGACCCCCTCTGAGAATTTATTCTGTGTCTGCTCTTTTACGGAGCTGTTGTAAAGGTATACGTGTAACTTTCTGTTACGCCGCCTATGTTATCATCAGCCACGACTTTCCAGTAATACGTTGTTCCCGGCTGAAGCCCTTGTACTACGGCCCCTCCGACACCATCACCGCCGATGCCGGGTTCATCACTTTGGTGGTTACCGCATGCTGTTAAAAGCAGTCCGCTTACAAATACCACGGCCACTAGAATAAGCGCTATCTTCCTACGCCTCAGGAACACTCCAAACGCCGCGAGTCCAAACAGCGCTATAATAAATACTGGGTTGCCAAACACCATTGCATAGCTGATGTTTCTTTCTGGTTCAACAGCCCCGAGTATCGTAGGGCTTGAAAAGCTCGGGTTTGTTGCAAACCAGAGAGCCTCGTGAATCGACTGGTTAGGGTCACAGCCCTCAGGAAGAGCTGCTGCAACATCTGCGCATAGATCAATGTCGTTGGGGATTTCCCAGAAAAAGTTGTTTGTCTGCACACCCACTGCGCCATTTGCAGGATAGAGAAGTCCAAATGCGTTAGGAGGGGTATCGCCGAGGAACTTGCCATTGCCTGTGATGAATGCGTATGGTATTGCCGAACCATTAAGGTTTACAGTAACAATGCCCTCATCAGGGTCGTTTGAAGCAATAGTGAAGCTTGAATTATGGATCCCAATAGTTGACGGAGCTGTGTAGCGTACGGTTATGTCACAAGTATCACCCACATTTAAGGTTGCTCCTTCGCAGTTTTCCGAGGGTATTGTGAACAAAGGCGATAACGGGTCTGATACAGCTCCTGCGGCGATTGTCAAACCGCCAGCTGTCCCTTCATTTGTAACAGTGATTGTCTGCTCTAAGAAGTACGGGCCGTCCGCCGGTACTATCCCTGTAGCGAATGGGGTATCCACCTGTGTGTTATATAAGCTGACATCATAATCCGACACAGCTATGTCAGGATTACCACCAGCCGCTGTCCCAATGCCGTGCAGTGCCACTGTTTTCAGGCCCGGGATATTCACTATATCCATGGACTCACCTTCAGAGGTCGGTGTGAATTCAATATCTACAGTGCACCAGCCCGGTCCCGGATTATCAGGATATGTGGCAAAGTCGTTGGGGTAAAAGTCAAAATAAGCAACTTTACCTCCATATGTCTGACTATACGATCCACTGTCGGGTCCATTTACCCCGGGCCGTACAGGGCAGGCCCCAGGGCACGTTTTATAATTTTTTGCGGGAGAATCCCAGCAGTCTCTCCAGCACTCTCCTCTTTGATGAGAAACGTTCCCGTGGCTATAGCCCATATTATTCGATGGTTCCATCATTTCTACATTCACTATTCCGGTATCATAATCCAATGTGCCCTTTGCCCACCAAATCTTATCACTTTGTACGTGGTAAAATTCACCATAAATATTTCCGTTTACAATAGGGGCATCAGTAGCGTATAGACGCCATCTGACACCAGTATGGTCGATACTCCATGTGGATAGGGGAAGTTGTAGCGTACCTGGGGTGCCCCACTTATCCGCCCTTGACATAGTGGTGCCCGGCACAATCCGCCTTTGTTGGTCTGAAATCCAATTAGACCCTGACCACGCACCAGATTGACCGCTGGAGGAATGTGGGGTTACATCATAGCTAAAGGTACTTACATCCTGCACACCCCCCCCTCTTCTATAGTCATCGCAACTGCCAGGGTCTGTGCAATCAGTCCATGTTTCGATCGGTGGTAATGTTTCTCCGTCATAACAGGTAGATACAGCAATTGCATGGTCGGGGTCTGCGCTGGGCGGCAATATGTTGAATGGAGCAGCCGGATCTAATGCCGGATTCATTGCGGGAACGACGAAAGGGTT
>CAZNPC010000083.1:0-7654 GCA_964574765.1 uncultured Nitrospirales bacterium | reverse complement strand
CCCTCTATCGTCCTGAGCAGTTTATTTTCATAAGAATAATGCTCAACTGTTATCAGCTTATCCTTTTTTGAGGGTATAATTACAAAATAACCCGCCTTATCAAGCTTAATAGAACCGGGGGCCTTTGCCTTAACCCTGGCATTCCCGGACCTTGAGCGAGTTTTCTTCTTCGGCTCATCATGACACGATTCGCATCCGCAACTGACAAGGGCCAAAGGAGTCACTGTTTTCTTCGAGAGGTCTTTAATCCTTCCGGCTAATAGTTTAACATTTTCACAGTCAATTTGATCGTCTATTTTAACCTGTTTGCGAAACCTGCTAACTTCCGACAGTGTAACGTTTTTTAGTATAGGGCGCCTGCCTTTTGAACCAACAACGCGCATATCCTTATTAACACCATTCTTCCATAACGCCAAAAGGGTCTGACCGCTTTTATGTCCCTCTGTCTCTTTACCCGCCAAAATAAGATGACCGATCGCAGGGTTGGTAACAATATTTTTTACAATTTTATCAATACCTATGTTTTCTGTCTCAGTCTTGCCTACAATACAAAGTCCCGGCGGGTTCAGTTTAACCAGTTTATCCTCCAACTCCTTACTCGCAAGTGTGGAAACAGCTACAGGAGCTGACTTGTCCAGAACTGTATATTCACCCGCTACCGGCGGCCATGAGTCCTTACTGACCTCAAATTCACAGCTTGACAGAGTTGCCGAGGCAATTGATGGAAACTTCCGGGTAAGAGTAGTCATTGCCTCTGCCGGTATGCAGTATGAACAACCAAGACATGAGTATTCAAGCGGTTTAAGGCCTTTTATCCACGCCCTGACATCCTTTAATAATTCTCTGGGTTCTTCGTTCTTTAATGACGGGAGGGACGCCTTTAAATTCTCAAGTGTCACTCTCATACAACCGCATTTCAGGCATTTCGCAAGCCTCAGGCCTTTCAGCAGTTCCAGACGGACTTTGTTAAACGTGGGCATAATTGTAATAGTATGTCTGATAATAATATAAAACTGCAACCGGATTTAGGATATGTAATTATTCCATGACTGCTGTCTTGATGTTTATCTGCTAATATGATATTAAAACATTAATGAGTCTATATCAGAAGCTAAAAAGCCGGTGGGAGAAGTCCAAAACCCACATCGAGATAGCTGATACAGCTTTCAGCTTTTTAAGATTGATACTTTTAGGGGGAGGAATCGGGTGGCTCGTATTCTCCGATATTCCCAACAAAACATTTGAAGATGTCACACGTATCATTATTTATTTTGTCGCTTATTCTGTTCTTATTTACCTATGGCTGTTTTTTTCTCCCCAAAAGAAAAGAACTATATATGTTTTCTGCCTTGTTTTTGATCTCGTATTTGCTTCACTGCTCGTCAGGGCAACAGGGGGGTTCGGTAGTTCCTTCTTTAACGGGTTTTACCTGATAACAGCCCTTTATTCTTTTTATTATGGTCTGAGAGGCGGAGCTGCCATAGCTGTAATAGCCGCCATACTATACCTTATAAGCGGCAACTTTGACTTCAGTATACTTGCCTGGACGGATTTTTCACTCCGTGTTTCGTTCCTCTTTCTGATTGCCCTGCCCCTCGGTATGCTATCCCAGCAGTTGAAAAAAGATAAGTACGAGATAGGGAACCTCAATAAAGAGTTAAACGAGTCCATTGAGGAACTGCGATATGTTCAGGGGAAACTCATTCAGGCGGAGAAATTGTCAGCCCTGGGAAGGTTAACCGCTGATGTCGCCCACGAAATAAGGAACCCTCTGACCTCTATAGGAGGTTTTGCGAGAAGGCTGGATAAAAAACTGGTGCCCGGCTCAATACAAAAAGAGTACTCCGAAATCGTAATATCCGAAGTTGACAGACTGGAAAAAATACTAAGGGACGTTCTGACATTTTCCAGAAAAGCTGCGCTGCATATGGAATATCAGGATATAAACGACCCTGCCAAAGATGCTGTCTTCACCTTCAGTGGCATATGCACCGAACAGTCTATAAACATAGAACAGAAGCTCAATACTTCACTCCCTGCAGTTCTGATAGACAGGGAGCAGGTCAGGCAGGCTGTAGACAATCTTTTATCAAATGCGATCGATGCAATGCCGGGAGGGGGCACGCTTACAATAAAGACTTCTATGGATAACCTGTATCATGTAGATTATGTCGCAATAGAGGTATCGGACACCGGTACCGGTATTCCGAAGGAAAAAATTAATATGATATTCGAACCGTTCTATACAACAAAGGAAATAGGCATTGGCACGGGACTTGGACTTTCCATATGCAAGAAGATCATAGACGAACATAATGGATTAATAAGGGCGGAAAACCTGGAGGGTAAAGGCACATCATTCAAAATGATTTTCCCATATCAGCACAAGGATGAAGATGCAAAGATAAAATGCTGGGAATTTCAAAAATGCGGCATAGAAAAAACAAAAGGATCCGCTGAGATGGAATGTCCCGCATACCCTGATTACGGACGAATATGCTGGGTAGTGGCCGGTACGTTTTGCGAGAAAGAAGTGAGCGGAGCAATTGCCAAGAAACTCGGCAACTGCAAAAAGTGCGGTTTTTATCAGTCAATCGTTGTTAATAAGGAAATCTGATAAAATCATTAGTTACGCCTTCTTACTGCCTCCAGCTCCTGCTTCTGTTTTCTAACCAGGTCCCTGTAAAAGGGCGTAGAATATTCTACAGGTACGGTACCCTCTTTAAAGATCTCTACCATTTTTTCTGAGTCCCGGGTCGCAAGAAGCCCTGTCAGCGGATCAATAACAGTTGTAACAATACCGTCAGGAGTGGGAAACGGCTCTGTCTGGGCCTTCTGTTCTTCCTCGCGTCCAAACGGAGATATCACAGCAAGCGCGTCTTTCATAAAAGAGATCCACATTGGCAATGCCGCCCTGGAACCTGTCTCCCTGTTTCCAAGCCGCCGGGAATCGTCAAAACCTACCCAAACACCTGATACCAGTTCAGGTGTAAACCCGATAAACCACGCGTCTCTGTACTCATTGGTTGTCCCTGTTTTACCCGCAACCGGCCTTTTCAGCACCCGAGCCCGTTTTCCGGTGCCGTACTTAACCACATCTTCAAGCATGGAGGTTACAATAAAAGCTGTTTGAGGATCCAGGACTTCAGTCCTGCTGGACTCGTTATTTTCAATCATATTGCCATTAAGGTCTGTCACATATTTCACTGCTATCGGATCAGGTCTGCTGCCTCCAAAGGCAAAAACACTGTAAGCTGACGTTATTTCCAAAGGAGTAACGCTCAGACTGCCGAGCGCGAGCGTCAGGTCATACGGAATAGTCCCCTTGATTCCCATTCTTCTGGCAATTTTTCTTACCTCCATCAGATCAAGTTCTTCAAGGAGTTTGACAGTAACAATATTTCTTGAGTACGCGAGGGCCTCTCTAAGTCTTGTCGGCCCTTTAAACTTCCTATCATAATTCTCAGGTTCCCAGTCTCCAAAAACCTGGCTTTCATAACTGACCGGCGCATCTACCACTATACTTGCAGGCGTAAAACCAGAATTTATTGCAGCCGCATAGATAATCGGCTTAAATGCCGAACCTGCCTGTCTTTTTGCAAATACGGCCCTGTTAAATTCACTTTTACTGAAATCATAGCCTCCGACAAGGGCCCGAATATATCCTGTGGCCGGTTCTATGGCTACAACAGCGCCCTGAACAACAGGTTCCTGCTCAAGCACAAAAACCGGATTTTCTTTTACCTCTTTAGCCCTGACATGAATAATATCGCCCGGTTTAAGGATATCGGTAAGCTTAAACTTGCTGAATTTCTTTATAACTTTGTCCTCCGGGTCTATGAGCCTGCCCGCCCATTTTGAATCAGATAGAAAAAGCCGGCCGATAAACCCCTTTGTTTTCACAGTAGCTTCCGAGGCAGACACCTTGAGTACGGTTGCCGTGAGGAGATCGCCTTTTTTCATGATTATCTTTTTAATAGGTTGTGTTTCCGATAGTTCCTTTTCAACGTCAATCTCTTTATGTCCAAGCGTCCCTCTGAAACCCTGCCTCTTATCCAGATCCCTTAAACCTTTTTGAAGAGACCTGACTGCAATTGTCTGCATCTTGTTGTTGAGAGTTGTATACACCTTAAGCCCGCCCTTGTAAACTTTCTCCATACCGTATTTGTCCTCGAGATACTTTCTTACGTATTCCAGAAAGTAATTCTGAGACTCCTGACCATACCTGAGACTGGAAAGGTAAAGCGGCTGTTCATATGCCAGGGCATGCTCTTCTTCAGTTATATATCGCTCCTCAAGCATTCTGTTCAAAACGATAAGCTGTCTATGCTTTGCTTTGTCAAGGTTGTTATACGGAGAATAACGACTCGGAGCCTGGATCAACCCGCATAAAAGAGCTGCCTCGGCAAGATCCACGTCAGAAATGGATTTGCCAAAATACGACCTCGCCGCCATTTCAACACCGTAAGCGCCATGGCCGAAATATATTTTATTGAGATAGAGTTCCAGTATCTCTTCTTTTGTGAGGTTTTTTTCCAGCCTGATAGCGAGTGTCGCCTCTTTAAGTTTTCTGACCAATGTCCTTTCAGAGGAAAGAAAAACTACTTTCGCAAGCTGCTGGGTTATTGTGCTTCCGCCCTCCTTTATCCGTCGGGCGCGAATGTCCTTTAACAGAGCCCTCAGGATGGCGACATAATCCAGGCCGCTGTGCAGCCAGAACCTGGCATCCTCAACAGAGACAATAGCTTTTTTAAAGTGCTCAGGGATCTTATCAATGGATACATGGATACCCTTTTCGATCCTGATCTCTTTTATAAGAGTATCATCATCCGCATATATCCTTGTTCCCCTGGAAGGCCGGTAGTCCTTTATCTCCTCTATCTGAGGCACTCCCCTGACAAGCGCGAAGTACCCGCCCGTACCAACACCCAGAAGAAGGATAAAGACAAAGACAAGAAAGATTATTATGAACTTTTTCATTACAGCTAAAATGGAACCCCTTTTATCTATAGCATTACAGTATTGAATCTTATACTGCTTTATTCTCCTTCCAGTGTTATCGCTTCAACCGGACAATTTTCCTCTGCCGCCTCACAGCATTCGACAATATCGCACGAGTCAGGGTCTATCACTTTGGATTTCTCCTCCATTAACTGAAATACAGTCGGGCAGATAGCTTCGCAGTTGCCGCATCCGATACATAGTTCCTCATCAACTACTGGAGTCATATTTAAAATCCTAAATCCGAAATACTAATATCGAAATCCGAAACAATTTCCAATAACACAATTTCTAATTATAAAACAGTTTGTTTTGAACATTTTATTTTAGAATTCTTGATTTGTTTAGAATTTCGAATTTCGATATTCGAATTTAATCCTTCTTTATCTCTCTCATTATTGCGGCAGAAAGAAGCGGGAACATAATCTCGTGGTGGCCGGTGATCGCATACGACTTGCCGCCGGAGAGGACCGGCCTTCTCAAGACATTCTCACGGCATCTGTAATGCTGTATAAAATCCATATTCACGGTTGTAAAATTCTTAACATCATGCTTCAGGTTTCTTGTAACTGCCACTGCCTTTAAAAAAACTTCCGGCATTATCACCGCAGAACCGAGATTAATATATACACCGTGCTTAAGCCCGGATATTACAGAGGAAAATGTCCTGAAATCCCGCAGGCTTCCCTCACCTATCGCGGCCCCGTCTGCTTCAGGGTGCATATGAATAATATCAGTACCTATTGCGACATGAACCGTAACAGGGATATTCAGCCGTGAAGCAGCAGCCAGAATACTTAATTTCCTGTTTGGGAATTTACCTTTTAAAATATAGTCGCCTACAGACTTGCCAATGCCTTTGCCCTGCGCCACGCCGCTATTAATTGCCAGATTTATGTCCCTGCCTGTCTCATTTGCCATACCGAACGTGCCCCTGCAGAGTTCAGTGTCAACATCCTCAGATGTATGGCCTATAAGACTCAGTTCAAAATCATGGACAATACAGGCGCCGTTCATGGCAACAGCGGTTATTATGTTTTTCTCCATCAGTTTGATAATAACCGGGGTTAAACCGACCTTGATGGGATGCGCACCCATGCCGAGGACAACAGGCCTGCCTTTTTTTCTGGCCTTTACAATTGCTTTTGATATCTCTATCAGGTCCCTGGAGGCAAGTGTATCAGGAAGGCTGTCAAGAAAACTGCTGAATGTTCCGCCTGTAAAAGGTTTGCCAAGCTTGTCGCGGGAAAATTTGCTTTTTCGCTTTTTAAGAGAGCAGGTCCTGACCTTTTCAAATGATATGGGAACATGTTTTTTAGTCATAAACTGAATATAACCTCCGGACGCTTAATAGGTCAAGTGGTGATTGTTGTTATCAGCCTGAAATGTTTCAAGTCGTATTTACTGATATTGCTAACAATATGCGGCTCATATTGCTTTAATTGTATATATTTTAAGGGAATTTTTAACTTGCTTATAGTAATTATATTTTGATAACGTAAAACAACTGAAGTAGTAAATAATACCAATCGTCTATTAATTGTTAGGGCCGGGAAATAAAGGAAAATAAAGAAATAATAAAATAAGCTCCCCCACCCCAATGCGGAGCTGAGCTTTCACTCAACCCCAGCACTTTGCTGGACGGTCTTAAAAGAAGAAAATACAGACCGCCCAACAAATCGCTGGAGCTCACGTCTTCAACGGCTTTTGAAGCTTCGCTTCACGCCGTCTTGACGGCGCTCAGCTCCGCATTATGTAACAAAATAGAATGAATTATATATTCTCTATCATTGCAATCTTATCTATTCTGATGGGATGGGTAATACATTGGTTAATTATTTTGCCTGAATTAGGAAGGCATCGTAAAATACACTTTTGGGATTGGATATTTCGTGGCTCGCACCAGTGGAAGAATTTTTCAGACTATAAAAAAGTCTGTATAGAAAATAATAAATCATTAACTTGGTACAACACTCAAATAGCTTTGATAATATTGTTTATTCTGTCGGCTATTTTAGCTATTAAAGTAGACTGAATAAATGAGAACATAACCATCAATTGGACAGTATGCGTACCACAGTACCCTTTTTGAATTTGATTAGTTTTTGGTTTAAAATTGTCTTTTTGCATGTTAAACTCTTACAGAGTACGCAACTGTCACTTGCACGTTAGATGACAATAAATTAAATATGAAACCAACTTCATTAGTCAGTGAAAAAATAAAAATTGAAATAGGTGAACCTTGGGAATTTCAAGATGAAGTTGGTCGTGCAGATTTCACAGGAGAAATAAAACAAGTTTTTATATCACATCGAGCATTTGAGTCGGGAGAGAATGTTAGAGAGGTTCTATTAGTTAAATTAGATGAACCCTTTGGATATAAGAATTTAAAATGTGAATATCTTCTTGCCTATCCACGACATGTAGGAATTGGATTATGTAAATTGTCCGAAAAGTCCATATCTTTTGGTTTTACTCGTATTCCAACTGATCAAGGCGAATCTGACAATCCTTTTGACGACTGTCAGTGGCGTGGAAACAAAGAATTCTTTTTAATTGGATCAATTGAATTAAAAACAAACACATCTAACAAGTCACTTGAGAGGGATGCTTAAAAGCTAGCGCTTTTTCGCACCCCTCAGTTTCGCGTTAT
>CAZNPC010000082.1:0-7937 GCA_964574765.1 uncultured Nitrospirales bacterium | reverse complement strand
TGGTGATAACGATGGTGATAACGATGGTGATAACGATGGTGATAACGATGGTGATAACGATGGTGATCCTGATCCAGTCGATGAGGTGACTATCTGCCATATTCCCCCGGGAAATCCTGACAACGCAAAGACCATGACTAAAGGCGGAGCTGCACTAGAAGCGCACTTAGCTCATGGTGACACAATAGGGGCATGCGATGGTGATGACGTGTATGAATATAAAGAAGTTGAAAGCAAAAATAAGATGCTGTATAAAGGACAAGAGCCGTCCTATAAAGAACTTATGCTAACCTATTTGCTTGTCATAAATATTGGGCTTACAGATCAAACATATGATGAGTTTGAAGCTATGTTCAAGCGCTACGATGCAGAAGATGAAATTGCTTATTACATAGAATTAGTTGCTTATGCAGATAGTAATGAACAAAAACGTACCTTGCTAAGATATTATAAGAAAACAATGTCTGAAACGCAGTATCAGTCAATATACTGGCAGTTGTTTCAGGATGGGCATATCAGCTGGAATTTCTTAGAGGAAGAATGAGGGTTGCTCACAACTGCGACGGTATATTTGGCGTCTTAATTGACCTTTCATTTTTAATAGTTTCAATATAATCGCTTTTCCCGGTTTCTAACTCGATGGCAGTTTGAAGGACGTCTTTTCGTGAAGCTTGAACACCTTCATTACATACTTTTTTCTGATTCTGACTCCCCTTCTGTCAGACATAAGCATTCTTTTCAATTTGTATAGTAGCTAGACTGATACATAAGAAAAGGCTCCCCTATAACTCTGTAGACAGAGACAAACAGAAGCAGAATCAACTATACTAAAAACCGACTGGTGTAATTGAAACTGAATGGCATTCAAGAGGTCGTCGGTCGACGCGACTCTCAGCTCGATACGAGTAAACTCCGACTCGCATTGAGTTCGATCCATCGACACGATCAGGCTCCTTCAGCTCCACCAGACAACTACAGGGGTTTGGCTCTACGAGTCGAAGACCAACTGCGCTAAGCCCTTTTTTTATTGCCATTCAGAATGTTATGTAACAAAAGCCTTCCATGGTTGACATTTTCTCTACTGGTCGAGTATTCTGACAGTGATTTTTTTATAAAGGGTAATTGATATTTATATGGGTATAGAGATTTTTGTTGTTGCAGTCGGCATTTTACTGTTTTGTGCTGTTTTTGACCTCACCGTCGGCGTTAGTAATGACGCTGCCAATTTTCTTAATTCCTCCCTTGGTTCCCGTGTAGCCCCGCGCTACGTTATCATGATCGTTGCAAGCCTGGGTATTATTGCCGGTGTTACTTTCTCAAGCGGCATGATGGAAGTTGCCCGAAAGGGAATTTTTCACCCGCAGTTTTTTACCATGCCGGAGCTCGTTATGATTTTCCTTGCCGTAATGCTGACGGATGTTCTGTTGCTGGATACGTTCAATACCCATGGACTGCCTACATCAACCACAGTGTCTATTGTTTTCGAACTGCTTGGCGCCGCAGTGGCATTATCAATAATTAAAGTGATGACCTCTGGTGACGGATTGGCTGCAGTCGGCAAATACATTAATACTGCCAAGGCGATGATGATAATTATGGGGATATTGCTCTCAGTGATATTCGCTTTTCTGTTCGGCGCAATTGCTCAATTTATCAGCCGAATTATTTTTACTTTTGATTACAGCAGGACTATACGGCGTTATGGTTCGATATGGGGAGGAGTGGCCCTGACAGCGATAGTCTTCTTTATTTTAATTAAGGGAGCCAAAGGAGTATCTTTTATTACACCTGAAACATATGCTTCGATCAAATCGAATGCCATGACCATTTTACTGCTGGTCTTTATCGCCTCTGCGGTAATCCTGCAGATAATGATGACTTTCTTCCGGGTTAATATCCTGAAGCCGATAATACTTATAGGGACTTTTGCCCTGGCCCTTGCTTTTGCGGCAAACGACCTTGTTAACTTTATCGGCGTGCCTTTAGCTGGTCTTCACTCTTATAAATTAGCCGCAGCTTCAGCGGATCCGCTCAATATTACAATGGGCGCTCTAAGCAAAAAGGTACCGTCTGAAACTTTTCTGCTCCTTATCGCCGGAGGTATAATGGTCTTTACCCTCTGGTTCTCCAGAAAGGCAAGGACGGTCTCTGCAACAGAGCTTGGCCTTGGCAAACAGCATGAGGGGATCGAGTCGTTTGAATCAACAAAACTTTCCCGTGTAATCGTAAGAATCGTTGATTCCTTTTTAAGTAATGTAAAGATGTTTCTGCCGATGCCGGTTCGCAGATTTGTTGACAACCGGATGGATCCGGCCAAATATGTCCCGGGCAGCGCGGATGAACAGCAGTCTTTTGATCTGGTCCGCGCGTCAGTGAATTTAATGGTGGCCGCGGCGGTAATATCACTGGCTACGTCTATGAAACTTCCGCTTTCAACAACCTATGTGACATTTATGGTATCTATGGGGACGTCTTTTTCCGACCGTGCCTGGGGAAGTGAGACAGCTGTTTACCGTGTGACAGGTGTATTAACCGTTATAGGCGGCTGGTTTATGACAGCGTTAATCGCCTTTTCCGTTGCTTTTATTTTTGCATGCGCAATTCATTATTTAGGAGCCATAGGGGTAGTAATACTGATGATATTCTGCGGTTTGATCATTGTCAGAAATCATCGTGAGCACGGCAGGCGTTCAAAAGAAGAGGAAAAAGCCAAGGTCTACAATCTGAAGAAAATAACAGACATATCAGAATCCATATCTTCAACTTTCGAGCATATGGGCCATTTACTGAAAGATATACGCGAGTCGCTTGATATCACTCTTGAGGCGCTGTTCGCGCAGGATATTGACACGTTGGGAGAACAGAGAAAAACGACAAAGCATATCCAGCAGTGGGTGAACATTATAACAGCCAACATTTTTAAAGTTATGCGGCTTCAGCAGAAGGAACAGAGGGCCACATCTCATAAATACGCGCAGACCATCAGGCGTCTTCAGAAATTGTCTGACGGGCACAGGGATATAGTTCTGCGTTCATTGGTGCATGTCAGCAATCAGCACAAGGGTCTGCTTGGAGTGCAGGTGGAAGAGTTGAAAATGGCCAAAGAGAGAATTCTTAATATCTTTTCAGAGGTTGAAGACACCTTTGAAAAAAGAAAGAACTTTTCTCCTGATATCGTTTTAGAGCAGCTGCAGGAGCTGAGAGACCTCGCAAACAAGTGTCATTATGAACAGATCGAGCGTATTCAGGATGATTCCTCAAAAACACGGCTTAGTATACTATATTACGCCATTCTCGGTAACTGCATTATGCTCGGCAAGCAGAACCTGAAACTGCTCGAAATATTCCAGGAATCATTCAGTGTGGATAAAAAATAACTGCCATCACCTCCAATTGTTCGGTCCATTACCATAATTGTTTTATTGAAACAAAAACCAATTTCTGTTAATATTTAAACTACGTTTTTTAAAAGATCTTTTAATTATCTCATCAAAATATCCATATAAATGCGATTACCACTTTTAATAACGACTTTGGCTGTTCTTTTCCTTGAACTGGCGGTATCGCGGTTATTCTCTGTAGTTCTGTTTTATCACTACGCGTTTCTTGTGATTTCTCTTGCTATCCTCGGCCTTGCCAGCGGCGCGGTATTTGTACGGATATTTCCGCTTCCCCGCACTGAAGCAGACCATCATAAGCGTACCACGGCTGTCTGTATATTGGCTGTGATTACAATAATACCCGCACTGCTCGTAGCGCTGAATACAAATGTATGGCTTGTGACCAGCATGGAGACGGCAAAAAAACTGGCGCTGATATTCTTCTTTTTTTTAATACCTTTTACTTTAGCGGGCTACGCGATAGCGTCTACAATGGTTGTCGGGGCAAAGCGTGTCGCTAAATTATATTTTTATGATCTTCTGGGAGGCAGTCTCGGCTGTCTTTTCTTTGTTCCGGTTATAAGTTATCTCGGAGGCGTAAATACTGTTTTGGCAGCCGGGGCACTGCTTTGCGCCGCCGCAGTAGGCTGGTCTGTACGTTCATCATCGAGATTGCTGCAGGGGGGTTCACTGATAATTTTTGCGGCAATGATATTCATGATCTATTCGAACAAGGACAATTCTCTGCTGGATGTTAAATTTAAGCGGGGAATGCCTATTGAAAATGAAGAATTCGTGGCCTGGAACGCGTTTTCCCGTGTTGCTGTGCTTAAACAGGAAAACGGTACCAAGTGGATCGAGATCGACGGCGGGGCAGGGACCTGGATCCCGGATATGGACCTGGACAGTGAGGAAGGTGACTGGACCAGAAAGGAATTTGGCAAAGTCGGCCCTGACATGGCGTTCTGGATGCGCAGGCCGCAAAATTCAATGATAATCGGGACCGGCGGCGGCAATGATATTGTTCGGGCCCTGGTGTCGGGAAGCAAATCAATTACAGCCGTGGAAATTAATCCGCTTATTGCTAATGATGTGATGCGGGGAGCCTATAAAGACTACAGTAACGGCCTGTACGTGCGGCCGGAAGTTAATGTCGTGGTTGAAGACGGCCGTACCTTTGTGCGGCGGACGACAGAGAAGTACGACGTGATCCAGCTTTCACAGGTCGATACCTGGGCAGCCTCTGCTTCAGGCGCTTATTCACTAACGGAAAACTATCTTTACACGGTTGACGCAATTTCCGATTATCTGTCCAAACTAAGTCCTGATGGATTATTATCGATCTCCCGGTGGGAATTTACCCCGCCCCGCGAAACTCTTAAATTGGCAGTGACAGTTCTGCAGGCACTGGAAGATCTTGGAATTGAGGAGCCGGAAAAGCACATGTTAATTCTTTTAGACCCGTATCTGGATAAAGACAAACTGTTTTTCGGCACTGTCATTGTCGGCCTCCAGCCGTTCACCCCGGAGCAGGTGCAAAAGCTTGCTGTAAGAACCAGAAACGCGGTATCAAAAATTGCATATGCGCCGTTCCATGAAGAGGGTGAAGTGAACTTCATGGCATTTATGAATGCGGAAGACCGCGATGAATACATACGGACGTATCCTTTAAATATATCTCCCACGACTGATGACAGTCCTTTTTTCTTTTTCACAGGCCGCTGGAAAAATACGTTTAGGGATATGTTCAGGGTTTATGAGTCCGGTGATACTGTAAATACCGGAGCGCAGTTCCTGCTGGTTGCTACGCTCGGAATTACTTCAATTGCTGTGGCACTGTTCCTGTTTCTGCCGCTTATGTTCCTCCGCCTTCCGAACCCGTTTTCAAAGGAGGTTTTTCCTCTGCTGTCTCTGGCTCTGGCCGTGGGATTGGGCTATATAATAGTTGAGGTCGCGATGATCCAGAGTTTCATAATATTCCTGGGTCAGCCTGTTTACTCGCTCACGCTTATAATTTTTTCGTTCCTGCTGTTCAGCAGTATAGGAAGCCGCATCAGCGCCCAGTTCAGCGATAAAACGGCCCGCAGTCTGGCAATATTCAGCGCGGTAGCCACCTGTGTGATCCTATACGGATACACATTCTTTATGCCGATGGCCATAAGCATGTTTCAGGCAAATCAGATATGGACAAAGCTTGTTATAGCCTCCCTGATGGTTATGCCGTTAGGTGTACTGATGGGTATCCCGTTTCCTACTGCTTTACGTCTGGCCGCTCAGAGCGAGAGCCGCATAATTGAATGGATGTGGTCGGTTAATGCGTCAGCCACAGTGTTCGGGTCTGTACTTGCAATTTTCATTTTTGTGACTATAGGCATTACCACTGGTCTTCTGGCAGGCGCGATCTGTTATATTCTATACGCGGCGGTACTGTTTCGTACGGCTTCAAAATAAGGAACAATTTGCTCTGCCTGAGATAGTTAAACACTCTCTGATATAATATAAGCATGAAAAAGAAGATCCTTATCATAGATGATTCCAAGGTCGTCAGAAATATTCTGATAGAAATATTTGAAAAACATGATTATGAAGTGGTCGGGGAAACAGGCAACAGTGCTGAAGCTGTTGAACTCATGAAGAAACTGTCTCCCGACATAATTATGCTCGATATCATGATGCCCGATATCGACGGGATTGAAATATTAAAAAGGATTCGGGCCGAAAATAAGGACGTAAAGATCATCATGATCAGCTCTCTGGATTCTGTTGGGACGATCAAAGAGTGTATGAAGGAAGGGGCCGATCATTACCTCATGAAACCATTTGAAGAAGATAAGGTAATGGAGGTGATGGAGACCATAGAGATGTTTTTCAAGTGAATCCGCTGCCGCAGCTATTTGGAGCCAATACTATGTTCGCGGTTGTTTCCTTCAGTATTTTTAACAGGAAAAAACTACTCTACAGCTTTAAAAATAAAGAACTCTCTGTATTCCTGGGGAGTGTCTATAATTCCCACACCCATTTCGTTTGTTAACCCGTAAGGCGGAGTTTTATGTATGTGCAGCCACGCTACCTCGCAGTTAAGAGTCAGGTTCTTTCCTGAATGGGTCTGAAATTTTACATTTACAGAATTTCCGGGGATGAAATCCGTTGATGCCTTCGTGGGTTCAGTGACCAAATACAGGCCGTCATCTGAAAGGTCCATTATAGAACCCTTATAATTTCCTAATCCAGAGACAAGTTCGGCTTTAACGTTAACGGGTGTCCTGATTTGGCGCCTTTTCACACTTGTTCCCGATTATCTGTTTAAATAAATAATTATTCTCAAGTATATCAGAGTCAATGGAGAAGTCAAGTTATTTTATGGAATTTAGTGGGGCAGAGCTTTGATCTTTATCAGGGAGCAGGCCGGACTGGGAGGACAGAAGACTTTTTTCCTGATTAATAGGCCAGTATGAAAGAGCTGATTCCTTCTTTCTGACGAAGTATCCGTTTCTCCGCTTCAGCCTTATCCCGGGTTTCATATTTTCCTACCATGACCTTGAAGAGCGGGGAGCCGTCTGAGGTCTCTTTTTTAATAAATGAATGATAACCCTTTTCTTTTAAAGTATCATTTTTAGATATGGCATTATTTTCCACTCTGTAAGCCCCGATCTGGATCGAATACGTTGCTTTTTTGAGGAAATCTGATTTAGGAGGTACCTGCCGCCTTTTTTCTTTGACGCTATTAACTGAGTCCGTATCCGCAGCAGGAGCCATGGTTTCCTCAAAAGTATCCTCAACAGCTGAAGGGAATTCACTTCCTGTCTCCATTCCATCAGGGAAAAGGGCTTCAGTATAAGTTCCCTCTTTTTCAGGTTCCTCCAGGGCAGGCTTCAGAAAATCTGATTTTGGAGGAACCCGGCGTTTTGTTCTCGTGGAGTTTATCGCAGTGCCTGTATCATCAGGCGAAAGAATTTTGCTTTCTATCTCCATCTCCTCGGCGGGCATGGTTTCAGTAAATGTTTCTCCACGCAAAGGTCTTTCATCTTCAGGAGACTCGATCAGGTACGTATCCGGATACGTACCTGATGAAGATTTATCTTTATCAACACCTTCGCTTTTGAGATCGCCGCCTGAAGAGGGCGCTTCTGTTTTTGATATATCGCCGGAGAAAACCTTTTTCATTTTTTCATCAGTATCTGTTAGAAACAGCAGTCTCACGCCTATTCCAACGCTGATCAATAAAACGATAAAGATAAAAAGGCGATTCTTAATAATGTCTTTTCTTTTTTCACTATGTTTATAGTCGATTTCACCCCAGAACTCTTTTTCATTACCCGGCTCATGGTCTTTGTATTTAACCGCATCTGATGCCGTACTTTTAATATTGACCGGTTCCTGCTCTGTTTCTTCTGTTTCAACCGGGTCTTTGTCGAAAAAAGTCTCCTGAGGCTTATCCTGTGATATAACCGGTTCCTGATCTGTTTTAATGATGTTTTCCTCCAGCGGTGTTTCCTGCGGCTCACTTTTTACGGAAAACCCTTCAAACAGGCTGCCTTTGTCAAGGGATATTAAATC
>CAZNPC010000081.1:0-8249 GCA_964574765.1 uncultured Nitrospirales bacterium | reverse complement strand
AACTGGACAAGGTTGTGATGATGTGTGAAGCACCTGATCATAAAAAAGAAGATTTTGTTCTGCTTTCAGGCACAAAAGTTCGTGAAATGTTAGGTAATGGCATTGCACCACCTAAAGAATTCTCACGTCCTGAAGTGGCTGATATTCTGATTAGTTATTATCAGAGTCTTAAAAAATAAATTTATGTCTTGTTAAAGGTGATTCACAAAGACTTAATATGGATTTGAAAGGGGGTGTAAACACAGAGCAGTAAGAAGTTGTTAGTTAATGATTGGCCAAATTCAAGCTGTAAATACCTTATATAAAGGAGGTTAGATTATGCCGAGTTTTGTAATTGCAGAAAAATGTGATGGTTGTAAGGCGCAGGACAAGACTGCTTGCCAGTATATATGTCCTAATGACCTTATGGCGCTGAACAGGGACCTTATGAAAGCTTATAATCAGGAACCTGACCAGTGCTGGGAGTGCTACAACTGTGTAAAGATCTGCCCTACACAGGCGATTGAAGTCAGGGGCTATGCGGATTTTGTTCCGCTGGGCGCAAGTGTTATTCCTTTAAGGGGAACTGATGCCATTATGTGGACGGTCAAGTTCAGAAACGGTACTCTGAAAAGATTCAAGTTCCCTATCAGAACAACTGCTGAAGATTCTGTTGATCCGTATGCGGGTAAACCGGAAGCAGATATGTCAAAGATTAAACAGCCTGGTTTTTTTAACTACGAAGCAAGAAAAGAATAAAGGAGGTGAAATAATAATGGAAAAAGAAACTTGTACATTTTCGTATTGTCAAAAGCCGGAAGTCGTTGAGGTTGAGACAGACCTGCTCCTTATCGGCGGCGGCATGGCATGCTGCGGCGCTGCTTATGAGGGAGCCAGATGGGCATCAGCGAATAAACTAAAGATCACAATGGTCGATAAGGCCGCCACAGACAGAAGTGGCGCGGTTGCGATGGGTCTGTCCGCTATCAATACATATGTTGGTGAGAACAAGATCGAAGATTATGTCAAGTATGTAAGGGCTGATCTGATGGGTATCACCAGGGAGGACCTTGTTTATGACCTTGGAAGACATGTTGATGATAGCGTTCAGATGTTTGAAGAGTGGGGTCTTCCGATCTGGAAAAAAGGTGATGACGGCTTTTCTCTCGATGGCTTTCAGGCAAAGGATGCAGGAAAGAAATCATTAAGAGAAGGCGGTACACCTGTCAGAACAGGTAAATGGCAGATAATGATCAACGGAGAGTCCTACAAGGCCATTGTGGCCGAGGCCGCAAAAAAAGCCCTTGAGATCAACAGGCAGGAAACAGGCGTTGACCAGAACCTTTATGAAAGAGTTTTCATCGTGAGACTCTTAAAAGATGCTAATGACCCTAACAGGGTTGCAGCAGCAGCAGGCTTCAGCGTCAGGGAAAATAAGATATATATCTTTAAGGCCAAGGCAATGATAAATGCTTCTGGTGGAGCGGTTAACTGCTTCAGGCCGAGGTCTTCCAAAGAAGGCCAGGGCAGGGCGTGGTATCCTGTATGGAACGCAGGCTCAGGGTATGCCCTTGGTATGCAGGCCGGCGCAGAGCTGACCCTGATGGAAAACAGATTCGTACCAGCAAGATTCAAGGACGGCTACGGACCTGTTGGCGCATGGTTTCTGTTCTTTAAGGCAAAGGCAACTAATAGCAAAGGAGAGGATTACTGCGCAAATCAAGAATACCTTGACGAAGCAAAGAAGAAATACGGCACATATGTTGACAAGATGGGTACTGCAATCAGAAACCATCTGATGATGAAGGACATGAAGGCCGGTAACGGTCCTATAATAATGAGAACCGATCAGGCAATGGATGTCATTAGCAAGACATTTGTCGAAAAGCTTGGTGAGAAGGAAGCCAAAAAGAAGATCAAGCACCTTGAAGCTGAGGCATGGGAAGACTTCCTTGACATGTGTATTGGTCAGGCAGGCCTCTGGGCAGCTAAGGATATTGACCCTTCTAAATCGCCTTCTGAGATCATGCCGACAGAGCCTTACATCCTCGGTTCACATGCCGGTTGTGCGGGATTCTGGTGCAGCGGTCCCGGCGATATCCCGGGAACACCGGATCATTACAGCTGGGGCTACAACAGGATGTCTACAGTACCAGGTCTTTTCATGGCTGGTGACGTGGTTGGCGCATCAGGTCACAAATTCTCATCAGGTTCCCATGCAGAGGGCAGGATGGCAGCCAAGGGTGCAATAGCGTTCATCCTTGACAACCCTGATTACAAACCAGCAATCAGAAGGACTGCTGATGAGGTTGCAGGAGAGCTCTATCTGCCGTATGAGGTATTCGAGAAGAGCAAAACCTATACAACAGACTCTGAGATAAATCCCAATTACATCAAGCCAGGTATGCTCCAGGCAAGACTTCAGAAGATCGCTGACGAGTACTTTGGCGGTATCTCAACATGGTATATGACATCAAAGACCATGCTGGATGAAGGATTAAGGCAGCTCGTAGTGCTGAAAGAGGACTCTGCAAAGCTGGGCGCGGCGAACCTTCATGAGCTCATGAGATGCTGGGAGAACTACCACAGGATACTCTCTCTCGAGGCTCATGCACGCCACATTCTCTACAGAGAGGAATCCAGGTATCCGGGCTACTACTACAGAGGCGACCACGATTTTATTGACGACGAGAACTGGAAAGTCTTTACATGCTCCACGTATGACTATGAAAAAGGTGAGTTCACGATGTCCAAAAGAGACTTCAAGCAGATTTTTCCAGACTAATTAGACTGCGGATAAATGTTTTCCGGGTGCTGGTAACAGCACCCGGAAAGCTATTTAAGTAATTGAGTTTTTAAGTAATTGAGTCTGCTTTGATTTTGCTGTGAATACGGAGATTGGGCTTTTTTTTTGTTTACTAAGTGGGTGATTTTATTGTAAAGTATCCGAAGTAAAATTTCCGGGCTAAATCTCTCAGTTACTTAATGGCTTAATAACTCTGTTTCAACTGGAGGATAGGTATGTCAGAACAAGAGACGAATATATTGGTTGTAGGAGGCGGCATAAGCGGCCTTACCAGTGCTCTGGAGGCGGCGGAGGCAGGCTACAACGTCACCATCCTTGAGAAAACCCCGTTTTTTGGGGGCAGAGTATCGCGGATGAACAAATATTTTCCAAAGCTTTGCCCACCGACATGCGGACTGGAGATAAACTACAGAAGAGTAAAATTTAATTCCGGAATCAAATACTATACGCTTGCAGAGATAGAGAGCATATCGGGCCAGCCCGGCAGTTATGATGTAACCGTTAAGCTGAATCCCCGCTATATTAATGACAAATGCACAGGCTGCAACGCGTGTACAGAGGCGTGTCCGGTTGAGGTCTCAAATGATTTTAATTATAACCTCGGCACAAGAAAAGCTGCCTACATCAATTCTGAACAGGCCTTCCCGTTTCAATATGCCATAGATGATACAGCATGCAAAAAATCTGACTGTTCTAAATGTGCTGAAGCCTGTAAATACGATGCGATAAATCTGGATATGAAGCCTGAAACATTAAAAATAAAGGCCGGCTCTATTGTTCTTGCAACGGGCTGGAAGCCTTATGATGCATCAAAAATAGACAATCTGGGTTTTGGCACAAGCCCGGACATAATAACAAATGTGATGATGGAGAGGCTGGCTGCAGGTAACGGCCCTACTGGCGGAAAACTCCTGAGGCCTTCTGACAACAGGGAAATAAAAAGAATTGCTTTTGTACAGTGCGCCGGTTCAAGGGATGAAAACCATCTGCCTTTCTGTTCAGCAGTATGCTGTCTGGCATCTTTAAAGCAGGCAACCTATGTAAGGGAGCAGTACCCCGATTCAAAAGCGTACATGTTCTATATAGATATACGGACACCGGGCACCTCGTATGAGAGGTTTTTAAATAAAGTTAAGGAAGACGAGAATGTCTCGCTTATTAAGGGGAAAGTGGCAAAAATTTCAGCAGATCCGGAAACAAAGGACATAATTGTGGAAGCAGAGGATATATTTGCAGGCGGCAAGGTCAAGGTTAATGTTGATCTCTGCGTACTGGCTACGGGAATGGTTCCGGCAACAGATGAGTTAAAGCTTCCATCCGACATAAAGATTAATGAAAACGGTTTTATTTCACCGGGTAAAGATCAGCAGGGAATCTATGCTGTTGGCTGTGTTAAAAATCCTGCTGACGTTGCCAAATCAGTGCAGGAAGCTACAGGGGCAGCCCTTAAAGCAATTCAGACAGTGGGTCGGTCGGCACGACTCGATTCCGAGATCGACTCGAGTTCGAGGAGGAAATCCTAATGGAGAAAAAAACAGGTGTTTATATATGTAAGGGCTGTGATATTGCGGAGACCGTTGAAATAGAGAAATTACAGAAAGTGGCTGAAAAAGAGTACAAGGTTTCTGTAATCAGGACACACGATATTCTGTGCAGCCCTGAAGGGCTTGAACTTGTAAAAAATGATATAAGCGGAGAGGGTGTAAACACAGTTGTTATAACTGCCTGCTCCCCGCGTGTAAAACATCAGGAGTTCAATTTTCCCGGAACTATTGTTGAAAGAATAAATATGAGAGAATTTGTCGCATGGAGTCAGACCCCAAAAGAAGAAGATACCCAGTGGCTTGCTGAAGATTATATGAGGATGGGTATTGTAAGAGCCCAGAAAACAAACCTTCCCGAAGCTTTTATGCTTGAAGAGGCAAACAAGGACATCCTGGTTATCGGAGGGGGTATTGCTGGCCTGACAGCTGCTCTTGGTGTTGCTGATGCAGGTTATGATGCTTTGCTTGTTGAGAAAAGCCCGGAACTTGGCGGATGGGGCAATAAGGTATATAAACAGCTGCCGCAGAGCTATCCTTTTGAGAATCTGGAGGAGCCGTCTGTAAAGGCCGCTATAGAGAGAGTTAACTCTCATGAAAAGATAAAGGTTTTCACTTCTGCCGAGATAGAGAAAATCGCCGGCGTGCCCGGACAGTATGATGTTGCCATAAAGTCCAATGGAGGCTCTGAGGCTGTAAAAGCCGGCGCTGTTATACTCGCTGCGGGCTGGAGGCCTTATGATGCCAATAAACTTGAGCATCTGGGTTACGGGAAAAACCCGAATGTCATAACAAATGTGCAAATGGAGGAAATAGCATCAAAGGGGAAAATCACAAGACCGTCTGACGGCAAAGAAGTTAGTAGCGTTGCATTTATACAATGTGCGGGCTCACGTGATGCCGGCCACCTGCCTTACTGCTCTTCGTTCTGCTGTCAAACTTCATTAAAACAGGCTGCATATGTCAGGGAGAAAAACCCTGATGCAATGGCTTTTATATTATATAAGGATATAAGAACTCCGGGGCAGTATGAATTATTTTATAAAAAGATGCAGGATGACCCGGGCGTTATGCTTACAAAGGGTGAAGTTACAGGGGTGAGCGAGGCTTCAGATGGAAATCTGAGTATTGATGTCAAGGATACACTGCTTGGAGAAAACATAAAGATTGAAGCAGATATGGTTGTACTTGCTACAGGCATGGTACCCAATACAAAGATAGATCAGGAATCTCTGGCTGAATGGAAAAAGAAGTTTGACGAGGAGCTGGCTGCGTCAGGCGGCAAACCTGACCCTGACGCGGTGCTTGAGCCTCATAAGGTTCCTAATATACTCAATCTCGATTACAAGCAGGGGCCTGAACTGCCCGTGCTTGAAGAGGCATACGGATTTACCGATTCAAACTATATATGTTTTCAATATGAGACCCGAAGGACAGGTATTTACTCTGCCGGCAGTATAAGACAGCCAATGAATATGCTTTCAAGCATGGAAGATGCGCTGGGCGCAGGCATGAAAGCGATACAGTGTGTGGAAGCAGTTGCCAATGGATATTCAGTTCATCCAAGGGCATGGGACCAGACCTATCCTGAGGTTAATCTGAAGAAATGCACTTCATGCAAAAGGTGTACAGAAGAATGTCCTTTTGGCGCAATAGAAGAGGACGAGAAAGGAACCCCTTTCCATAAAATGACACGCTGCCGAAGGTGCGGCACATGCCTTGGGTCCTGCCCTGAACGGGTTGTAAACTTTAAGGATTTCAGTATTGACATGATTTCTTCTATGTTTAAGTCATTGGATGTGCCTGATGAGGGTCTGAGGATTATAGGACTTGTATGCGAAAATGATGCCTATCCTGCTCTTGATGCAGTGGCATTAAAGCGTGTAAAATTACCTTCTTCAATACGGTTTGTGTCTGTCAGATGCCTTGGGACTCTGAACCTTGCGTGGATAGCCGATGCACTCTCAAGGGGTGTTGACGGCATGATACTGCTTGGATGCAAGTTTGGAGAAAATTATCAGTGCCATTTTGTAAAGGGTAGTGAACTTGCACAGGAAAGGCTCGGTAAGCTTCAGGAGACACTCGGCAGGCTTATGCTTGAGCCTGAGAGGGTTGAGCTGGTACAGCTTTCAATATCAGAATACGATAAACTGCCTCAGATTCTGAATGATTATGTAGAAAAAATGGAAGGGTTTGAGCCGAATCCGTTTAAAGACTTTTAAATTAATTCAGTGTAAGTGATTAGTGTCAGTGTCAGATTTTTGTTGCATCGCAGTTACTGGCACTTACCTCTGGCACTATTCACTGATAAAGGGAGGTAATAAATGGCAGATGCAACAGTAGTAAAACCCGATCTGGACTTTGTAAAGAGTGTTATCGCCGCAGGCGGTGAATCCCTTAAAAAATGCTACCAGTGCGCAACCTGCTCAGTTGTCTGCAATGTGACCCCTGATAAAAGCCCGTTTCCCAGAAAAGAGATGGTGTGGGCTCAGTGGGGACTGAAGGATAAATTTAAGGGCAACCCTGATGTCTGGCTCTGCCACCAGTGTAATGACTGTACTGTTTATTGCCCCAGAGGAGCAAAGCCTGGTGAGGTGCTCGGCGCAATCAGGAAGCAGAGCATACAGCAGTACTCATCACCCGGTTTTCTGGCAGGGCTTGTAAATAACAAGAAATTCATGCCTGTCCTGTTTCTGATACCATTCCTTATTTTGTTGGTAGCAGCTAATAAAATTCCGGAAGGTGACATAGTATTTTCCAATTTTTTCTCGATCCAGTCTATTCAGTTCGTTTTTACTCCAGCCCTTCTTTTTGGTCTGGCAGTTGGCGTGCTGGGCGTAATGAAGTTCTGGAAGGATATGAAGCAGGCCGGCGGAGTAACCTCTGGAAATCTTAAAGGCAGTATTATTGAGACGGCAAAGGAGGTTCTGGGCCATGGAAAATTCAAGGATTGCGATGTAAGTAAAGACAGATTTTTATCTCACTTTTTAGTGTTTTACAGTTTCGTGGCCCTTGCTATTGCCACGGGTTTTGGGGTGCTTTATATTGACATATTCCATGTAATGTCTCCTTTCTCATTATTCGGCAAGGGATGGATTGTCAAGCTCTTTGGACTTGCAGGAGCAGTAGGCCTTCTTGCCGGAGTTGCTCTTATGATAATAAACAGGTTCAAGAATGCGGCAAAGGTAGGTATCGGAAGCTATATTGACTGGCTGCTGATAACGATAATAGGTGTAGTCATGGCATCCGGTATATTGTCCTGGGTGACGAGGCTGGCAGGTATCTCGGGCCTGGCATACCCAATTTATTTTATTCATCTTATGTTTATTTTTTCTTTATTTGTTTATCTGCCCTATTCAAAGCTGGCACACGTGTTTTACAGGGGTGCTGCGCTCTGTTTTGTGAAGTACTCTGGAAGGGATGCAGCAGCAGAGCCTCAGGCAGAGGCCTCACCTGAGATAAAACAGGAAACAGAAACAGTTCAGCAATAAAAGGCATAAGTTTTTTGTAGAAAAAATAGCGATTTTGACTTTCAAATTAAATAAAAGGAGGTAAACGCGTGAATATTATAATCTTAATTGCTTTGCTCGGCGGTGCGGCAGGCGTTGTATATGCACTGATAACCAGCGGCTGGGTCAAGAAACAGGATTCTGGCAGTGAGAAGATGAAATCTATCTCTGATGCTGTTGCTGAGGGTGCAAAGGCATTCCTCGCACGTGAGTACAAGGCAGTTGCTATAGTGGCTGTGGTATTGACAGTTCTGCTTGGGGTATTCCTTGGCATATGGACAGCAATAGGTTTTGTCATTGGTGTAGCCGGCTCGGCATTTGCCGGTTATTACGGCATGATGGTATCTGTTAGCGCAAATGTCAGGGTGGCACAGGCTGCATCCAAAGGCATACAGTCAGCTCTGAACGTTGCAT
>CAZNPC010000080.1:2593-8335 GCA_964574765.1 uncultured Nitrospirales bacterium | reverse complement strand
TATTTCCATATTCTTATCCTCTCACATAATGCGGAGCTGAGCGCCGTCGAGACGGCGTGAAGCGTAGCTTCGCAGGCCGTCGATGACGTTTGCTCCAGCGAGTTGTTGGGCGGTCTCTATTTTCTTCTTTTAAGACCGTCCAGCAAATTGCTGGGTGAAGCGCCCACCCCGGCGGGTAAAAAAGCTCAGCTCCGCATTGGGGCGGGGGATTATTTTATTATTTCTTTATTTTCCTTTATTTCCCCGCCCCAACGCCGAGTTGAGCGGTTCGCAATCGGGCTGGTGAGTTTACTCACCAAGTCCGAGGTCGAATGCGTTCGAACGATTTGTTCGGGCGCGCGAGTCAGCGCGCATCTGAACAAATTGGTCGAGAAGCAAAGCTTAACTCGGCGTTCAGGCGTGCGCAGCGCGCCTGAACATTTAATAGACGCATTGCGTATAAGTGTGGGCCTGACAGCATACTGAGCAAAAGCAATTTATCTTGCTGTGGACACATCAACCCTGCATTTTTTTATGAAGGGAAAAGAATTAAGACTGAATAAAACACTGCTACTCAGCAATATCTGTTTCGGGATCAGGCAGTAACGACTTAATGTGAAGTTCTTCAAGCTGTTGCTCATCAACTAACGACGGGGCATTGCTCAGGGGGCATATAGCCTTCTGGGTCTTTGGAAACGCTATAACATCCCTTATTGACTGAGCTCCCGCAAGTATCATCACAAGCCTGTCAAGGCCGAGCGCGATCCCGCCGTGAGGCGGCGCGCCGAATTCCAGCGCTTCAAGCAGAAAACCGAATTTGGCGTCCGCGTCTTCAGGACTGATCTTAAGCATATTAAACATCTTATCCTGTACATCCCTTTTGTGAATACGTATGCTTCCGCCGCCTATCTCATAGCCGTTGAGAACAATGTCATAGGCCTGCGCCCGTATTGAGGACAATTCAGGACTTGGAGTACTGAGTCCTGAAGTATCTGCGGATAAAAACTTTTCCATATCCTCTGTTTCAGGACTGGTAAAAGGATGATGCATTGCTTCATATCTTTTATCATCACTGTTCCACTCAAACAGAGGGAAATCGGTGATCCATGCGAACTTGTAAATATCTTTATTTATCAATTTAAGCCTTTCCCCAAGCTCCAGTCTCAGTTTCGCAAGTGTGTCATTTACTACCTGGGTACTGTCGGCAACAAAAAGAAGCAGGTCGCCATCCTCTGCCTCAAGCCTTTCCGCAACCGCTTTTAACGTCTGCTCCGGAAAAAACTTGGCTATTGGAGATTCAAAGCCTGTGTCTGACGCAGACTTGACCTTTATCCAGGCAAGCCCTTTGGCCCCGAATGACTGTACATCTTTTGTCAGGTCGTCCAGTTCCTTTCTTGAGTAGCCAGCCAACCCTTTGGCATTTATGCCTTTCACCATCCCGCCTTTAGAGAGCGCACCGAGAAAAACCTTAAAGGTGGATTCTTTCACAATGTCACTTACATCTTTAAGCTCAAGTGAAAACCTCATATCAGGCTTGTCTGTTCCGTATCTGTCCATTGCGTCACTGTATTTGAGCCTTGCAAAGGATTGGCTCAACTCATGGCCGATAGAGTCTTTAAAGACCTTTTTCAGCATCTCCTCAATGAGGTTCATGATGTCGTCCCTGTTTACAAAAGACATCTCAAGGTCGACCTGCGTGAACTCAGGCTGTCTGTCAGCCCTCAGGTCTTCATCTCTAAAGCACTTAACTATCTGATAATATTTTTCAAGGCCTGATATCATGAGTATCTGCTTGAAAAGCTGGGGTGACTGGGGAAGTGCATAGAAATGCCCCGCGTTTGTTCTGCTCGGCACAAGATAATCCCTTGCCCCTTCCGGAGTTCTTTTTGTAAGAACAGGTGTTTCAACTTCCAGAAAACTTTTGGAGTCAAGGTACTCCCTTATGGACCTGGCAGCCTTATGCCTGAGGATCAGGTTTTTCTGAATTACCGGCCTTCTGAGGTCAAGGTATCTGTGCTTCAGCCTGAGAAATTCAGAAGCCTCGGCTTCATCCTCGATCATGAAAGGCAGGGGTTTTGATTCATTAATAACCTGAAGCTCACTAATGACCACTTCAACCTGCCCGGTCGGTATTGACGGGTTTTCAGTACCTTCAGGCCTTTTTGTGACTTCTCCTTTTACCTGAAGCACAAATTCATTTCTGATCCTGTGAGCAAGTTTATGAATTTCAGCGTCGATCTCGGGGTTGAACACTATCTGAACGAGACCGCTCCTGTCCCTGAGGTCAATAAATACAAGGCCACCGTGGTCGCGCCACCTGTTAGCCCATCCGGCGAGCGCGACGGTTGTGCCAATATCTTTTTCTCTAACTTCACCGCAAAATTTATCACGCATTGTTTTAACTGTCCGTTGTTTGTTGTCCGTTGTCTGCCTGCCCCGTTGCCCAAGCCTTGAGGGCTTTACGGGGTTGCTACCGACTATTGACTACCGGCCACTGACCCTTATTAGTTGTCCGCCTGCCCCGTTGCCCAAGCCTTGAGGGCTTTACGGGGTTGCTACTGACTACTGACTACTGACTTTTGTCAGCTTTTGTTATTAGTCACTTCCTTCCTGAGCCTATCGATCTCCTCCGGTTTAAGATGGCGGATAGCTCCTATCGGAAGCCTTCCGAGTTCCAGCCCGTTGATCCTGATCCTTCTGAGTTTGATAACAGGATGGCCGAGCCTCTCAAGCATTCTCCTTATCTGCCTTTTTCTTCCCTCATGTATTGTGATCTCTATCCATGAATTAGCATCGGTTTTTTTTACTTTCTTTATTTTAGCCGGAGAAGTCTTACCATCTTCAAGCGAGATACCTTTTTCAAGTTTCAGAATATCTTTTTCTTCCAGGATGCCGTTTATTTTAACAAGATATGTTTTGTCAATCTTCTTTTTGGGGTGCAATATGGAGTTTGCCAGATCGCCGTCGTTAGTCATGATAAGGAGACCCTCTGAATTATAATCAAGCCTTCCGACAGGGAAGACACTGGTCTTAACTCCCTTTAATAAATCTTTGACAGTCGGTCTGCCTTCAGGATCATTCATTGACGTAATGCATTTATCAGGCTTGTTAAGCATCAGGTAAACTTTGCGCCTTACTCCCTGTATAAGCTTACCTTTAACCTTGATATGGTCCTTATCAATATCCGCTTTCATGCCCAGGGAAGCAGTCGCACCATTGACCTTGACCTGTCCTTCGAGGATCAGTTCCTCGGCCTTCCTTCTGGAGGCTATCCCGCATTTTGAAATGATTTTCTGAAGCCGTTCTTCCATGTTTATTGGTTGTCCGTTTTTGGTTATTAGTTGGAGGCTTATATTAGCACAAACCCTTGATTTTTTCTTATGCAACTGATAGTCTGAATGAGGGTTGATCTTTAATAAAAATACGATATAATTAGAATGTATATCCAAAAAATTTCAGGAGGTGTTAACGATGTTAATCAGGAAAAGTGTTCTGCCGATTCTATTAATGATGTTCTCTGTTTTCTCCCTTGGGTGCATGGAACGGTATGCCCAACCCACGGCAAGGGTTGATCCCGGAATTTCAGCTCAGCTTCCTCCTTATTACGGACCGAAGGCGAGGGTAACGGTCGCAAAGTTTGAGTGGAAAGCACGCGGCGGCGGCGGAACAACAACAATAAGCGGTATGGGACAGCGCGACGTAGTAATATCCCATCAGAATGCAGGCGCCATGACCGGACTCAGGGACATGCTTACTACAGCCCTTGTTCAAAGCGGAAGATACAGAGTTTTGGAAAGGCAGGAGATCAGTTCAATAAAGAGTGAGATAGCCCTTGGTGAAGAGGGATATGCAGAAGAAACCTCTTCAATAAAAAGAGGCCGCATCAAAGGAGCTGACCTGATGGTGATAGCCGCGATAACAGGATGGGAGCCCGGAACCTCAGGCGGAAGAGCCGGCCTTGGCGGCATTGGCGGCGGTATTATCGGGGGAATAATGGGCGGCATGAGGAAGTCCTCTCTTGCCATGGACATCAGGATAATCGACACATCAACATCCGAGGTTCTCGCAGCCACGAGAGTTGAAGGTGAAGCAAGGGACGTTAATCTGGGTATATTGGCCGGAGGAATAATTGGAGATGTCGGTCTCGGAGGCGGCCTTTCAATGTACGCGAAAACGCCGATGGAAAAAGCTATCAGGATAGCGATAAACGAAGCCGCAAAATATATCGCATCAGCAACACCGCCGGAATATTTCAGACACTAAAATATAAAGGGGGGTCGAATCGACCCCCCTGAAATTCTCACTACTCAAATCTGCTACTCCCATTCAATTGTACCCGGAGGTTTCGAACTTATATCAAACACAACCCTGTTTACTCCTCTAACTTCATTAATTATCCTGTTTGAAACCGTTTCCAGAATTTCATAGGGCAGTCTTGCCCAGTCCGCTGTCATTCCATCCAGGCTCTTGACCGCACGGACAGCTACTACATTCTCATATGTTCTCTCATCTCCCATAACACCGACAGTCTTGATCGGCAGGAGAACGGCAAAAGCCTGCCAGATTTCGTTATAAAGGCCTGACCGCTTGATCTCTTCGATAACGATTGCATCTGCCTTTCTCAGGATGTCGCATCTCTGTTCCGTAACCTCACCGATTATGCGTATCGCAAGTCCCGGCCCGGGGAAAGGATGACGGTTTATAATCTCCTCCGGCATATCGAGTTCCCTGCCCAGGACCCTCACCTCGTCTTTAAACAGCTCCCTCAGGGGCTCAACCAGTTTAAGCTTCATATCCGCCAAAAGGCCTCCGACATTGTGATGACTCTTTATTACCGCAGACGGACCCTTAAATGATACACTCTCTATCACGTCGGGATATAACGTGCCCTGAGCCAGGAACTTGACTCCTTTAAGTTTTTTGGCCTCTTCCTCAAAAATCCTTATAAACTCATTCCCGATTATCTTTCTTTTTGCTTCAGGGTCTATAATCCCTTCCAACTTCTTCAAAAACCTCTTGGAAGCATCAATGCATTTAATATCCATATGAAAGTGTCTTTTCAGTGTCTGTTCAACTTTCATTGCTTCGCCGGTCCGCAGGACTCCGTTGTCCACAAATATGCATGTCAGCTGCTTTCCTACAGCCATATTCATTAGTACAGCTACTACTGCCGAATCAACACCGCCACTGATCGCGCATACTACACCGCTTTCTTTTACTGTCTCCCTTATTTCAGAGGTTGATGTTTCAATAAAGGACTTCATGGTCCATCGGGGCTTGCACTTGCAGATCGAAAGAAAATTTTTCAGGATCTTTTCCCCTTTTTCCGTATGCACAACTTCAGGATGGAACTGGAGTGCGAAGAAGTTCCGTTTCCTGTCAGCCATCGCCGCAACCGGGGAATTACCTGTATGTGCCAGTCTCTCAAAACCGGGGGGGGAGTTCTCTATTCTGTCTCCATGACTCATCCAGACAACAGTACTGAGGGATGAGGGACGGGAGACGAGGGACGAACCATATTTTCTCCTCTTTTTGCCTATACCTTTAAAAAGGTCTAAAGTGTCATCTATCAGCAGTTCAGCGCGGCCGTACTCTCTTTTTAACGCCCTGTCAACCTTTCCGCCAAGGCAATAAGCCATGATCTGCATTCCATAGCATATTCCAAGAACAGGGACACCGAGTTCAAAGACCCTCATGTCAGGCATAGGGGCTTTTCTGTCATATATACTGGAAGGCCCGCCGGAGAGAATTATTCCCTTGGGC
>CAZNPC010000080.1:0-2493 GCA_964574765.1 uncultured Nitrospirales bacterium | reverse complement strand
GTAATAATTACATCATGGACATGGCTTTCTCTTAAGCCTGACGGCGTAATCTTTACAAAACGCGCCTTTTTGCGCAGTTCATCAATGGTCCCGCATCCGCAATAACCCATTCCGGATCTTAACCCCCCAATCAACTGATGGGCATTCAGCGACAGCGGCCCTTTGTGAGGCACCCTTCCTTCCACACCTTCAGGCACCAGTTTCTTACTCTCAACACCTTTCTGGAAATACCTGTCTTTGGCTCCTGATTCCATGGCGCCGAGCGAACCCATTCCTCTGTAAACCTTATAGCTCCGTCCCTGAAAAAGTACGGTCTCACCGGGGCTCTCTTCAGTTCCCGCAAACAGGCCTCCTATCATAACAGAACTCGCCCCCGCAGCAATTGCCTTGGCAATATCCCCGGAAAATTTTATACCTCCATCCGCGATAATAGGTATATGTGCAGAATTTGCCGCTTTTGAGCACTCCTTTATTGCCGTGAGCTGAGGAACTCCGGCACCCGCAACGATCCGGGTAGTACAAATAGAACCAGGGCCCACT
Source organism: uncultured Nitrospirales bacterium (assembly GCA_964574765.1). Classification (GTDB taxonomy): domain Bacteria; phylum Nitrospirota; class Thermodesulfovibrionia; order UBA6902; family BMS3Bbin08; genus CAZNPC01. The sequence goes on along the minus strand of CAZNPC010000080.1, from coordinate 1,953 downwards.
CCTACTTTTACAGCGCTGACTCCAGCTGATATGAGTTCTCTGGTTGCCTCTGCAGTTGCAACATTGCCGGCGATCAGCTCGAGTTTAGGAAATTTTTTCCTCAATTGCCGGACGATTGACAGAACAGATGCCGAATGCCCATGCGCTGTATCTACAACAATTACATCAGCACCGGCAGCCTGCAGAGCTTCCGCCCTGATCATGGCCTCTTCACCTATTCCTACCGCAGCTCCGACCCTCAGTCTGCCGAGCTTGTCCTTGCATGCCATTGGGTATTTCTTTCTCTTTTCAATGTCTTTAATTGTAATAAGGCCTATAAGGTTAAAGTCTTTATCAACTATTGGAAGTTTCTCGATCCTGTGCTCATGAAGTATTTTTTGCGCTTTCTCAAGAGTGGTTCGCACAGGAGCCGTGACCAGCCCTTTTTTGGTCATGACTTCATTCACTTTTCTCCGCACGTTAGTTTCAAACCTGAGGTCCCTGTTTGTCAGAATGCCGACAAGCTTATTATTCTCAGTAATAGGGACTCCCGATATCCTGTATTTTTGCATTATCCCGAGCGCCTTGGACAGTCTCTCGTCGGGCTGCATAGTTATAGGATCGACAATCATACCGCTTTCAGACTTTTTAACCCGGTCCACCTCTGATGCCTGTGAAACCACAGACATGGCACGGTGAATAATGCCAATCCCGCCTTCCCTTGCAATCGCAATCGCAAGGTTACTCTCTGTTACAGTGTCCATGGCCGCGCTGACAAGCGGCATATTGATCTTAATGTTTTTAGTCAGACGTGTATGAACATCCACTTCTCCCGGCAAAACATCAGACTTGGCCGGCAATAGAAGCACATCATCAAAAGTCAGCCCGATCTTAAGATTGTCCTCTAACATAACTTAGCTCCTCATATAGTTGTTATATAATTCACAGATTGATCTCTACAGAAGCATTTTCTCTCAGTGATTTTATCCAACTGTTATATTTCCCTTTCATTTTTTCCTGAAAAAGAATATTCTTGATCTTGTCCCTGATCTCTTTTATTTGTATGCCCTGAACTCTATCTTCAACTATTACAATATGAAGGCCTGCGGTACTCCAGAAAGGCCTGCTTACCTCGCCGGCATTCAAGTCCGCAATAGCTTCCCTTATCTCTTTAATCATACCACCGAGATTCACATATCCCAAATCCACTCCGGAACCTATCTTCCCGCTTTCAAGCCTTTCCGATATGCTGGCAAAATCTTCTCCATCTTTTATTCTCTTCATTACATCTTCAGCCCGGTCTTCAGCTTCATTTTTCTGTGTTATATCAGCCCGGTTCGCGGGAAAAAATATCTGTTTTGCCTTTACCTTTTCCTCATCAGCATAGTTTTGTCTGTTTGCCTTGTAATATTCTTCTATCTCACTGTCAGAGACAAGTATGTTATCCCTTACCCCGTAGTTTACTATCTTCGCAAGGAGGATCTGCTCGGCAAACTGGTTCTTATATTCAGCGATCGTAAACCCCTCTTCCTTAAGTGTTTTGATCAGATCTTCATCATTTAAATTGTATTTTATCTTGATTTCGTCAACAGCGGCATCAATTTCAGATGGGTTTACATCAAAACCTGTGCGGCGCGCTTCCTGAAGCTGAAGTTTCAGGTCTATCAGAGTTGTAAGAAAATCCGCTTCGAGTTCGGCAATCTTTTTTTTCCTTGCTTCACCTTCCAGCCCCTTCAGGAATTCTCCGCCGTCAATCTCTATGCTTTTTCTAAGTTCGCTCCATGTTATGATCTCGTCATTGACTTTTGCGACAACCCTGTCGAGTAATACCGCACCATAGGACAGGGGACTGCAAAGAGTGAGCAGCAAAAAGTGAACAAGAACAGTAAAAACCAGATGTTTCATTGGCACCTTCCGGATTGCAGGAAATTCCCGCATTTAAATAAAGGCAATTATGCCATTGTTTGATATTTT
>CAZNPC010000079.1:0-8372 GCA_964574765.1 uncultured Nitrospirales bacterium | reverse complement strand
CTGCCTGCTGTCGCCCTACCCGTTCAGATTAATGCGGAAGCGTATCGTAAAATAATGCCTGTTTCTTCTTATTCGATTCTTACAATAATCTCTTCCGGCAACAGCTTTAAGAGCATATCAACAGCACTCTTCAGATGTTCCTCAGACTTTGATTCTGCAGTTACTATTATTCTGTAATCCTCTTCATCCAAAAAGGGATAAGATCCAAACATCACATCCTGATTGTCTGCAACAACCCGGTTAAGTGTCTCTGTGATCTCTGTTTCATGGCTGTCCAGGAAAATGCGCTTTAAATGAAATGAAGAGGATCGGAATCTTTCCTTTATAGCAGTAAATTTATTCTTAACATAGTCCGGGATGCCAGGGAAAATAAATACATTCTTAAAGGCAATTACAGGGAAGCGCATATTTTCATTAAAAATAACTTCAGAACCTTCAGGAATTTCAGTCATTTTTAAAATCGCAGAATTCAGCTTTCTTGTATATCGCGATAGCAGTATCTCCCTGATTTTTTCGTTGCTGACAAGACTAACGCCAAACCCATCTGCTACTGCTGCCATCGTCACATCATCATGCGTAGGGCCAACACCACCGGAAGTAAAGACATAATTATATTTACCAGAAAATCGGAATACTTCCCGTCCTATTGTTTCGATATCGTCTGGTATAACCGAAATACGCCTGACATCTATGCCAAGACTCCTTAGCTCAGATGCCAGATAGTATGAATTGCTATCCTGAACTTTTCCTGACAGGATTTCATTGCCTATAATAATAATTCCGGCTGTCTTTAGTTGATTCATATAGTTATAAAATAAATCTTATAATTGTGCGTTAATCATATCCTATTATTGCTCTGTCTATCAATTCAATTATCTGCTTTTTCAGCTGCTCTACTCTGTCAGGCTAAAGTTTTAACAGGAATTTGCCGAATTATAAATTAACTATAAATGCATGGTTTCATGCTTAATTATTTAATTTCTGTCTGATATGAGTGCGGGATTAATAGATGCAACTATGCACACTTAAATCTATTTTGAGGAGCAATAATAATGTTAGATAACGAGCAATCATTTAATAATATTGGAACATTGAGAGAAAGAGACGCCTTTTTTAATATGCTTGAAGACATTAATGACTCATATCTGGACCTTGAAGACCTTTTCATGAAGCTTGTGCATGTAACGATAAACGCCCTCGACACAAAAAGTCCGTGGACAAAGGGTCATTCCGAAAGGGTATCTAAATATTCGGAACAGATCGCGATAGAAATGCAGATTGATGAAGATGATGTAAGAGACATCAAATTGGCAGGTCTGCTTCATGACATCGGTAAAATTGGGACTTACGATCATCTTCTTGAAAAACCCGGCAAACTGACCAAGCAGGAATTCGATATAGTCAAGAAACATCCGGAACAGGGCGCAAATATTCTTAAAGACATAAAACAGTTGGATAACATAATTCCTTATATTAAACATCACCATGAAAAATTCGATGGCAAGGGTTATCCCAATAATCTTTGCAGTTCAGACATACCGCTTGGCGCAAGGATACTTCATGTGGCTGATTCATTTGATTCGATGACATCCGACAGGCCTTACAGAAAAGCCCCGGGTATTAAATTTGCCCTTCATGAGCTGGACAAAAACAAAGGGGAACAGTTTGATCATGAAGTAGTTGAAGCATTTATCAACACGCTCAATAAAGAATAGCAACTTCAAAAATCAATCAGGACATTTTCAGGCAATTAGCAATGACACGTTTTTTTAATTTATGAAACCATATTTTTCCATTTTGATCATCGCAAAAAAGAGCAAAACGACTGTTTGTGCCACCGATGTCTGCAACCGGAATATTCATAGCAGGTAAATGAGATCCTAAATCTTATCTAATGAATAGTTTATTTAAATCTTTATTTATTATCAATCTGCATGACATAGCCATCGGGATCCCTGACCAATAAACCCAGTAATCGTTAAGTCCGGATTCACGGCTGTTGGAAACAAAAAAACTGCCATCAACAACATAAAGATTCTCCAGGTCATGTGCCTTGCAATTCACATCCAGTACCGATGTCTCCGGGTCCTTTCCAAAACGCAGAGTTCCGCTTTGATGGGCCGTTCCCGCTAACGGTATTTTCTTGCCAAGATAAACATGCCGGGAGAGTAGATCCAAACCCCGCGCCAACAGCTGAATTAACCCTGTCATATAAATAAGGAGTATCTCGAGTTTTCGTTTCATACTTATTTCAAGAACCTGTTTATTGATTAAACATCATCAATATTACAATTGAGAAATATATTTCAAAGCAAAGGACGGCGAAGCCTCTCCCTTATATTGTTCGATTTTCCAGGACTGACTATGAGTGATTTCCTGTCCTTTCTCTAACTTAATAAAAGGTGCATGCACTTCGATTTCCAAATACTCATATGTTGGTGAGTTGTACACTTCGACGATAGCATTATGTGCATAGGTGGCTTGAGGATTGATAGAAAATTCCCGCATGAACGCTAATGTTGCATTCCCGTCCTTTTTGCGTAAACTCATTATTATCCCCTTATCAACAATACCGCCGAATTTATAATGCGTTTGATCATTACATTGAATTTTTACCCAGTCCTCATGTGATGATATTTTTTGAGCAGCCTCTTCAATGAGACCTTCATCTTTATAGGCATGGATATTTTCTTTTTTAGCAAACAGATAAACATCAAAGGGCCTTAATACCTGGGTAACATTCCAGATCCCTTTTTGAATCTCCTGATCAGTGGAGTTACGAAATGTCTCTGTAAGAACTATGCTTCTGTCCTCATTGAGTGCAACCTGACGAATAATTTGCAATCCTGTTTCACGGCACACAGGACTGATCATTTTTACTCGGTTATCTGTAATATTGCACGAGTAGTTCCCGGCATCGAGTTCCAACGGAGGGATTTTGGACCACCAGTCGCTTTGCGGAGCGACCCAGGTCTTGTCCCCGCCCCAGACACGAAAACCCAGGCGTTCTTTTTCCCGGACAAGATCCTCTACATGAGAAAAATCAAACACTTCACCTTTGTGTTCCTCCTGTACAAATAATAATTCCTCACCACGATAGGTGAGAGATATAATTCGTCCGCCAATCTGGGGGGTGATGCCGAGGGATATATCACCGGCTTTCAAACGGTATCCGTTCCAGCCATAGATATTTTCTTTGTTGATTTTCAATTGTGAAGACCTCTCTATTCTTCCGAGTGAAGCTCCCCGCCTACAAGGCGGGGCATCAAAATAATATGTTTATTAATGATAATTCAATCTGTATTCCCCTCTTTGGCAAAGAGGGGTTAGGGGAGATTTTTTAAAGAAATTATTTGTAAAATCCCCCTTAATCCCCCTCGGGATCGAGCCTACTCGGCTTTTCCAAAGGGGGAGACTTGAAAGGAGAACTTTTCATCCCCGTTTACAAAACGGGGCATTCAAGTTCGTTTTTCATAAAAGGTCAAATCCCCCGCAGGTTCAAAGCCTTCACAAAGGTCAATACTTGAGAAAAACTTTCCAAATATATATTTCAGCATGCATTTACCTTTTTAATACCTGTTCAGTCTCCAGTCATAATCCTGATAATCTATTTTTATATCCGCTGTATTATCCAGCAAAAATTCTCTGTCCTCATCGTTGTATAAAGATGGGGCTATAAACTTTAGTCTTGTGGCCTGTGTCTCTCCAAAATCACCTGCATACCATTTGAATATTCGTGAAAGAATCACACGGGACCTTTCCCTGTCTAACGTAAAGCCACCCCCATTTAAAAAAGTCTTTCCAGCTATTGCAAGTTCCTCGTTCAGATTTTCCGAAGTATAAAAACCAATCGGCGGACAGGATGATGATGCGCAAACAAGAGCGAAGTGTATCCTCGGATCCAGTTCTTGAACAGAGAAATTCAGTCTTTTGTCATCTTTTTTAAATATCCTGAACAGCGAATTTGGAGGACGTCTGTTACCTCTGAGAATACCGTGTTCAATATCTTCGGGACTGAAAAACATATCACCTATCTGATATTGAATCCTTCTGAAGAAATTTCTTACTTCTTTGACAGAGTCCCTGATCCCCAGCTCTACGACTCCATGAATAACAATTACGTTATACATGTTCACCCAGAACGCAATCTGCTCCTGCGGGGTCTTCAACCCCGACAGATCCATACCTTTCAGTGTATAGCTTAATTCAAGATATTCTTCGTACGCCTGTGACTTTTGCATGCGCTCATAGGCAACTCGACCTTTGCGAGTGTCAAAAAAAGCCCCCCTTAGCACATTCATTGAATTCTTAAGATTTGATGCAATCTCTCTGGGAGGAATATCCTGCCGTGCCTCTCCTTTATTCAGGACAATTTTACTTGCAAATAATATAGTAGTGACAGGCAATACCTTTTTATGATGCTCTTTATCTTTTTCCTTTGCCTGCTGCAGGGCAATAACACTGTTGATATAACCTATATGTGTGAAGGCCTGCGGGAAATTACCGAGAGATTCTCTCCAGTGAACGTCATACTCCTCCGAAAATAATCCAAGATGGTTTGCAATGCCCTCTATACGGCTAATAAGCGCCTCTGCTTCGTCAAGTCTCTCAAGGGCAATCAGATTATTAATGAGCCAGAACGTGCAGAGAAGAAATGTCCCTTCTTCTCCTGACAGACCGTCCTCACCAATATAACGATAGAGAAAACCGTCATGACTCAGCTCACGCTGAGTTGCTTCCAGCGTCGATATTACCCTGGGATCGGAAAAAGGAAGAAAACCAAGAATGGGAATCAGCAGGTTACTTGAGTCAAGGACATCGGTTTCATAATGCTGAACAAATGCCCTTTTTTCGCCATTCCATCCCTTTGACAGGACTTCCTCTTTTATTTCATCACCCGTTTTTTGCCACTTTTCAAGATCAGCAGGGAACCCGTATCTCTTTGCTATTATTATTCCCCTGTCCAGCGCAACCCAGCACATTACTTTCGAATAGACAAATTCAAACGGGCCGCTTCTGACCTCCCATATGCCGGAGTCTTTGTCTCTCCAGTGATCAACAACATAATCGCAGACACCCTGAAGAAAGGGCCATACTTTTGCGTCTATCTTTCCGACATAATCCGACAGCTTCAATGCCGCATCCATTAACTCGCCATATATATCCATCTGCTTCTGATCTGCCGCTCCATTGCCGATGCGGACCGGCCGTGAGCCTTTATATCCATCCAGATGATCAAGCTCCTGTTCAGGCAGGTCCTGTTCTCCACGGAGACCATACATTATCTGCATCTTTCCTGCTCCGTGCTCTGAAAGAAGCTTTTCAATCCACCTTATATAGCCTTCAGTCTCGGATAAATGGCCCAGATTAAAGAGCGCCTGAAGTGTAAAAGAAGTGTCCCTTACCCATGTATACCTGTAGTCCCAGTTCCTTTCACCTCCAATTTCTTCTGGAAGCGAAGTAGTTGCAGCCGCAGCAATGGTGCCGGTAGGTTCATAGTAGAGGAGCTTGAGAACAAGGGCTGAACGTTCGACCCTGTCCTTATAGGGACCAAGTCGGATCGTCCTTCCGGTCTCACTTATATTTAACCAGTTCCTCCAGTATGTCTCTGTGTCAGCCAGCGCTTTTTCAGCCTTATCAATATTCAGTTCATCAGTCCCTCTGTCTCCGAATCCAAGATTAAGCCATACAAGATCACCTTTTGATAAACTCCACTCGACACCCCTCTTACTGTCCGTAATATTAATCTTCCGGGAACATAACAAAGCGATTACCTCGCCATTCCCTGTTGCTTTTATTCCATTGCCATGTTCCTGTAGCCCGGTATCAGCACGGGCATAATCAAAGCGGGGATCAAATACAATATCAACTTTGACCTCACCTTCAAGTATTTCTACAAGCCTGTAAAGTTCGTGGGCTTCTTCCTCAAATTCCTCTCTGCCGCAGGCACACACGGGCATGAAGTCAGTTACTTGCATCACACCGGCCCTTGTCCTGAATCTTGTCTGGAGTATATTTGTACCAGGAATATACTCAGCTACAGAGTCCCATTCATCCACGGGAGAAACAGAAAACCTTCCGCCCTTTTTATCATCCAGCAATGCACCGAAAATACTTGGAGAATCAATATGAGGCAGGCACATCCAATCAATAGATCCGTCAAGTCCTACTAATGCAATAGAATGAAGATCGCCGATGATACCGTAGTCGCTAATTTTGTTATACATTATAAATTCCCTTTCTCGCCACTGTTTTATCCTCCCGTAGCAAAACCGGGATACAACAGCATCCCTCCATCAGCATAAACCGTTGTTCCTGTAATGTAATCGGATTCATCGGATGCGAGCCAGGCCGCAACTTTTCCGATATCTTCCGGGACGCCTACTCTGTTATATGGAATAAGTTCAAGTAATTCGGCTTCTGCCTCAGGAGTCTCCCATGCCTGTCTGTTTATATTCGTCTTTATGGCTCCCGGACCGATGGGGTACTATCCGTCTTATTCTACCCGCATGCCCTGCCCTTAAAATGGAAAAAGAACTTGAGCGTCTTTTTTACTTTTTCCGAGAAAATCTTCCCTGAAAAATAGTTTCCCACAACTCTTTTATTTATCTCTCCAAGCGTTGGATAAGGATGAACCGCTGAAGCCAGTGATGAAAGCTTTACTCCTCCGTTTAAAACAGCTACCCATTCACAGAGCAGTTCACCTGCCTGCGGGCCGAGAATTTGAATACCAACAGGCTTGCCTTTCCCGTCAAGTATCATCTTGATGTTCCCGACCTCTTCACCTTCGGCCAGACTCCTGTCATTGGCCCTGAACTCTTCCGTCCATACTGAATACTCGATGCCCGCTTCTTTTGCACGTTTTTCGTTCATCCCGATGCTTGCCAGTTCAGGATCTGTATATGTGCACCATGGCATGTATGTATAATCTGATTTTTTAGGCAGATGCAGAATAGCATTGCTGAGAGCAACGCCACCCTCATATCCGGCGGCATGAGTAAACTGATACTCTCCTGTGACATCTCCGGCGCCGTATATATGTTTGTGATTTGTCCTCATCCGGTTATCAACTTTCAAACCCTTTTTATCAAAGCCCAGAGATATCCCCTCCAGCCCGAGACCTCCAAGATTGACCTGCCTGCCAAGAGCAACCAGAATCTGATCAGCCTTGAGGATATCCGTGCTTCCGTCTTTTTTTCTGATAACAACTTCCTTTTCTGCTCCCTGGTTTTTCACACTTACCAGTCCCGTATTCAGGTGAAAGGTAATACCCTCAACGCTTAATACATTCATTACCATGTCAGCCAGATCCCTGTCTTCCTTACTCAGGATCTGCCCGCTGCGTTGCACTACATGAACTTGTGTCCCCAATCTGCAAAATGACTGCGCCATTTCTATCGCGATCGGTCCTGCTCCGATAACGATCATGGATCTGGGCAGACGATCAAGTGAAAATATCTCTTTATTTGTTATGTAGGGTGTCTGATCAATACCTTCGATTGGAGGAATGGAAGGTGAAGAGCCGGTAGCAATAACCCACTTGCCTGCAGAATAGGTTTGACCATTTACCTTTACGGAATGTTCATCAGTAAATACAGACTCACCAAACTCTACCTTGATACCAAGCTTGCAAAACCTTTCTTCAGAATCATGTTTCTGAATAGTATTGATGACATACTGAATGCGCTCTGCCACATCTTTATAATCAACAGGTTTTATATCTACCCCGGGAAGACCATATTTCCGGGCATGCTTCATCATATGGTAAACATGGGCGCTCCTGATAAGGGTCTTGCTCGGAACACATCCATAATGCAGGCAGTCACCGCCCAGTGCTTTTTCCTTTTCAATAAGAAGTGTCTTCGCACCAAACTGGGCTGCGCCTGATGCAACCGTCAGCCCTGCCGCACCTCCTCCAAGAACTCCGATATCGAAATCATAATCTGGCATGTTCTCCTCCTCTCGTTATACTGCAAGTGAAAAATTACCCACTTATGTCCTCCTTTACCAAGGGAGGAATTAAAGGGTGGTCTTTTATAATTAACAACTGACTCTTAGCAAGTTAATTATCTCATTCACAATAACCATTTGGTGTATTATAACAGGAGACAACGACCTTCTGGTTTTAAAGAAATTCGGGAAAATAGCAATAATAACTCCCCGGGAATTCTGGAGACGATTGAAAAGTTGATTAGCCCATATTATTCACCCGGCAAAGCAGGCATCCCAAAAAAAACGACCTAACAAATAATACCTGTCCGTTTACCGAATCCATTCAGCCCGAAGAAGTTTGGTACCACTAGACCATTTATACTCTACCTTGCCCTGATATGCCCGTTCAAGCCGCCTGGTTATTCTCTGGGCAAGTTTTT
>CAZNPC010000078.1:0-8516 GCA_964574765.1 uncultured Nitrospirales bacterium | reverse complement strand
GGAATCCAGGAAAATCAAAGGGTTATAGATTCCGGACAAGCCGGAATGACAGAACCCGGTACTGTCGATTAATATGTATTCCCCAACCTTAATAATTATCATTTATTTTTACTGGTATATTTCTTTACCATTGCGGTAAGGGCCTCCATATCAAAAGGTTTTGTGACATATTCGTCCGCGCCTGTTTCATGCCCGAGTTTTACGTCTTTCATCTGAGTTCGTGCCGTCAACATTATAATCGGGATATCTTTGTAATTTTCATCAAATTTGAGCATCCTGGCAATTTTGTAACCGTTGATCTTGGGGAGCATAACATCGAGCAGAATTATGTCCGGATGCTCACGTTTCGCTTTTGCAAGCGCCTCTTCCCCGTCATGGGCTGTAAGGCAGTCGATATTTTCGATTTCCAGCCTGAATTTAATCGATTCCACTATATCAGGTTCATCATCCACAATAAGTGCTTTGGTTTTTTCCATATTACCCTCCATTCGCCTGGTGCGGCCATGAAATATTATTTAACAGGGCTCTTGCCGTTACTCCGTCCTTTGGATAACAGACCGGACCTGCTACAAACGCTTCAGGTACTGCTGCCCTTCCGGTATTAGCCGGTTTTCCTGAAATAATATGTGACAGTTTCTCTTTAATAGTCACTGCCTCTTCTTCTGTTGTATCCATTAAAGCGACTATCATTCTGTTGGATGCAGGCTGATGTATTATGTGGTCAGATGACCTTGCGGCAACTTTTCGTATTTTTTGAAGCAACTGATCCATGTGCCGGCCATGTGAATCATCCCGATCGGGTTCTTCAGACGATTCATCAGACTTGAGCTCAATACCGACGATTGCAAATTTTGAATGACCCAGGAACTGCGTGACCTCTTTTTCTAATGTTTCCATCTCAACAGCCCGGGGAGTAAAAACAGGCAGAGTGAAGAAAAAACGGCTTCCTTTGCCCGTCTCACTCTGCACTGAAATACTGCCTCCATGGGATTCTATCAATTTCTTGACAATTGAAAGGCCCAGCCCTGTTCCCTGTGTTGTCCGCGACAGGGTGTCTTCAACCTGATAGAACTGTTCAAATACGTGCTCCTGCGCTTCAGATGACAAACCAACCCCGGTATCTTCAACCGCGGCCTCAACCTTATCTCCCGCTTCCCGGGCAGATACAGTTATCCGGCCTCCTCCAGTAGTAAACTTCAAAGCATTGTCAAGGAAATTGGAAAAGATCTGCTCTATCCTGTCAGAATCAGCATATATACCGGGAAGGTTTTCAGGACAATCCATTTCCAGCCTGATGGCTTTTTCATCTGCCCTTGACCTGAAAGTTTCAATTGAGTTCATTATGATCTGTCTCAAATCCGTTCTCGCAAACCGGAGTTCGATCTTTCCAGCCTCAAGTTTGGATAGATCCAGCAGGTCATTGATCAGCCGGGCCAGACGATCAATATTGCGCGCGGCCATGGACATGAAACGGTTTTGTGTCTCATTGAGCGAACCTGTTTTCCCGGTTAAAAGAAGCTGGACCGCATTTTTTATGGAGGTAAGGGGTGTCCTGAGGTCATGTGAAACCACAGAGACAAATTCTGATTTAATCTGATTAAGGGCCTGAAGCCTTTTATTGGCCTCTTTCAGTGTCTCTTCAGCCCTTTTAATTGCAGTGATATCGAAAAATGATATTAAATAGCTTTTATTTCCTTCCCAGTATGTCTCCATTACATACATCTGCGCCACACCATTTCCCGGGTGTTTGTTGATGATATCAACCTCAGTCTTTACCTCGGCAACCGGAAGGCCGAACAAACTTCCGACGAGGTCATTAGCATCTCCGTTAAAGAGCGCTTCCGCGGCGGGATTAACAAAATCTACAATACCTTTGTCATTGACAATTACTATACCGGCCGGGCTCTTCAGGGCAATTGACAGGAAATTATTCTTGCTTTCTTCCAGCTCCTCCATCAGCTTTTTTCGATCAGTAATATCTTTTGAAATATGCACACAGCCTTTAAGTTTGCCGTCGTCATCCAGAATAGGCGATACTGTAATTAAAAGGTCCATACCGATATTCGGGTCAGATACCTCCGCGCTATGGGATTTCAGGTCTTTTTTCGTTTCTTCAAAAGGACAGCTGTGCCACGGCGAATCCTGTTTGTGAAGCAGGTCATAACACTTTTTCCCGATAATATCTTCAGGCTTTAATTTCAGCGCATCGGCAAAAGCCTTATTAACCTTTATTATTATGTTGTTTTTATCCTCAATAAAGATCATATCGGATATGGAATTGAAAGTTCTGCTCCATTCATCAGCGGAACTGATTACTTTTTCCTCCAGTTTTTTGCGTTCGATAACTCCGGCGAGAGTATCGGCTACAGCCGTCAGAAAATTCTCTTCTTCATGATTCCGGACATGGCCTTCTTTTGAATAAAGATTCATTACACCTAAAACCCTGCCTGCAGACATAATTGGAACGCAGTAATGGCCATGCGGTATAATGCCTTCAAATGTATTATCATGACGTTCATCAATACAGTCAGCAAACTCCACTTTTCCTGATAATGCCGCTCTGCCGCACAGGCACTTTCCAAACGGAATCCTTGCACACATCTTCAGTAATGGCTCTGCAAGCCCCTTTTGAGCTTTTAGAACAAGCACTTCCGGTTCGTCTTCAACAAGGAATATCGCTCCTTTCTGCACGATCGTGATCCACTTGAAAGGCGCTGAGATTATATAGTCAATGACCCTGGCAAGCATTTCTTCAAGTGTTATGTCCTCTAATGGAAGATGAAGTATCTTGTTCAGGGTAGTCTGGATCTGAGAAATTCGGTGGATCTTCTCTTCACCCTGTTTACGTTCTATCGCGTAATGTATGGCAGGAACAAGAAGGCTGCTGTCTACCTGCCCTTTAACCAGATAATCCTGAGCGCCTGCCTGCACTGCTTTCAATGCAAATTCCTTATCATCATGACCGCTGAGAATAATAACCGGCACATCCCGGCTGACTGCAGAGAGCCGCATAAAGGTATCCAGCCCCTGGCTGTCCGGCAAAGACAGATCAAGCAGGACTATATCAAAGTCCCCTTCAGAAAAACATTTGAGACCTTCTGAAAGACTGTCAGCCAGGTCCAGATGAATATTTCTGCCTTTAACATCAGAAAGCATTTCCTTTAATAAACGGGCGTCCCCGGGATTATCTTCTATCAGCAGAATATTAATTATTTTGTTTGCCATTTCTATTACACCGATCCTGGAAGTTTCACTATCGAAAGCCAGAATCGTTCAATTGCATTAACTACCTTAATGAACTGTTCCAGGTTCACAGGTTTTGTGATATAGCAGTTCGCGTGATGCTCATATGTCATGATGATATCCTGTTCAGAGTCAGAGGTCGTCAAAACCACAGTCGGGATATTCTTCAGTTCCGGATCGCCCTTAATATTGCTTAATACCTCCCGTCCGTCTTTCTTCGGCAGATTCAGATCAAGCAGTATTAAATCCGGACGCGGTTCGTTAGAATATCTGCCCTGCCTGCGAAGAAAATCCATCGCCTCTTCGCCATCCGATACAACATGCAGTTTGTGACTCAATTCTCCTTCAGCCAGGCTTTCTTTTATCAGACGTACGTCACCAGGACTATCTTCAACAAGCAGCACATTAAATGAATTCAGATTTCCTTGCATGCCTGTTTAACCTCCTTCCAATCTCTCATGGTTATAATGGTATTCTGTCGCATTCTTATCTTCTTAACCTCCGTCAGCCCCCATGTCCAATTATGCTTGCAGAATTATGGGGGTCACTTCTCAGCTTCTTATCTTCTTATCTTCTCATTCTGCCTGTCTTCATCATGAAATAGGACATAACGCCCTTCCCTGGGAATCGAGAAATAAAATGTAGAGCCTTGCCCTGTACCGGATGGTTCAGGGCCTTCCCCCTTCTCCGACTCTACCCATATCCGTCCTCCATGACGCTCCACAATCCTCTTGCATACCGCAAGCCCGATATTTACATCCACGCTATCAGGCTCTGAATTCAGGCGCTTAAAGATATGGAATACTTTTTCCTCATACTTTTTCTCTATCCCGATTCCATTGTCTTTGACTGAGAAAACCCAGCTGTCTCTGTCTTCCTCTGCAGATATATGAACACGGGGCCGTTCATTTCCATGAAACTTGAGAGCATTGTTTATAAGGTTCTGAAAAAGCAGGAACACCTGTCCGTCGTCAGCCATAATTATTGGCAATTGGTCATACGTAACTTCAGCCCCGCTTTCTTCAATAGTTTTCTGAAGATTAGTCAGCACTTTTTTTAGAATGTCTTCGCTTTCAAAAAGCTCAAAGGACCTGCCATGAGTGCCTATACGGGAATAAGCCAGAAGACCCTTTATCAGCATACGCATTTTCCCGGCGCCGTTCTCGGCAAAATGGATAAAATCGTCAGCATCCTTGTCAAGCCTGCCCTTGTACCTCTTGGCAAGGAGCTGAACATAGCTTGTCACCATACGCAATGGCTCCTGCAGATCGTGGGACGCGATCTGTACGATACGCTGTAATTCAGTATTGGAGCGGATCAGCACCTGCGACTGTTTGATAAGGGACAATTCCGACTCCTTGAGCCTTGAGATGTCTTTTGCCGTGCAGAGCAGACTGGACAAATTCCCGGCTTTATCTCTTATTACCGAACCGCTGATAAGGACTGGAATGGACCGGCCGTCCTTACTCCACAAACTCGTTTCATAATCTGATATATCGCCGCCATCAATGAGACGATCGAACACCGTGCCTTGCGGATGCGTTCTTTCTTCCCGAGGGAACAGAAATAAAACGTTTTTATTGATCAGTTCCTCCTCCTTATACCGCAGCAGGATACATGCGGCCCTGTTAACTGTCTTTATTTTTTTGTCCGGAGACGCCACAATAAGGGCATCCATCATATTGGTAATAATCGAGTCCACATATCTTTTATCTACCAGTTGTTCCTTCTGTTCTTTTAATTTCTTTATCATAATATTGAAAGCGCCGGCTAATTTCCCCAGTTCATCGTCTGACTGTACATCTATTGTCTGCGTTAAATCGCCATCAGCAACAGAACTTGTCTTTTTTACAAGTTCTTTAACAGGTCCGGCAATTGCCCTGCTCATAAAAAAAGCAACCAGAAAAGTAAAGGATATAGAAACAATTAAAACTATGCCCAGTATTTTCCTGGAAATATTCGTTGTCTTGAGGATGCTTTTATTATTTTCGTCGATTCTATTAGTTATGGTCTCTAATGCCGCGTGGCCCAAGTGTGTTATATTCTCTGCTGCATCTAAAGCTATCTTTTCCATCTCATTTGCTGATGTACCGCCCTTATATCCTTCCTTTATCTCTAATCCATAGCTAAATACAGCCTGCCTGTAGGTCTTCAGTTCTTTTACTAATTGGTCTATATCGGCTAATTCGTAGTTATCTGTTGTTAACTTTTTTACCTCCTCAACTTTTTTGAGCGCTCTGTTAATATGCAGGTTTACCGATGCAATAATCTCCTTCCTGCCCATGCTGTAATCATAAAGACTGTTTTTGCTATGATCGATTATCTCGAATAAAGAGTGCCATTTTCTCATCTTTACTTCTTCAATGATTACAATATCTTCAAGTTTTTGCGCGGTGCTGGACATAACCTTATAAGATAAAAGGCTTATCAGAACAACTATCAACAGCATTATTCCCAACCCCGCATAACGAACGGTCCTAAACGACAAAATTACCAACCCCCTTTGTTGTTAGTCCTCGCACAGATAGGTATCTAAATCTATCCGGGCTTCTTCAATCATCTGATTAAGTGGGGCATAGTCTTCATCCGTAGTCTCTATAAATTTTATGGCTCCAAATTGTTCGAGAACCAACCTGCCTTTCTTAGTCTTATGAAGGTCTAACAATAAATCTCTTATCTGCTTCTTTAAAGCAGGTTCTATATACCTGCTGACCGCTAATCCGTTTGACGGCACTTCCGGTGACTTCGCAAGAATAAGCATTTGATCTTCGAAATCCTTATTTTCGCGGCCTAAGGCGTCAAAGATATGATTTTTACCGCCGCCAACATCAACTTCTTCTGTATATACTGCCCAGGCGGATGCGTCATGGCTATCTGCAAAATATATTTTGGAAAAATATTCCTCCATATTATTAACACCGTGTTTTCTAAAATAGTCCAGTTGAAAGACATAGCCGGCAGTAGTGGCTTTATGGACTAAAACCAGGTTCTTCCCCTTCATATCTTCTACTGTCCTGATGCCGCTATCCTTACGCACAAATACATAGCCCCTATAGGTGGAACTTCCATCCAGCCAGACCGGGCGAGCAACAGGCTCTATTCCAGCTTTAGCACGGGTTAAGATAAAACTGAAACTGCCAAAAAAACCCGCGTCTGCTTTACCCTTTAAAAGAGCTCCGCATATCTCGCCATAACTGCGCAAAATCTCTGCGCGGACATCAAGATTCAGCTTTTCGGAAAGATAATCAACAATATATTTATAGCGTTTTCTCTGGTCAAAAATATTTTCCTCCGGGATAAGGGCAATGACAAACCTGTCACCTGCTCCAAATCGCTTTATACGGTCCCAAGAAGCCTCTTCTTGTGTCTCCGCGTAACTGGTAGCGCTGATTACCAGCGTTAACATCATAAAAACAAGCATTATATATGCGCTTAATCTTCTGCTCATAATGATTTCACCTTTCGTCCCTCATCCTTCTTTATTCAAAGACCAGGACTAACTCTTCAGATACATCACCGCTGCCATAAAGCGGTTGAGTTAACTTTCTATTAGCTTTCCTGCCTGCTATTTCATAACGCGAAACACCAAACTGATAACCCTTTTTTAAATCAAATCGAACGTCATCATCATTGCCCGTATTAAGGGCCCGTCCAAATTCTATCACCCATTTTCCATCCATCCATACCCCTTTAGCTTTGACATCCGCGCGGCTGTCTGTCGGCGTCTGATTAATGAATCTTTGGAATGCGTCTCCTTCGTATTCTATTTGAAGTTTTGTTTTATAAGCAGTAGTCCCCGAATCTCCTTTGCGGAGTAAATACATGATTGTTCCTGCTTTGCCGGTCAATTTAACAGCGTCTTTCGTATATTCGGGACTTAAGATATGGATCTTATCATCAGCATAGCCAACAGGGTCTGTCCTGAGCGCCTTCCATAACCAAACATCTGCTTTATAGAAATTCTCAGCATAGATACTCAGGTCCACTGGTATGGACCCCATATTCCACTTAAAAACAAAAATATCTTCCCTGTCTTTTCCTGTTTTGTATAGTTCTCTGCCTTTATCCCAGACCCAGCTCTTATGGGTTTTGGACTCATCCGGGTCCGTGAAACTGACAATGAAAAAGATCTCTTTATCTGTGTAAACCGCTTTAATTTTAATATCAATATCAGCAACCTTATCATGTGTGATAATCTCTTCAGCCCCGGACCAGGCACGATCAGAACCAATACCGTCAATGACAGGCTTTACCGGGGTTCTCACCGCTTTAAGTGTCTGGTCAGCGTGCAAAGAACCGGCGGGCATGACTGAGACCATCAGGACATAAATAATCATTGCCAGCTTTTTCATGACATTCCTCTTCCGGATTTAACGCCGCAAATGTGAGAATATTTACATGTTTGTCTGTTCATTTTCAGCTCACCTTATTGGGAAGCCTCACAATCTCAAGCCAGAAATCTTCAATTGTCCGTACTACCCTGATGAACTGCTCCAGATTGACCGGCTTGGTTATGTAACAGTTAGCGTGCTGTTCATAAGTCATAATGATATCCTGCTCGGCGTCAGAGGTTGTCAGAACGACTACCGGTAAATTCTTCAGTTCAGGATCGTTCTTAATATCGCTCAGTACCTCACGCCCGTCTTTCTTCGGCAAGTTCAGATCAAGCAGTATCAGGTCAGGACTCATTGCCTCAGAATAATCGCCCCGCCTGTGCAGGAAGTTCATGGCCGCTTCACCATCTGTGACAACGTGCAGATCATGACACAATTTACCTTCACTCAGGCTTTCTTTAATCAGACGGACATCCCCGGGGCTGTCCTCAACCAGTAAAATATTAAATGTATTGGCCAATTCTCTCATGTCCGCGCATCCTCCTTTTATTCTTTGTATGTTTACAATTGTGTTCTGTCATATTCTTATCTTCTTAACCTCCGTCAGCCCCCATGTCCAATTATGCTTGCAGAATTATGGGGGTCACTTCTCAACTTCTTGCTTCTGGATTGGTATCGTAAAGTAAAACGTCGTTCCGTGCCCTGTACCAGACGGTTCAGGGCTCTGCCCTGCATCCGATGGGACAGCGCCCTTTCCCTTCTCCGACTCTACCCATATCCTCCCTCCATGACGCTCCACTATCTTCCTGCATACTGCCAGCCCTATGCCTGTCCCTTCATATTCGCTCCTTGAGTGAAGCCTCTGGAATATCTGGAATATCCTTTCTTTATGTTTCTCCTCTATCCCTATTCCATTGTCTTTTACTGAAAACACCCAGT
>CAZNPC010000077.1:0-8543 GCA_964574765.1 uncultured Nitrospirales bacterium | reverse complement strand
CGTCATCATCGACTTCAGACATTTCATCACTGCCGAAGAACCTGACCATCCTGTGCGCAGGCACGCCTGTAGCCTTAACTAACCGGCGCAGATCATGATGAGTCAATGTTGCAATGTGTTCACCGCAGCAGACACCGCACTGAGAACACTGAACAGTTAAGAACTTTTTTATTCTTTTACGCTTTGTCATTGTATAGATCGATATTATACCAGACTTGTTTTCATTGAACAAGGGTTTGGAACGGCAAGTAGCAGTAGTATTATAGTTTGAACTTATGCTGTATTACTTCTACGGCCCCTTCGAAACAGTTTCCCAATATCATCGCCGATCAGGTAAAGACATGGAACAAGTACAAGCGTAAGAGGGGTGGCAAAAAGTATGCCGTAACCAAGTGCCAACGCCATAGGCCCCATATAAATATCAGTTCCGCCTATGCCGTATGCAAGCGGCAGGAGTCCGGCTACGGTGGTAAGAGTAGTCATTAATATTGCTCGAAGCCGGTCAGATGTCCCCTGTACAACAAGATGCAGCGGACTCTGGGAAGGGTCCCTTAGTTTAAGTGCGTTCAAATGGTTGACAAGAACAAGAGAGTCGTTAACAACCACACCGGACATACCTACAGCACCCAGCATGGCAAGGAAACCAAATGGCTCACCATGCAGTGAGAACGCGATAATCACGCCTATGATTCCAAACGGTATAGCCAGTATTACCATGACAGGTTGAGTGACAGAGTTGAATAGCAGAACAAGGAGGAAATAAATGCCGACAATTGCCATACCAAACGCGATATATAGTCCTCTCATTGACTGCGCGGTCTCCTGTACTTCACCGCCGACACTAAAACGCATCCCGGGGTAATCTCTGTCAATGTCGAAATGTTTCAACAGGGCGTCTGTCACCTGAACCGGCGTAGTAACTTCCTGCAGAATGTCCGCGGTTACAGAGATAGTACGCTCACGGTCAAAATGATGGATGTCGCTGGGGCCGGGACTTATCTCAAGCCTTGCAACGTCCCTTAATGTTATCAGTCTTCCCAGCCGGTTCGGTATTGTGAGCTTATTCAGGTATTCTATTTTTTTTCGGGCTTTCTTTTGCAGAATAACGCGGAAGTCAACATCTTCATCTCCGTAGCGGACGCTTGTTACAACTTCTCCGTCATAAGCTATCCGTATATTCTGGGCAATATCCGCCATTGTAAGCCCCATTCTTGCGAGCTTCTTATAGTCAACCTTTATTTCCACCTGTTCTTTTCCCGGAACGTTATCAAATTCAATATCTTTTACGCCTTTGACTCCGAGGAGGTATTTTTTTACGGCGCCGGCCAGTTTTTTCCTCAATTCGTCGTTTGAACCAATCACCCGGATATTTACAGCCTTACCTGTAGGAGGGCCTCCGCTCGCTACAGAAAAGGTGATCTTTTTGAAACCGCCGATGTTATTAATATCTTTTCTGAACTGTTCGACAATTTCGTCGGCTGTTCGTGTGCGTTTTGACCAGGGAGTAAGATTTACAATAATGGAACCGTAGTTCTCTCCGTCTCTGGGCGGGGCATCCATTATAATCAGCCGGCCGGCCCTTGCCATGTACGAATCAAGTTCACTTTCAGGCAGGCCGGATACTATTTTTTCAACCTGCCTTATTTTGTCTGATGTTGCTTCAAGCGAACTCCCGATAGGAAGTTCCAGACCTACAAGAAATACTTCAGCGCCTTTAGTGGGGAACAGAATAAAGTTCATGTAGTTGACGGCATAATATAACGAGCCCGCAAGAACGGTAATGAACAACAGAATCATTAAATATCTTAAACGCAGAGGATATAAAATGATTTTCTCAAATAACTTCCTCCACTTGTCAAACCAGTTTCCAGGATTGATTTTCCTCCCGGATATTAAGCGTTTGTTAAAGCAGCGGACAAGGTGAGCGGGCAGGGCAATTGTTACTTCGAGCATTGATATGAAGAGAGCAAGTGCGACTGTCAGAGGGATTACAAAAACGAACTTTCCCAACATGCCCGGCATGAAAAACATGGGCGCAAAAGCAATGAACGTTGTAAGAATAGTAGTTAAAACCGGGCGATAGACAGCGTTGACCCCGTTTACCGCGGCATCCAGCGGAGGTTCTCCGCTGCTCATACGTTGGTAAATTGTTTCTGATACAATTATCGCGTCGTCAACTATAATACCGATCACGATGATCATGGCTGTCAGCACAATAGTATCAAGATAAGCTCCGAAAGAAGGCAGGAGAAAAATTACCCCTAAAAACGATACAGGTATGCCAAGTGCGACCCAGAAGGCTACTCTGAAAGTAAGAAAGAGGGTTAGGAGAATGGTAACAAGAACAAGCCCGATCGACAGGTTTGACAGGACTATGCGGAACTGATTTTTTACATATGTTGACGTGTCATTTGAATATATGATTTCCACGCCTTCAGGCATAATAGCCTGCTCTTTCTCTATAAGTTTTTTAACTCTGTCCGCAGTACGGATAATATCCGCAGACGGCTTGTTGAAGACCGTGAATGAAATGGCCTGATTTCCGTTCATCCAGGAAATTATTTTCTCATTTTCAAAGTCGTCACGGATAAGTGCCAGGTCTTTTATCTTTACGAGCGGCCCGTCAAATGTTGAGCGGACAATCACGTCTCCGACTTCCCCGGGTGTTCGAAACTGGGCAAGGGTCACGACATTTTTTTCACTTGTATATGACTCCAGAGAGCCGCCTGTTGCCCGGATGTTCCTGCCCTGGATAGCGGCGATTATATCCCGAAGAGGTATTTCGTAATTCCTCAAAGCGTCGGGGGAGACTTCAATTTCTACTTCCCTGTCGCGATATCCATATCTCTCGGTTTTTGAAACTCCTTCAATGTTTTCAAGTTTTTTTTCAAAAATACGCGCCAGTTCCCTTAGCTGTCGATACGGGAGACTGCCTGTGAGCCCAACTTCCATAAAAGGGTCGAACGGCGTTTTGATATCCAGTATGTGAGGAGATTCTGTTACTTCCGGCGGAAAATCAGAAACTCTGGTTACCGCGCGTCTTATATCGTCCTTGACTTCGTCCATATCGTTGACGTCAGATTCTATGTCTACCCTTATGGACGAAATGTTTTCCATTGATACAGACGTAAATTCTTTGATACCGGTTATTTCTTTGAGTTCGTCCTCAAGCTTATTCGTTACATTTAGCTCTACATCCTCAGGTGACGCCCCCGGGTATTCAGTAGTAATGATCATTCGTCCGATGTCTACTTCAGGATAGATATCGCGCTTGATGATCATGAGGGTGGAGACACCGAGAAGAAGGATCATTATTGTGAACAGGTTGGCAAACAGGTGGCGTTCCGCGAAAAATCTGATAAAGTTTTTCATATAAATAAGTTATGTCAGTTGTGAATTAATAATTGCTGCCGAAAAAACGGCGGCTTTTTCAGTGGCCGGACGCAAGTAAACTGTCCATCATCTCATGATAACGCAGGACCAGCTTATGATAGGCAGCACTGTTACTGGCATAGATCAGTTGTACGTTCTGTTCATTGTCACGGCTCTGAATAACGAATGTCAGCTCAGCTCTGCCCTGGTTATAGCGTTTCAGTTCAGCCACGGTTTTTTCCCGGGAGATAACGATCTGCTCCCTGTTTACAGCCAGAACTTTTTCAAGCTCTTTAATGCGGGTCATAAGACTGCGCAGGCCTGATTCAAGTTTAAGGCTGACATTTTTCATGTCTTCCTGAACCAGGCTCTTCTCAAGTTTTGTTTTAAGTATGTCAGCTCGTGCCGTTCTGTTTCCCAGCGGATAGCTGAAGTTCAGCATTGCGGAGAACTGTGGTTTGTCATAGTCATGAGAATCTTCATATTGCGCATGACCGCTTTTCAATCCGCCTGAAATATCCAGGTCAAGCTGAGGTTTACCCTGCTCAACCGCGCCTGTTCTCTTAAGTTCAAGTTGATCGATCCGGATATTAAATACAGCCAGCAGCCTTGATGTGTTTTTCAGCTGCTCGACGGCTTCGTCAACAGGGGGCAGGGAAACCAGTGAATAAAGATCATATTGAGGATTCAGTTCATTGCGGTTTGTGTACTGGCCGATCGTTGCAAGTTCAGCCTGTTTGGCCTTCCAGCCTGCTTCGGCGTTGAGAACGTTTTGTTCGGCATTCAGCACGGCATCTTTGGCCCTTAATACGTCTACCTCATCTACAAGGTTCTGTTTTCGTTTTCGAGAGGTGCGATCTAATTCTTCTTTTGCCAGATCAAGCCGGTTGCGCAGTATTCTCTGCTGTTCTGAAAGTAATACCCAGTCGAGAAAACGGTCGCCGACACCAAGCAGAAAGTTTTCCTGATTTTCTTTTATGGAGATCTCAATTGACGAAATACTGTAGTCCTGAAGTTCATAGTTAAGGCGGCTTAATACCCCTCCCATATTTTTTATAAGCGGTTGGGAATAGGCCGCTGTGAATCCGCTTTCATGGAATCTTCCTGAATCACCGGGTATTGCAGCGAAGCCGCCCGGTACCGGTATTAATATATCATCAGCCTCCTGGTCGGTCCTTGTGTAATCATATGTAACTGAAAATAGTCCACCTGTAATCCAGTACGCCCGTTCCAGAGAGGCATTTAGTCCGGCCTGGTCTATCTGGTTAGGAAAAAAACCGCCTGTTATTGTACTCTCTTCGTGAAGGTAATAAGGGTTTGAACGGATGGTCCAGTCCTGGCCGCCTGACAACCTCTCCTGTTCTCTGCGTTCGATCTCGGCAGAGAGCTCTTCTTTCTGAAAAAAGGGATGGCTCGACCGTACCTGCTGAAAGAACTCGTCGATAGTTACTGTTTGAGCAGGCGCAGGGGAAGGCAGAAAAAGAAAGATTATAAAGCAATAATGAATAATCCGCTTCATTAACAGTTACCCGCTTTTGAGACATTCATAGCTCAAAGTAGAGACATTATTATCAAGGACTTGCCGGCTGAGACTTCAGAACCGAACACGATTATTTTCTTATCGGGCTTAATATACCACCGTGTACGGTTCAAGTCAATTGAAGATATTATGGTCCGCTCGTGAAAACTGCGAACTTATTTTCGAGCTAACCCTTAGTATTTATGGCAGTTCTGACAGAGGTTTTCAGGTTTGGTTCTTAACATGTATTCATGAATATGTTTGTGTGAATCATGGCATGTTACACAGGTCATTTTACCCTTTATAAGGAGAAGCTCTGTAACTTCCATGGAAGGAACGACATCCACTACATGCTCTGAGGGCGCCTTGCTGTCCGGGTGGCATTCAAGGCACAGCTCTGAAACAGGTTTTTTTATAAGGCCTGCTCCCTTCATTCTGTGAGATATATGGCAGATACGGCAGTCCTGTTTACTGCCGTGTACCTGCTCTTTTGTGTAGGAGACTGTTTCAGCGGCTGATTTATTAATATATGGAGCAGAGACCAGACAAACCTGAAGAAAAAAGAATGTTATTAGCAAATGCCTGAATTTCATTTTGATGTCCTTACTGTTCAGGTATAGGTTCTATTGTTTAATTATATCAAATCTTAATATTAAGCATGGGAAGTCCAATTCTCTGCCTGCTGTTTTCACCGCTGAAGAGTTCGGTTCTCCTTGCGGGTGTGTCACCTCTTTGCCCTTCATGCTGTATCTGCAGTTTGGTGGGAAGGCTCACGGCATGCTGAACAGTATGCTTGCCAAAACGCGCTGACAGTTCATCAACGGTATGATAAATTTTCGCCATTTTATCTATCCTTGCCGTATCATCAAACAGTGAAAACTGAACCCGGTTCTCCGGCATAAGGCCGGCAAGAACAACCCCGGTCAGCCGGTAGGGCAGGCCGGACTGATAGACACGGTTAAACCCCTGTCTTAACGGCTCAAACAGTTCAGCCGGATAGGAGGTGGGGCGGTTTAATTTAAGCTCAACCCCGATATCCCTGAAATCTTTTTTTCTGAGAAAGATAATGAGCCGCGCTGCCGCGAGCTTATGTCTGCGTGCCTTGATGCAGGCGTTTTCCAGGTTTTTGGAAAGCTGCGCAAAAACGAACTTTTCATCTGTCGAGGGCGGGGTAAATGTCTTTGTCTTGCTTATTGACTGATAACTGCTCTTTGATTCGGTCACGACAGGGTAAATGCTTTTACCGTTGAGTTCATTCCAGATATCCTGATATGGTTTGGAGAGGTGTTTTTTGATGAAATTTTCATCTTTCCCTGCAAATTCAAGTGCAGAAGTTATGCCGAATTTTTTTAGAAAGGCTGTTGTATTTGATCCGATCCCCCAGACACTTTCAACAGGCAGTTTTTCAAGATAGAGATGTATATCCCTTCCGGGTATTACAGTGAGTCCGTGAGGTTTATTGTGCTTTGATCCGATCTTTGCCAGGACCTTTGAAAGGCTTACTCCAATTGATACGGTAATGCCAAGTTCCCTTTCAACGGTCTCCTGGATCTGTCCCGCGATCATTTCATAAGAGCTGTGAAAGGTTCTTCTCAGTCCGGTCAGGTCAGCAAATGCCTCGTCTATGGAATACTCCTCCACATCGGGAGAGAAACGCCTTAGTATCTCGAACATACGGACAGAAAAAAGGCTGTAGGTCTCATAATCAGATGGAATGAGTACAGCGTCAGGGCAGACCTTCTTTACTTCAAACAGTCTCATCCCTCTTTTGACCCCTCTGGCCTTTGCCTCGTAACTTGCCGCAGCAACTATCCCGCGTTCCCTGCCGGTTATAACAGGCTTTCCTTTAAGTTTCGGGTTTATTGCCTGCTCGCAGGACGCGAAAAAGGCATCGGCATCCATGTGAAGGACGGCAGAGGGCCATGAACGGATTGTTAAAGGTTGATCATTCATTGCTAATTGTCTCCTCTACTTAACAAGACATGCAAAGCTGTCTTGCTGTCATTTGCTATAATCAACATTCTTCTAAACAGAACCGGGAGACTGCTTCTTTATCTCCGCAATCGACAATTGATTAGATTCTGTTTGATCAATAAGTTATGTCTTTTCCGGTTAATTCCCCGACGTTTTCTTTTAAAGGAGTCGCACGGAGAACAATCATCAGTCTCCCGTTTCTTGCGCCTGATAGATAAACCAAATTCTTATCTTCCGCCACCCTGCACGATGCATTTACCACAATACAAAGACAGACTTTTCTGTTTGTCCCACGCCCTCATTTCATATCTTTTCATCCTCTTGTTTTCTCAACTTCTCATTTCTCACTTCTTATTTAATACTTATCTGTATTTCCTGATTACAGCGGTTACTACTCCGGCGATCTTAAGCTCATTTCTGGGTTTAATGGGTTTATAGTCAGGGTTTGCCGGTATTAGGGTTATGTCTTCTCCTCTCTTCTTAAGATATTTCATTGTCCACTCCCCGTCCACCTCGGCAATAACAATATCCCCTGTTTTAGGATGTTGCCCTTTATCTACAATTACCATGTCTCCCTCAAGTATGCCGGCGCCGGACATGGAGTCACCGGACACCTTAAGGAGAAAAGTAGCGTTACGGTTATTTATAAGGAAGTTATCAAGTGACATGGTGTCTGCCAGCTCTTCTTCAGCCGGGCTTGGGAATCCTGCCTTGATGGTACCGAGCATTTTCAGGGGATATGCTATTGACCCGGGTATAAGCTTCCCTTTCCCGTCTCTATGCAGTATTTTCAGGGCCTCAAGTTTTTTTATAAGCTTGGAGACCGCATTCTTTGACCGCAGGCCGAGTATCCGGCCTGTCTCTGAGAAGCTCGGCATTCTTCCTGTTTTGCGGTAGAAGAGGGATATTTCCCTGATCCTGCGCCTTAATGTCTCTTCCGGCAAGTTCTGAGTCATGATTATATTATAGGTGAACGAACGTTCACTGTCAATAGGAAAATATAAAAAGGAGGCGAAAGTCTGAATTATTACGGGATATTCAGGATGCTGCCGGCGGCTGTAGGTCTAATGCCCGCCTGACCCCAGGATACCTGATGCCGCAAAGCACAGAACTATAACTTCGATAATAGCAAGTACTACGTAAGGGGTATCTTTTTTGCGCATAAGGCCCGGAAGAATAGCCAGATAGCATATAACGGTCAGTATGGAGAGAAACGCGATGGGTACAAAATTAAGCATATCACCGTATCCGAGATTTCCAAGCCAGGCCCATCCCGCGTGTATTCCGCTTTCCTGAAGATAATCTTTAACAGACATTACCCAGTAGTGCTGAACCTGTTCTAACGGGATCTTTGGCGACAGAATGCCGGCTGCATATATTATGAATGTAATAATAAGAAGTAAGAGGCCTATCATCATACCTTTATTAAGTATATTTGCGTAAAGTACCTGTTCTTCTGAAGCCTGCTGGGACATGTTACCCTCCGATCTTAATTTTCAATTTGCAATTTGAAATTTGCAATTTATTCTATCCTATCCCCAATCCTTTTAACAGTGCCTTGAGTCCGGCAATACCCAGTACGACTATAACCAGTATCCTTATTACCTTAGGTTTTGTTTTTGCGAGGATCTTAACACCTACAAATGATCCCATCATGATGCCGATAACTGAAGGAACG
>CAZNPC010000076.1:0-8846 GCA_964574765.1 uncultured Nitrospirales bacterium | reverse complement strand
CTTCACTCGGCCTGACCCCGATAATTCTGGAGAAGAGCCTGCAGGCACAATTTCTCATTCCCATGGCAGTAAGTCTTGGTTTCGGCATACTCTTTGCAACCTTTATCACCCTGCTCCTCGTCCCTTCTCTTTACATCATTCTTGAGGA
Source organism: uncultured Nitrospirales bacterium (assembly GCA_964574765.1). Classification (GTDB taxonomy): domain Bacteria; phylum Nitrospirota; class Thermodesulfovibrionia; order UBA6902; family BMS3Bbin08; genus CAZNPC01. The sequence goes on along the minus strand of CAZNPC010000076.1, from coordinate 8,698 downwards.
TTTCTTAAACCTTTTCAGAAGAAAAGATAAATTGCAGGTTAACGGTTAACAGCGGGTAAATGGTAAATAAGACAGGTGCATGAAAAAAAACCTAAAAAACCGCCTGTACCGGTAGAGAGATATGATACTGTCAGGCAGGAGATAATATCTGCTTTAACCGGACAAACCCTTTCTGCAAAAGAAATATCTCCCCTGGTAAAAGCTTCTGAAAAAGATATTTATTCTCATCTTGAACATATTCAAAAAACAATAAAACAAGAGCATGCCCTGATTATCACCCCTGCTGAATGCAGGAAGTGCGGTTTTGTATTCAAAAAAAGAGATAGGCTAAAAAAACCGGGCAAATGCCCGGCCTGCCGCGGAGAATCGATACAGGAACCTCTTTTTTCCATAAAAAACTAATTAGTTAGTCTGAACACAACCGGAACTTCAACGGAGCTGTCTATCCCCGGAAAAGGAGCAGCTTTTTTAACAATAGCAATGGTCGCGTTATCAAGAATACTTGATCCGGAACCCTTAACGATCTCAAGGTCCTCAGGTTCGCCCAGACGATTGATCCTGAAACCTACATGAACAGTCCCCTCGATCCCCTTCTTCCTTGCCAAAAAAGGGTACTTTTTTTCTTTGTCGATCAATCTTCTTATGATTTCAAGGGCTTCCGCCGTCAACAAACCTGCTTCCTGGCCTGTTTTTGATTCGCCACTTTTTCCGCCGTCAAATTGGCCGGGAGTGGAGACAGAGGTCACTACCTCCACTCCAGAAACAAAATCAAGTGCTTCAGCTCCGTCGCTCTCGTAACTTGCCAACAGTACGCTATCGGCCGATTTTTCATGTGCTGCTGAGGGAATGATAGCTTCGCTCTCTTCGTCTTTACCTGCCGTAGCCCTTTCTTGCTCAGTTACCTTAACCGGCCTATTTTCTGCTTTAATTTTTACGGTGGCTTTAAGTCTTGGTTTAACAGTTGACTGCCCTTCACCAGGTTTACCTGTATCATCCGTTAACCTCACAAAAAGTACCCTATCAAACATTATGTTTCCATCGGTTTGAACCATACCGTACCTGACTGTCACGCCGGCAACAAACAAAAGGCCAAAGGCAAAGACATGGAACAGCACTGAAAAAATGACTGTCTTCCTTAAGCTCATCTGGTTTATCTCAGGTATTGCCATTAATTCATAATTATATCTCGAGCCTTATTCCTCCAAAAGCGGAAAATCCCGGCGTGTTATAGCCAAAAGCCTCCTCATAAGACTCGGCAAAGAGGTTCTCTATCCTTCCATACAATTTAATACTCCTGGTAATGTTCTGAGACGCTGATACATTAACAAGAAAATAGTCTATCAGTGTTACCTTTGAATAGGTGACAAAGTTCATATCGTCACGCCTTCCTACATATGAAACATTTATATCAGCAGTAGTGTTTTTGTCTGCATACGACCCGTTAAGGCTCATTTTATGCGCAGGCCTTCTTATCAGGTCCCCTCCGGTGTTCTTGTCCAGGGTATCTGTGTAAGTGTGACTAATCCTGGCGGAAATTTCCTGTGTAATGTCGTATGAAATGAAACTCTCAATCCCGCGGGTCCTTGCACCGCTTATATTTGCATATTTTGATGTTACATAGTCATATTCGATCAGGTTCTTAAAGCTGTTATAGAAATACGTGATACCTGCTGTCAACTGTCTACCACATAATTTCTGCTCAATACCTATATCCAAACCTTGTGACTTTTCAGACATCAGGGCTTCATTGCCATAAGTAGGAGCATAGAGTTGAAAGATCGAGGGTGCCTTAAAGCCTGTCCCGAAACTTCCCTTTATCTTTGTCTCTGAATCAAAAGTAAATGCTGATGTCAACCTGTAAGTATTCTTTTTACCGAATTTACTGTGACCGTCGTGCCGGAACCCTGCTGTTGCAATAAATTTTTTATACTTAAACTGTTCCTGAAGGTAAAGCCCTCTGTTTGTTGCCGTCTTCTCGTCAAATGTGCTTGAGAAAGGACCCCATGCGCTTTCTGAATAATAATCTGATTTCCCGGACTCTTTTTCATATTCAAAACCAGCAGTAATAATGTTAAAATCATTCAGATATACATTGTTCTGCCACTCAACTTTGGTAACAAGACCTTCGTAAGTACCCTTTTCCATGTCAGACGGATGATCAGCATCTCTTTCATTTGAGGACAATCTTTTATGATCCGAAACCGAGAAGCCAAGTGTCTGCTCCCATACGTCACCCAAAGTTATCAGGCTTGTTTGTGCCTTGAGAAAACGCTGTCTGTACTTAAGAATGTAATTTGGGTCATCCAGAACGCCAAAGCTATTATCCAGATCTGATATTGAACGGACATACCTGAGTATGACTTCAATGTCAAAGTTTTCTGTTGGCGTAAAGCCTATCCTAGAGGAAAAAGCCGTATTTATGTGTCCATCCTTTTCAGGATCTCCAGAGCCGTTCCGGACCGAGATACCTTCAGATTCCACTCTTGAAGCCGTAATTGAATAATTAACCAATTTATTCCCACCGCTTATTCCGGCGATTCCTCTATATGTCTTATGTGCGCCTCCTTCTCCCGAGATAAACATCTTTGGCTTACCCTTACCTTTTTTCGTGATTATGTTTATTACCCCGCCTATGGCGTCAGAACCGTATAGAGTACTTTGCGGTCCCCTTATTATTTCTATGCGTTCTATGTTGTCAGTAGTTATTGTTGAAAGATAATCGTATCCCCTTGCCGGTGATACAGGGTCATTGGCTTCAACCCCGTCTATCAATACAAGTGTATGCCCGGAATTTGCACCCCTTATGTATATATTCGCCAGACTACCGGTCTGAACCGTATCTAGTCCCGGAACATCCTTAAGGGCATCAGCCACTGTTCTTGTCTGTTTCTTCTTTAAATCTTTTTCAGTAATAACCGTTACAGAGCTGGCAACATCCTCCACCGGCAATTCCACCTTCGTCGCACTGACCACAACCTCGCTGATCTTTATTGAATTATCCTCCGCGTGTGCCGGCGAAATCAATAAAAGCAATACTAATAGCATCCACAATCTATACATAAGAAATTCCTCCTGGATTTTTATTTTAAAGTTAATTAATCCTTGCAGACCGAGGTTCACATTATCATTGCTGTCATGATGAGTTGATATTCATATTTACCTCCTCCTTCCCTCGAAGGGGTTACGGCTTTTCAGGTATCCAGGATTTCCTGACTCAGGGCCGTCTACTTGCCCACCTTCCCAGTCGAATCGACCAGTGGCTTTATGACAGTTAAAAGTTGAAAGTTATGAGTTTACTTATTGTTCACCCTTAACTCTTCACTGATCACTGTTGTTTTGGGCTTTCGTTCCCATTACAGTTGCGGGGCAGTTCTCGCTTTTAACGAGATTCCCCTGAAATACCCTCTTAAACTGTCAATGACAGTTTTGCTGATTATCTGTTTTTGATCCTAATCTCTACTGCTTATCAGGTCTTCCCTGCAATATTCCATACCCAGTTGTCTCAAAATAAAACATATATCCATGCTGTTCTTTAAAATGTCCGCCCATCTGTCGATTGCCCTGTTTCTGAGCTCTGAATAATTGACTGTTTCCCCTGATAACGGCATTCCCTTTTTCCGCCTCAGTGAATCAAGAAGCTCTCTCCTGAAACCGTCATTATCAAACAGACCGTGAATGTATGTCCCCCACACATTTCCCTTTGAAGAGCCGTCCATAACTACCGTGAATCGTGAATCGTGAGGCGTAATGCGTAAAAGACGAAACAAACCAATATCTCCGGTGGTCTTGCCCATATGGATTTCATAGCCGCGCAACTTACAAGAAGATTCGAAATTAAGATGTTGAGAAGTTGAGTTTACGCTGTTTTTATTTAAACTTAACCTCCCAGCCTCCCAGCTTCTGAACTTCTCAGTTACTAACTCAGCCTCGACCTGACACGTTATTTTTGTTCTGTCAAGCGTTGTACTGATATCAAGGAGCCCCATGCCGTCTACTTCTTTTAACGAGCTCTCCATACAATGAGGATCAAGGATTCTCTGCCCGAGCATCTGATAACCGCCGCAGATTCCAATAAGGGGAACTCCTTTCTTCACTGCTTCAATTACATATTTTTCAATGCCGTGTTTTCTCAGAAATAAAAGATCATCAACAGTATTCTTTGACCCGGGAACAATTATAAGATCCGCGCTGCTGATATCTTCTTTTTTTAATGAGTATTTCAGTCCAATCCCGGGTTCGTACATAAACGGATCAAAATCCGTAAAATTGGATATATACCTGGGTCCGAGGACAACAATTTTTAAATGACCATTATCATCCCCATGTGCCGGCTTAAACCGCTCAACCGGTATTGCGTCTTCTTCATGAATGCCCAGGTCACCGAAATAATTAATTACACCAATAACCGGCCGGCCTGTTTTCTCCTCTATCATCCTCAGGCCCGGCCGGAGGATATCAATGTCGCCCCTGAATTTGTTAACTACAAATGCCTTTATATAGTCAGCATCACTTATTTCAGGCGTCTTTAACCGGTTTAAACGCCTGCCATGTACCCTTGTGGTGCAGGGGCTTAAACTATTTGAACTGTCTTTCAGCAGTTCGATCGTCCCATATAAAGAGGCAAAGACCCCGCCCTTGTCGATGTCACCAACAAGGATCACCGGTGCATTGGTATATCGGGCGACTCTCATATTTACTATCTCTTCATTTCTAAGGTTGATCTCCGCCGGACTTCCGGCTCCCTCAATTACAATAACGTCATACTTTTCTGAAAGCCTGTCATATGCTGATGTGACTGCCTGCCATGCCTTATCTTTAAAGGCATAGTAGTCAACCGCGTTCATGTTCGCGTGGACCCTGCCGTTGACAATCACCTGGCACCCTGATTCACTCGTTGCCTTGAGCAGTACGGGGTTTATGTCGTTGCAGGGTTCAATGCCGGCAGCTTCTGCCTGAAACGCCTGAGCGCGTCCGATCTCACCGCCCTCTTTTGTGATAAACGAGTTCAGGGCCATATTTTGCGCTTTAAAAGGCGCGACTTTTATTCCAATGTCCCTTAAAACCCTGCAGAGACCCGCAACGAGCACGCTCTTGCCCACACCGGAACCTGTTCCCTGTATCATTAATGCTTTAGCCATAGTTCAAAAAAAAGAAGTTCAATATGGTTCAATTTTAAACACCATTTAACAAAAGGGTTTCACAGTTCAAAATAGTTTAAAGTTATTTATATTTGCTGCCTTTTAATTTGCTTGCTTTTAACACTTGAATGAAGTTGCTCAGTTTTACAGAGATTGTTTTTGATAAATCAAGCAGTTCCTTATGTTTCGTTGCATTAATATACTTTTGGTCAACTACTACATAAAGCTGTGATCGCAACTCGCCACAGGAACCTTTAGCGATATAAAGATACTGTATAAATTCTTTATTACCGCCACGCTCAAATCCTTCTGCGATATTGGACATAATTGAGATTGAAGAACGAATAATTTGGCCTATTAAGATATAATCTTTAGCAAAAAGGCGACCTTTAGTTATAGTATAGATTTGCTTTGTTAATTCCCGTGACAGTTTCCATACCTCAAGATCTTCAAAATTATTTACTGTCATTTTCTGCCTCCTGTGAATTCTGTCTTTCACTATGTTGAACTACGTTGAGCAATTTTAAACAATATTAAACTGTGTAGTTAATAAGTTTCACTACCGGGTACTCTTCAAAAAATTCAATAATATTAACCGCGGCAAAGTCCTGTTCGATCCTGAATATGTTTTCAAGCGGTATTCCAAGAAAATGACATAATATAACCCTGTTAATGCCGCCGTGAGAGACTACAGCAATAGATAATTGTTCAACATTGTTTAACGGTTTAATATTGTTCAATTTTGAACTACTTTGAACCATCTTGAGCCATTTTGAACTATCTTGAACCGTTCCGGGACTCTTACGATGATTATTCAAGATTTGGTCTAGCGCAGCTACTGCCCTGTCTCTGACTTCAACAGTGTTTTCTCCGTCTATAGGGCTGAACTTTACGGGATTATCAACCCATGCCTGGAATTCGTCAGGGTATTTTCCTTTTATTTCATCAAAAGACATACCTTCCCATACGCCGAAGTTCCTCTCTTTCAGTTCTTTAACAACAACCGGTTTCAGGCCGTGAGGTTTTGCAATGATCTCAGCGCTTTTAACAGCCCTGCTCAGGTCAGAAGTATATACTGCGTTTAAACCACCTGGACTGTCCTGAACAATATATTTCGCTGCCCGCTCCATTTGCCTGACACCGTTTTCAGATAGCGGCACATCCATATGGCCTTTATATCGCTTCGCGTCAGCGCCCTCTGTCTCTCCGTGCCTTATTAAATAAAGTTTTTTATGCATATGACCGCCGCTATTAAAAATAATAAATCTGAAATCTCAGATACTGCGCCGAAATTGTCTCCTGTCACCCCGCCGAACCGTCTGTCAAAAAACCATACCGCCGTAAGGCTGAAAAGATACAGCACCGGAAGAATAAACAGTAAATATGAAACAGATGAAAAAGAACCCGGCATCAGGCTGAACGCGGAAAAAGATATCAGCAGTATGATAAATGTTGCAATGAGCAGTTCTTTTATTCCTGTGTGCTCTGTGAACAGTTTACCAAGTCCGTTCGGACTCGCGGGCCTGCCGTGATATATCGCCGGCACCATTGCCCACCTGGAAAAAACAGGCATTAAGAATATTGTGAAATAATAAATGGAGGTCGTTGAGCTGTGAAACAGTTCATTTAACAGGAGATACTTCAAAAGAAGCGCAATAACTATTGCCGTTACCCCTATCGGGCCGGTAGTGCTGTCTTTCATTATCGCAAGCTTTTTCCCCCTGTTCCCGGTCGAGGCAATGGCATCAAATGTATCTGAAAGGCCGTCAATATGAAGGCCGCCGTATGTCAGGACCATCACAAGAAGGACCAGTCCGTTGGACAGTTCAGCATTAAAAACCTTCAGAAATATTCCCGCTGAAACCGCAAATATCAGTCCCTGGAAAGCCCCGGCCAGAGGGAAAAAGGCTGACGCGCTCCCTATGTCTTTTTCCGAGACATCTTCCAGATCCCTTAAAGGAATTATTGTTAGAAACTGAAATGCCAGAAGAATTCTTCTCATAGTTTAAAATCGTTTAAATTTGTTTAATATTGTTCAACATTGAACTACCTAGAACTACATTCAGCTATTTTGAACTTGTTTTTTGTTTGCTACTGCCGCTTCTTCAAAAGTTGCCATTTCTTTATATATTTTCAGCCCGGCTTCAATAATAAACATTGCCAGTACAGCGCCTGTTCCTTCGCCAAGCCTGAGATCAAGATCAAGGATCGGCCTGAGGCCTATCTTCTCCAGCATTGCCTTATGCCCGATTTCCTGAGAACAGTGCGCGGCAAACATGAAATCCTTTGCTTTTGGTTCAATTGCATATGCTATAAGCGCTCCGGCGGTTGATATAAAACCGTCAATGACAACCGGGATCCTGTGTGCCGCAGCACCCAGAACAAGACCTGCGATACCGCCGATTTCCGTGCCTCCTATTTTGGCAAGTACATCAATAGGGTCTGCGGGATCGGGCCTGTTCAATGAAATGGCATCTTTGATAACCTGTACCTTGTTTGTCCATGCTTCATCGTTTATACCCGTTCCTTTACCTGTGACTTCTTCAACAGACTTTCCCGCAAGAACCGCTGTTATTGCGCTTGATGGTGTCGTGTTGGCTATCCCCATCTCGCCTGTACCGAATATCCTGTATCCTTTTTTTGCATATTCTTCTGCCAGCCCGATTCCGACATTCAGACATTTCCGCGCCTCGTCTTTTGTCATGGCAGGCCCTTTTCTTATGTTTTTTGTGCCTTTCATGACTTTTTTTGAAACAAACGCGCTGTTTGCGACGCTGCCGAAATCATGATCCACTCCGATATCCACAACTATGACATCCGCACCGGCATGACGAGCAAGCACATTGATCCCGGCTCCGCTGTTAAGGAAATTAAAGACCATCTGCCCGGTAACCTCTTTGGGAAATGCCGACACACCTTCATCCGCAACACCGTGATCCCCCGCAAATGTAAAAACAGCTTTTTTATCAATCTCAGGCATGGGGTCTTCTGTAATCGCAACCAGCCTCTTTGCAAACTCCTCGAGCCGTCCCAGACTGCCCTGAGGTTTTGTAAGATTATCAAGGCGCTGCTGTGCCTGAGCAATAAGATTGCCGTTGACTGAATTTACCTTTGATACAATTGTTTCCAATTCCATCTTCTCCTCCTTTGTTATATAGTTCAATCTGTTCAAACCATCATAGTTAAAACTGCCTGCCCTGTGCCTTTGTGGTACATGGGCTTGAACGCCTGCCCCGTGGTTCAAGTTCTACTTGTGCCGTTCTACGGTAAAGAACTTTGCGGGGGGTTCTACTTTATTTTTAAAGGTATCCCCGCCGTAACCAGGTAAACCTCATCTGCCGTCTCAGCGACTTTCTGATTTAACAGACCTGCCCAGTCCCTGAATTCTCTCGCCAGTTCATTCTCAGGCACAATACCCATACCTACCTCGTTGGAAACGATAAAGATTAACGATTGACCCGTAGGCTTCGCACGAGGCCCGCTGCTTCGCCTCGAGGCGAGCGAGCGATTGACGATTGACGATTGAACAGCTTTTCTAACTGCATCCGCGGGCATGCTGT
>CAZNPC010000075.1:0-9211 GCA_964574765.1 uncultured Nitrospirales bacterium | reverse complement strand
CCTTATATCTGATTGTAGACGTCTCTTGTTCTTTAAAGCTTTTACGGCAATCTCCTGGGAGAGTGAATTAAGGTTGAAGGGAAGCCTGACCTTGTTTACCTGCTCAATAATTTCTGTGTTAGCTGTCATATAGCCGACGCGCAGGCCTGCCAGCCCGATCTTGCTGAATGTATTAAGCACAACGAGATTTTTGTATTTTTTTAGTAAAGAAAGAAAGCTCTTTTTGCCTGAAAACGCCTTATATGCCTCATCTATAACTACGATCGACCCGCTTCGCGAGGCGAGCGATTGACCCGTAGGCTTCGCACGAGGCGAGCGATTGACGATTGACACAGCATCAAGGATTTTTTTCATCCGAACAGACGAAAAACTGTTGCCTGTCGGGTTGTTGGGGGAACTCAGGAATATCAGCTTAGGTTTTTTCTTTTTTATTTCTTTCAGGATTACTCTCTCATCAAGGTCAAAATTATTATCAAGGGGGGTCTCTATCTTTTTCTCTCCAAGCGCCTGTGAGATAATGCCGTACATTGAAAATGTCGGGACAGGGTACAGCACAGGCCCGCCAAAGGTCATAATCAAGTAATAGATCAGCTCGTCAGATCCGTTTCCAACAAGGATTTGTTCCGGCTTTACTTTTTGATTTCCTGCAATTAGCTTCTTAAGTGTTTTGGCCTCGGGATCAGGATATCTGTTTAAATTCTTAAGAAAATTTTTACTACTGACCCCTGATCCCTGAATTCTGAATCCTGAATATGGGCTCTCATTTGCGTCCAGCTTTACGCGGCAGGGTATTTCCTTTGCCTGGTATGCGCGCAGAGAACGTATATTCGGTTTTACAAGCTTCTTGATATCCATAGAGGGGATTATAACACAAGTTGGGAGGTGTAAATTAACTGGATCAGGTCTATTTATACTGTGTTTACTTAAAATACTGAGACAAACCCTGCATCAATAAATGAATGCCGATGGCAGCGATAAAAAGACACAGGATCTTGGAAAGCACAGTGCAGACAATTTCTCCCAGATACTTATAAATAGTATCAATAAACTGCAGGATCAGCCATGTAATCCCCAAAACCGCAATTATCGATGCTGCAGCAATAAGAAAACCGTGTTCAGAATAAGTTACAAGTACGGTCATCATTGCGCCCGGGCCGGCAAGAATAGGACATGCAATCGGAACTGCCCCGATCTGATGCGCATTATTTTGATCTCTGGATAATACCCCCCGTACAAGAGAGCCGAAGATCAGGTGGTCAATAGCTATGATTAACAACAGCAGGCCCCCCGCGGCCATAAGGTCAGACATACTAACTTGGAAGAAGTTGGTCAGAACCTGTTCCCCGAAAAGGATAAAAATAAAAAGTATGGCAGCAGATGATATAACACCTGTCCGGAATGTCCGGGACCTGTCTTTAGATGACATACCGCCCGTGAGCTGCAGAAAAATAGGGATACTGCCTATCGGATTAACAATGGCAAAGAGTATAAGCATTGATGTGAGCAGGGCCGCCCAGTCCATAAGTAACCTCCTGAAATAAGCCGGTATATATTAAATAGTTATTCCCGTACTTATAACAGAAAGAGCTGATTATATCAATGAAAAACAGGAGAGTTGCGCCAGAGCAGCAGAGCCACAGAGCTGTAGCGCCATAGCATGTTGACAGAAAAGGCTGACGAGAAATTAGTTGCTCCTTCTTAGGAGTAACTAATTTGCCTGCCCTGTACCCTTGTGGTACATGCAACCGTCCTGTATATCGACTTAGCTGGCTGTTTTTACTCCTGAAAACTACCAAATGAACAGGGAGGCTGATGATGAATGTCCGTGTGACTCCTTTGAAAAAAAACCTCGAGGAATTAACCCAAAACGTCTAGCTTTATTGATCAAACAGAATCTAATCAATTGTCAATTGCGGAGATAAAGAAGCAGTCTCCCTGTTCCTAGACCTGGTTTACAAACCAGGAAGCAGGTTGGTCTGATGCTGTCTTGTGCATCATAGTACAATTTGTGTTTTAATCGTAACTAATCACAGGTTACCCTCCAAACAACCGGCGGGCAAGCCGATCACTGTTTACTGTCTTAGGGTATTACCTTGTTCAGCGGATACTCAATGATCCCTTCAGCGCCAGCAGATTTAAGCCGGGGAATTATGTCACGCACTGTTTTTTCATCAAGCATGACTTCAAGCGCGAACCATCCCTTATCTGAAAGCTGCGATATGGTTGGAGAGTGCAGGGCGGAGAGAAGGCTCATTACACGCTTTAAGGACTTTTCAGGCACGTTCATCTTTAGGCCGACTTTTTCCTCAGCGGCAAGTGCGCCTTTTAGGAGAAGAACGATATTTTCCATCTTCTGTCTTTTCCATTTATCTTTCCATGCTTTTTTGTTGGCAATGAACCTTGTGCTTGACTCGAGGATCGTTTCTATTATTCTCAGGTTATTTGCCTTTAAAGATGACCCTGTCTCTGTAAGTTCAACAATTGCATCGGCGAGAAACGGGGGTTTTACCTCTGTAGCGCCCCATGAAAAATCAACTTCTGCTTTAACTTTTTTGGATTTGAGATATTTTTTTGTGAAATTGACAAGCTCTGTTGCTATACGCTTGCCGTTAAGGTCCCTGACCTTTTTTATCTTTGAATCTTTGGGAACAGCAATGACCCACTTTACAGGCCTGAGGCCTTCTTTAGCGTAATTAAGCTCAGCAATCTCTTGAACACTGGCGCCCTGCTCAAGTATCCAGTCCTTGCCTGTAAGGCCGGCGTCAAGCACACCGTCGGCAACATATCTGGCCATCTCCTGGGCTCTGATCAGCAGTGCTTCTATCTCAACGTCATCAAAAGAAGGATAATATGACCTCGAATCAACCGATATGTTATATCCGGCTTTTTTGAAAAGTTTTAAAGTTGATGCCTGCAGGCTGCCCTTTGGCAGTCCCAGTTTTAATTTCTTGCCCATTTCTTATCCCTTTATAGTCATTAATATTGTGATTTCATATAATACAGGGGGCAGTGAGCAAATGCAATAGCGAGCAATACAGCGAGCTAATATGATTAAATAACATTTCCTTACATTAGTGTTACCTCTGGTAACACTAAATATTCAAATTATCTTTGTGGGGCGGAGCGCCACTGGTTTTTTATCGAATTAACCCGAGTGTGGGACGGAATCCCGCATTTAATCTATTTCTTTAAGAACAGATATCAATTCTTCAAACGAATCAATTATATAATCAGCGTCTTGCAGCGTTTCTCTTTTACGGAATCCATATGTCACGGCAAGGGTTTTAATACCAGCGGCATTTCCGGCCTTTATATCAATGTCGCTGTCGCCTATTATGATCGCCTCATCTTTTATTACGCCGGCCCGTTTCAAAGCCTCATAAATTGGTACAGGCGAGGGCTTTCTCTCAAAGGTGCTGTCACTGCCTAGAATGAAGTCAAAGAACCCGGACAGTCCGAGGCCGTCCATGACTTTTTTTGAAAGCGCCTCTTTTTTGTTTGATATTACAGTTTTTTTGTAATTGCCCAGTTTTGACAGCGTTTCTTTTACGCCGGGGTAGGGTTCTGTATTGTCAATGATATGGTTTGAGTAGTGTTTAAGAAACCTTTTTAAAGACTCTTCACAAAACTCGGGTGGTACAATACCCTCTACAAGCTGTGTTATTCCATAACCTACCATTGAAATGACCTGTTCAGTTGTCAGAGGAGCAATGCCTGCAGGTTCAATGGCATGGTTTATCGCGTTGGCAATGTCAACGCTTGAATCTATAAGTGTGCCGTCAAGGTCGAAAATCAGCAGTTTTAACATTTCTATTTAAATGAAAACCCATCACATCTAATCTGTGATGGGTTAAGTTTGCTTACAGGATGTAATAGAAGGATACTATTTGCTATCTCCCTCCAACATGTATCCTTGCTGCAGCGCGCTCAAGTGATGATGTAGCGCGTGCCTCGTCAATTTCTTCTGCTTTTTTGAGGCGTTCTTCCGCGCGCTGCATTGCTTCTTTGGCCCTTTCAACATCAATCTCATCAGACTTCTCCGCACTGTCGGCAAGCACAGTAACTTTATCAGGGCCGACTTCAGCGTATCCCCAATTCACAAAAATATGTCCTGTTTCAGAGCCCTTTTTATAGGTCAGCATCCCGATCTTAAGTGTTGTCAGAAACGGGATGTGATCCGGCAAAACACCGAATTCACCCTCAGAACCGGCAGCAACGATCTCATCGACTTCCTCAGAAAAGACGTTGCCGTAGGGGGTAACAATATTTAAAGTTAATTTATCTGCCATTTGTTATTCTTTTTTTCTCCTTCTTAGTTATTTGTTAATAAATTTCAAACGTAATCCGTTACTAATAACGAACAACTAATAACCAATAACTATTTTATCCAGCCAGCTTCCTGGCTTTTTCTTCAACTTCTTCTATTCCGCCTACCATATAGAATGCCTGCTCGGGCAGATCGTCGTATTTTCCTTCAACAACTTCCTTAAACCCTTTTATTGTATCCGCGAGTTTTACGTATTTGCCCGGTGTCCCGGTGAAAGTCTCTGCAACATGGAAGGGCTGGCTTAAGAACCTCTGCAGTTTTCTTGCGCGGGTAACCAGTATTTTATCATCTTCAGAAAGCTCTTCCATCCCGAGAATAGCTATGATGTCCTGCAGTTCTTTATATTTCTGGAGGACCATCTGGACCTGTCTGGCAACTGCGTAGTGTTCATCTCCGAGCACAAGCGGATCAAGTATTCTTGACGTTGAATCAAGAGGGTCAACAGCAGGGTATATGCCAAGTTCCGAGATCTGCCTTGAAAGAACAACTGTTCCGTCAAGGTGTGTAAATGCAGTTGCAACAGCCGGGTCAGTAAGGTCGTCAGCAGGAACGTAAATGGCCTGCATGGAAGTAATAGCGCCTTTGTTTGTGGAGGTGATCCTTTCCTGCAGAATACCCATATCTGTTCCGAGGGTAGGCTGATATCCAACAGCTGACGGCATTCTTCCGAGAAGCGCTGAAAGCTCGGCGCCGGCAAGTGTGTATCTGAAAATGTTATCTAAAAAGACAAGAACGTCTTGTCCTTCGTCTCTGAAGTATTCGGCAACTGTAAGAGCTGAAAGGGCAACCCTGGCCCTGGCTCCGGGCGGCTCATTCATCTGGCCGTAGATGAGGGCTGTTTTTTCCAGAACGCCGCCCTCTTTCATTTCAAGATAAAGGTCATTTCCTTCTCTTGTTCTCTCACCAACACCTGCGAAAACCGACACACCGCCGTGGACCATGGCGATATTGTGGATCATCTCCATGATAACAACTGTCTTGCCAACTCCCGCGCCGCCGAACATCCCCATCTTTCCGCCTTTAACAAAGGGGACGAGGAGGTCAAAAACCTTAACGCCTGTCTCAAAGACCTGTGTCGATGTATCCTGAGCGGTAAATTCAGGAGACTCCTTGTGAATAGGCAGTCGCTCCTTTGAATCTATAGGCCCAAGCTGGTCCACAGATTCACCGATAACATTCATGATCCTGCCGAGTGTTTTTTCGCCTACAGGTACTGTGATAGGCTGTCCTGTGTCAACAGCGGCAGTACCTCTAACGAGTCCGTCGGTTGCTGACATTGCGATAGTCCTGACCATGTTATCCCCAAGGTGGGATGCGACCTCAAGTGTTATTTTGATATCGGGTATGCCTTTATCTTTATCCCCCGGCTTATCTATTGTAAGAGCATTTAATATTGCAGGCAGTTTCTGATCAAATTCAACATCAACAACTGCTCCAATGATCTGTGCGACTTTGCCTTCATTCATGATCTATGACCTCCGTTTAAATTAATATCAAATATCAAAGTTCAAATCTCAAAATTGTTGAGTTTATTTATCCTTTTAACGCTTCAACACCGCCGACGATGTCCATCAGCTCTCCGGTAATAGATGCCTGCCTGGCCTTGTTGTACTGAAGCGTGAGTTTATCAACCATCTCGTTACAGCTCTGTGTCGCGTTTTCCATGGCGCTCATTCTTGCCGCTTCTTCAGATGCAGAGCTTTCAAGGAGAGCCCTGTAGATCTGAATATCTACATTTCTCGGGATCAATCTGTCAAAAATTGCCTCCATGGAAGGTTCATATATAAAATCCGTTGTTTCCGATTCATCAGCAGATTCTTGTTCTTCCTCTACGGGTGCCAGAGGAAGAAGCTTTGCCGATGTCAGTGTCTGCGTCACCATGGATTTGAATGCGTTATAGACTACGGTCACTTCATCGATGGTTTCATCAATATATGCTTCTTTTATGTTGTTGGCTATTTCTTCAGCACTGGAAAAAGTTACGTTCCCTGAAATACCTGTCCATGAGTTGCGCACTTTAATATTTTTTCTCTTAAAATAATCCCTTGCTTTTTTCCCTGCTGCACTTACGCTGACTTCGAATTCATTCTTTTTGTAATCGTCAATAAGTGCTTGCGCGGATTTAAGGATATTGGTATTAAATGCACCGCACAGTCCTCTGTCAGATGTGACAACAACAACTTCAACCGTCTTTCTGGCTCTTTGCGCAAGCAGAGGATGCGATTCCCGGTCCGCGCCTTTTGCAAGGCTTATAAGAACATCATGCATCTTATCCGCGTAAGGCCTGAGGTCCAGCATCCGGTTCTGCACCTTTTTCAGCTTTGAAGCAGCCACCATCTTCATGGCCTTTGTAATCTTCTGGGTGCTTTGAACAGCCTTTATTCTGTTATTTATGTCTTTTAAAGTAGCCATTGTTTTAAACCATGCAATTAAGTTGTTCAGTCATTAAGTCATTAAAAAAATAAATTACTAAATGACATATTGACTCTTTTTTATTTTCTAAGCCTGGAATCCTTTCTTAAATTCTTCTATCGCCTGAATGAGTTTTGCCTTAAGCTCATCGTCGAACGCTTTTTTCTCAGCAAGTTCAGTGCGCAGGTCATCTTTCGAACTGCTTATGAATTTAATGAACTCCTCTTCGAATTTCTTGATTGACTCAACGGGTATGTCATCAAGGTAACCCTGTGTACCTGCAAACAGAACAATTACCTGGTCATGCATGGTCATCGGCACATACTGGTTCTGTTTCAGGAGTTCAACCATTCTTTTGCCGCGCTCTATTTGTGCGAGAGTTGCCTTGTCTAGGTCAGAACCAAACTGTGCAAATGCCGCCATTTCCCGGTACTGCGCAAGGTCGAGCCTGAGTGTTCCCGCGACCTGCTTCATAGCCTTTGTCTGGGCCGCTCCGCCGACACGGCTGACAGAGAGACCGACGTTAACCGCAGGCCGTACGCCTGAGTAGAACAGTTCAGGTTCAAGGTATATCTGTCCGTCTGTAATGGAAATAACGTTTGTCGGAATATATCCTGATACGTCACCAGCCTGTGTCTCAATGATCGGGAGTGCGGTAAGAGAACCTCCTCCCAGTTTATCCGAGAGTTTAGCAGCCCTTTCAAGGAGTCTTGAATGGAGGTAGAAAACGTCTCCGGGGAATGCCTCACGGCCCGGGGGGCGCCTGAGCAGAAGTGAAAGCTGCCTGTATGCCGTGGCCTGTTTACTAAGGTCATCGTATACTATTAATGCGTGTTTGCCGCTGTCCCTGAAATATTCACCCATTGTGCATCCGGTATACGGCGCGATGTACTGAAGAGGTGCGGGTTCACTCGCTGTAGCTGATACAATTATCGTATGCTCCAGCGCGCCTTCTTCTTCAAGTTTTTTGGCAACACGGACAACGTTGGAACGTTTCTGTCCGATAGCAACATAGATGCATACTACGTCGCCGCCTTTCTGGTTAATAATGGCGTCTATACCTATAGCGGTTTTTCCGACCTGACGGTCGCCGATGATAAGTTCTCTTTGACCCCTTCCGACCGGGATCATCGCGTCCACAGATTTAAGACCTGTCTGAAGAGGCTCTCTAACGGGCTGCCTGTCAATGATTCCGGGTGCGACAGCATCGACAATTCTGCTTTCTTTAGAATCGATCGGGCCTTTTCCGTCAATCGGCTGACCGATAGCATTAACGACTCTTCCCAGCAGTCCTTCTCCAACAGGCACTGACATGATTTTCCCGGTACGCTTTACAAGGTCACCCTCCTTAATAAGGGTGTCTTCCCCAAAAAGAACAGCACC
Source organism: uncultured Nitrospirales bacterium (assembly GCA_964574765.1). Classification (GTDB taxonomy): domain Bacteria; phylum Nitrospirota; class Thermodesulfovibrionia; order UBA6902; family BMS3Bbin08; genus CAZNPC01. Next base: position 1,089 of record CAZNPC010000075.1, on the reverse strand, counting down.
GACAGAATCTTCTTCAAGGTTGAGGGCCATGCCGTAGACTTCATTTGGAAATTCAAGAAGCTCTGAAGACATTGCATTGTCAAGGCCGTAAACCTTGGCGATACCGTCACCTACTTTAACGACAGTACCGACCTCACTAACGTCAACACGTTTTTCAAAATCAGTAATCTGTTTTTTAATTAATTCGCTTATTTCTTCAGCTTTAAGATCTGAGACATCCATTGAATCACCCCCGCAAAATTTAATTCATACTTATATCTTTTAATAATTCTGATTTCAAAAGTCTGAACTGACCTTTCAGGCTGCTGTCATAGACAGTGCTGCCGACTTTAACAATAAATCCGCCAAGCAGGGAAGAGTCAGTTTCGTTCTCTATTTCAATGTCTTTCTGAGTCATGGCCTCAAGTGTTTTTTTGAGTCGTTCGATGTACCCCTTTTCAAGTGCAACTGTTGAAATGACTGTCGCAGTCTGTTTATTGAGGCGGTTGTTATATGCAGAGATCGATGCTTCTATTATTTCCTTCATGGCGGCCAGGTGCCCCTGCATAATAATAAGTCTTATGAATTTTTCTCCCTGTCCTGATATTTTAAGTTGTGAAAGAACCGATACCAGAGCCTTACCTTTTTCATCATCCGTGAAAAGCTGGCTCGCAAACAGAAGCCGGAGTTTTTTATCAGCATCCATCAGTTTGGAAAATATCTGAAACGCTTCAAGAACTTCCGGAATTTCCGCAACCTCACACGTATTAATCACTGCCCTGCTGTATTTTTTCGCTATCTGATTTTTGTTCAATTTTTTACCTCAAGTTTCTTGATGTACTCGTCTATGAGAGTTTCCTGCTCTTTTGCACCTAGCTTTGCCTTTATCTGTTTCTCCGCCAGTTCGAGCGCCAGAAGGGCTGCCTCGGATTTTATAGATTCCCTTGCTTTCTGCAGTTCAAACGCAATGTTTGACTGTGCCTGTTCAAGAATCTTGGCGCTGATTCTCTCACCCTCGGTAATAATTAATTCTTTTTCTTTTTCGCCGGATTTTTTTGAAGCTTCGAGGATCTCATTTATTTCCTGATCAGTGTTCTTAAGCCGTTCTTT
>CAZNPC010000074.1:0-9238 GCA_964574765.1 uncultured Nitrospirales bacterium | reverse complement strand
CACGAAGTTGCACAAAAATATCAGATAATGCCTGTTGCGAGAGTGGGCGCAACGCTTACGATTGCCATGGTCGACCCGTCCAATGTATTCGCAATAGACGATGTCAAGTTTATGTCCGGTTATAATGTTGAACCCGTTGTTGCCGCTGAATCTTCCATCAAAGAGGCCATGGACGAACATTATGGGCAATCCGACGCTCTCCAGACTGTTATGGACAAGATCAAGGAATCAGATGCGGATTTTCTTGATTTTGTACAGGATGATGAAGAACAGGTCGATATCAGTGAGCTTAAGCAGGCTGTTGAAGAAGCCCCTGTTGTAAAACTTGTTAATCTTATACTGTCTGAAGCAATAAACAGGGGCGCCAGTGATATACATCTTGAACCCTACGAGAAAACCTTCAGGGTCCGTTACAGAATAGACGGTGTTCTTTATGATATTATGTCTCCGCCTCAGAAGTTAAGGGCCGCTCTGACGTCAAGGGTCAAGATCATGTCAGAACTTGATATAGCTGAAAGGCGACTGCCCCAGGACGGAAGGATCAAGCTCAGGATAAGGAGCAAAGAGGTTGACCTTCGTGTTTCAACACTGCCTACTCTTTTTGGTGAAAAGATCGTTATGAGAATTCTGGACAAGAGCAACCTGGAGCTTGATCTTACCAAGCTTGGATTTGAAACAGAGGCCCTTAAGGATTTTGAAGAGGCGATTCGGTCACCTTTTGGCATGGTACTTGTAACAGGACCTACCGGAAGCGGTAAGACCACATCGCTGTATTCCGCTCTTAGTACCGTAAACACAATTGATGTTAATATAATGACCTCTGAGGACCCGGTTGAATATAACCTTATGGGCATTAACCAGGTCCAGGTCAAGGAGGATATAGGCCTTACATTTGCGGCCGCACTTCGATCTTTTCTTAGACAGGACCCTGATATTATAATGGTCGGTGAGATCAGAGATTTTGAGACCGCGGAGATCGCGGTCAAGGCAGCTCTTACCGGACATCTTGTGCTGAGTACTCTTCATACGAACGACGCTCCGAGCACTGTATCCAGACTTCTCAATATGGGTATAGAGCCGTTCCTTGTGTCGGCATCTGTTTTACTGATACTCGCTCAGAGGCTCTGCAGAAAGATATGTGAACAATGCAAAGAGGAGGAAAACATTCCTATTCCTGCCCTTGTTAAGATCGGTTTTTCAGAAGAAGACGCTAAAGCGATCAAGGGATATAAAGGGAAAGGCTGCAATACATGTAATGGCACGGGTTATAAAGGAAGAATCGCACTTTATGAAGTAATGCCTGTCAGAGACGAACTTAAAGAGCTTATTCTTGAGGGTGCGTCCGCCTCCGAGATAAAAAAGACAGCTGTAAGGCTGGGCATGGCCACACTTCGAATGAGCGGCCTTGTTAAAATAAAGGAGGGAACAACAACAGTAGAGGAGATATTAAGGGTTACATTCGGAGACTAATATCACGGTTGTATAGAATATAAATATATAATAGAATAAAGGAAGGTAAAAAAGTGGCGACTTTATATGAACTATTAAAAGTAATGATCGAAAGGGGTGCTACTGACCTCCATATAAGTACCGGTACCTCTCCGCGTATACGAATTGACGGTAAACTCAATATACTTGAAGGCCCTCCCCTTTCATCCGCGGATACCAAGGCGTTGTGCTACAGTATTCTTACCGATGCCCAGAAGCATAAATTTGAAGAAAGCAGCGAACTTGACCTTTCTTTTGGCGTTAAGGGCTTGAGCAGGTTCAGGGCTAATATATTTATGCAGAGGGGTGCGGTTGCCGCAGCCTTTAGAACTATTCCGTTCAGTATTAAATCCTTTCAGGAACTTGGACTGCCGGATATTGTAATTGAGTTTACAAAGAAGCCGAGAGGTCTGATACTGGTCACCGGGCCTACGGGTTGTGGTAAATCCACAACTCTGGCAACGATGATTGACAGGATAAACTCGGAACGGCAGGAGCATATAATTACAGTAGAAGACCCAATTGAATACCTACATGCCCATAAACAATGTCTTGTGAACCAGAGGGAGGTTAATGCTGATACGGCCGCTTTTAAAACTGCATTGAAATATGTTCTGAGACAGGATCCCGATATAGTTCTTATTGGTGAGATGAGGGACCTTGAAACGATAGAAGCCGCCCTGACCGTTTCTGAAACAGGGCACCTTACACTGGCAACGCTCCACACAAACAATGCCGTCCAGACCATCAACCGTATTATAGACGTGTTTCCTCCCCATCAGCAGGAACAGGTCAGAGTCCAGATATCTTTTACGGTTGAGGGAATAATTTCCCAGCAGCTTATACCCAAGAAATCCGGTATCGGCAGGGTAATGGCGGCTGAGATTATGGTTCCCAATGCTGCCATTAGAAACCTTATCAGAGAAGATAAAGTGCATCAGATTTATTCAATGATGCAGACCGGGCAGTCTAAATTCGGTATGCAGACCATGAATCAGTCACTGTTCAGTCTATACAGCAAAGGCCTTATTTCATATGATGATGCACTCGGCAAATCAACTATCCCCGATGAGATGCTCAATATGATGCAGCAGGCTGCTGCAACATCAAAAAGGAGATAAGAAATGGCGACACCTATAGTTTTTAGATGGTCCGGAAAAACAGCAAAAGGAACTATTCAAAAGGGAGAGTTGACTGCTACCTCTAAAGAAGAAGTTATTTCACATTTGAGAAGACAGAATATCGTTCCTACGAATGTCAGTGCAAAGCCCAAGGCTGCTTTTTCATTTGGCGGCAGTGTCACTGACAAAGACATTGTTGTCTTTACAAGGCAGTTTGCGACCATGATTGATGCCGGCCTGCCACTTGTTCAGGCCCTGGAAATTCTATCAAAGCAAACTGAGAACAAGAAGCTCAAGCAGGTCATTACCGATGTAAAAGCAGATGTTGAGGGTGGATATACGTACGCTGACGCATTAAAAAAACATCCGAGAATATTCAACGACCTCTATGTAAATATGGTGGCGGCCGGAGAGTCTGGTGGTATTCTGGATACAATTCTTAACCGGCTTGCCGGATATATAGAAAAGTCCATGAAACTGAAGAGACAGGTTAAAGGCGCCATGATATATCCGGGTGTTGTTGTATCAGTTGCAGTGCTTGTTATCTGGATCATTATGGTGAAGGTTGTCCCTACATTCTCCAAAATGTTTGCACAGATGGGCGGAGTATTGCCTTTGCCAACCAGGATTGTTGTTAATTTGAGTGAGTTTCTTGGCGGGATAGGGGGAGTGATGGTTGCTTTAGGCATTATAGGCTTGGTTATCGGCGTGGGTTTTTTCCGCAGAACGGAGAAAGGGAAACTGATTACAGACACGATATTGTTAAAGCTCCCCATCGTCGGGATGTTGCTGAAGAAAGTTGCTGTTTCCAAATTTACGAGAACGCTGGGAACGCTTGTAGGCAGTGGTGTCCCGATTCTCGAAGGACTTGACATTACAGCCAAGACAGCTGGCAATAAAGTCATAGAAAGAGCTGTCTTACAAGTAAGAAAGGCTGTAGCAGAAGGCAAAACCATTGCTGAACCGCTGAGTCAGGTCAAGGTGTTCCCGCCAATGGTCGTACAGATGATCGGTGTTGGTGAGTCAACGGGCGCTATAGACACGATGCTTAATAAAATTGCTGATTTCTATGATGAGGAAGTAGACGCGGCGGTTATGGCCCTGACATCGATGCTTGAGCCTGTAATTATGGTATTCCTCGGCGGTGCCATCGGATTCATAGTTATCGCCATGTATATGCCTATATTCAAACTCATTACTCTGATCAAGTAGCAATGTCCTCATAAGGCTGCGGACATCATCTGGATTCTGTAGGTGCAGATTTATTGTGAAGGATTTCTGTAGAAGATTGCCCCTGAAATTGAAAGTATGGGCATGGGTCGTAGCTGAAATATGTTATGAATTACTCCTGATACTGAAATTCCCGCACAGGGCGGTGAGGATTAAATGTGTTTTTCTCCGGCGCATATTCCAATCGCCGGCAAATATACGGATAACTTTCAGGAGTGTGCTGCGGTCAATTGAATGTTCAAAGATGATGTAAGGAGACTACGGGCGCTAATATTTACAAGAGCGGCATTAGTCACTCTTTTTTTTGGTTCTTTTTATGTCTTCCAGATTGTAGATGCCAAGCTTCTATCCCCGCTTGTTTTTTCTTATTTTATTGCTGTTCTTTATTTTCTTACAATAATCTATGCTATTGTCTTAAAATGGATAAATACTCACAATTCTTTTGTAATATTTGCCTATCTGCAGATCATTATTGATGTCTTTACAGCGGCGGCGCTTGTCGCTCTGACCGGTGGTATTGCAAGCTGGTTTTCTTTCGCGTTTCTTCTTAGTATCATTTCTGCCAGCATTTTACTCTCCCGTCGTGCGAGTTATTATATCGCTGGAATGAGTAGCGTGCTGTATGGGCTTATTATTGAATTCCAGTTCTATTCCCTGGTATCTTCCGATCTTTTAAGCAGTTTTAGTGAAGGGACTTATCTGTATAATATATTTACTCATATATTGGCTTTTTTCGTTGTAGCTTTTTTAAGCGGCCATCTCTCAGGAAGATTGTCTGATGTAACTCAGGATTTACAGAAGAAAGAGGCCGATATTGATGACCTTAGGGTGTTGAGCAAGGATATTATTGAGAGCATGCCGAGCGGCGTATTTACTACTGACCTTGACTGGGGGATAGTGACTTGTAACAGTTCAGCTCAGGCGATTACCGGTCTGACTCTCGCTGAAGTGATAGGCAAAAAACCACAGGATATATTCCTGTTTGTCAAAGACATACAAGAACCGTATGAAAGAATAGAGGGAGAATTAGTGAGGGACGGGAAAATCCATTATATTGGTATCAGGTTCTCAAATCTGAAAACCAGCGATGGCATGATAATAGGCATGATAGGCATTTTCCAGGATCTTACAATGTTCAAGGAAATGGAGATGGAGATGATGAAAAAGGAAAAGTGGGCGTTTATCGGAGAGCTTTCCGCTCTCATAGCTCATGAGCTCAGAAACCCCCTGGCTTCGTTAAAAGCGTCGATTGAGATGCTTCGCGAAAAAAAAGTCCCGGTCGAACACACTGACCAGCTGATGGGCATTGCCCTTTCGGAAATGGACAGGCTCAACAGTATTGTCACGGATTTTTTACTATATGCAAAACCACAGCAGCCGAGCATGGACCTGTTCGATGTCCATCAGTCTCTAAAGGATATGATTACGCTTCTGCGCAGTTCGGAGAATATGATGGAAAATGTTAAAATAACCGAGAAACTGCCGGGGGAACTTTTTATAAAAGGAGATGCCAGCCAGTTGCAGCAGGTATTCTGGAATCTCGGCATTAATGCTGTGGAAGCTGTATCTGGAAACGGCGAACTTTTTATTTCTACTGAAAAGAAAGACAATGCCGTTGAGATCATTTTCAGAGACACCGGGAGCGGAGTAAACCAGCAGAATAAAGAACGGATCTTTTATCCCTTTTTTACTACAAAAGAAAAAGGTACGGGGCTGGGACTTGCCATTTCCCACAGGATTACTGAAGAGCACGGCGGCAAGCTGAAGGTTGAATCACAGGGGACGGGAACCGGTGCGACGTTCAGGGTAATACTGCCGGCCCACAAAGTAGATAAGGATGTCTCTCCGGAGGCATGAAATAATGAAAAAATTGAAAGGCAAAATATTAGTAGTTGATGATGAAAAAAGCATGAGGGAAGTACTGGAGATTTTCCTCAAGGGCGAGGGGTATGAAGTTGCTGTCGCGGAGGGGGGGGGATCTGCCATCGAGTTTGCTAAAAAAGACATCTTTGACCTGGTAATCACAGATCTTAAAATGCCGGGAATGAACGGCGTTGAAGTGCTCAAAAATGTAAAGAGTATATCTCCAAATACTATTGTTGTCCTGATTACCGCGTTTGGCAGTACCGAATCAGCCATAGAGGCCATGAAGCTCGGAGCTTATGACTATATACAGAAACCGTTTAAAATGGATGACATACGGCTGGTAGTAAAAAATGCCCTGGAAAAGCAGAAGCTGCAGAAAGATGTCCGGTTGCTGAAGGATCAGTTGAAGTTCCCCCATCTGGAAAACATTATCGGGGAAAGTCCCAGGATGCTGGAACTGTTTTCCGTAATTCCCAAAGTTGCGCAGAGCAGTGCGAACGTACTGATTGAAGGCGAGAGCGGGTCAGGCAAGGAACTGGTCGCGAAAGCCCTGCACAATCTTAGCGCAAGAAAGGACAATGCTTTTGTGGCAATTAATTGCGCCGCCATTCCGGAAAACCTTCTGGAGAGTGAATTGTTCGGTTATATGAAAGGCGCATTTACAGGTGCCGTATCCAACAAACAGGGATTGTTCGAACTGGCAAATGATGGTACTCTTTTTCTTGACGAGATCGGAGAGATGCCGATCCATCTGCAGGCGAAACTGCTGAGGGTTCTTGAGCACGGAACATTCCGAAGAGTCGGGGGAATAGCGGACATACATGCTGATGTCAGGGTAATTACAGCTACGAACCGTGACATTAAAAAGCTTGCCGCCGATGGACAATTCCGCGAAGAACTGTATTTCAGGCTTAACGTATTATCAGTGAAAGTTCCTCCGCTGAGAGAGAGGAGCGGCGATATTCCGCTCCTGGTTAATTATTTCCTTAAGAAACACACAGGCGGCAAAAAGAAAATCTCTCAGCCTGCAGTTGCCGTTCTTGGTGAATATCATTGGAAAGGAAATGTCAGGGAGCTGGAAAACATAGTTGAAAGAGTAGCTTTATTGTGTGACAGTGAGACAATTGATGTCGATAATCTGCCCAAAGAGATAAGAACCTCGCCTGTAGAAGAAACCACAGATATGCCGGAGGGCGGTGTTAATCTTGAGAAATTAATTGAAGATATTGAGAAGGCCCATTTGCTTAAGGCCCTTGAACAGACCAACGGGGTCAAGACTGAAGCTGCCAAGCTTCTGAACCTCACTTTTCGTTCTCTGAGACACAGGCTGAAGAAGTACGGGATAGACAAAAAGATAATTACTGATTAGCCGTATCCCCCAATACAGATACCATATTAAAACTTATTTGAGTTTGGTTGATGTCTCGCGCATAAAAAATGAATAAAGGCATTGTATATATAGCGCCTGCGGGTGCAAAGAACAAAAGGGCGTCTGTTTTTAGAGAAGTAATATCCCTTTGTCCGGAAGGGGACTATTCGTCGGTTTATTATGTTACGCCTTCCGTATTCGGACTTGAGGAAGCAAAGCGCCGATTCTTTTCCTTCATCAGGACCGATCAGAAGGAAAATATATATATACCTTTTCAGTCCTTTACGCTTAAAGGCCTGTGTGCAAAGTTTTATCAAATCCATAAGACCGAAAAAATTGTCTCCGGCCGCCTGGAAACATTAATTTTATGCGATATCCTTGATGAAAGAAATATCGGTTATGCCGGTCTTCTATCTGACCTGCTGGCCAGGATCCGGCACTATGTCCCGGATAGTGACCTTCCCCGGATAAAAGATGACTTAAAGTCTCTGATTTTTGAAGAGAAACCCCTTAAGCAGGCTGTCAGGGCAATTCAGGTGCTTGAAAGATATAATATAGCGCTTGAGCAAAGGGGACTGATTGACTCGGTAAGCGCTGTTAAAAACAGCATACCACTTATACAACAGCATGTTTCTCCGGCAGTGCTTGTTCTTGATGGATTCTTTGATCCTACACCTCTTGAACTTGATGCTATCAGAATTATCATTGAGAAGTCGGAGAATGTATTTGCGGTTGTAGAAGAAACCTCGGAATTTGTGAAATTCTTCGAATCATTCAAGGGTGGCATTCAGAAAAAAAGGCTTAAGCCGTCGGTCCTGAGGGAAGCCGGCCGGTACTATACCTATTCCTCAATGGAAGATGAGGTGGAAGGGATTGCCAGAGGCGCCAAAGGCCTTATAACCGAAGGCATTAAGCCGCATCATATAACAGTATCATTCCCTGTGCTTTCGAAATATTTGCCCATGCTCAAAAGAATATTCAGGAAGCATGGGGTGCCAGTGGACCCTGCGGAAGTTGACCTGTCTGTATCAAAGCCTTTCGTGGCTGTAGAGGAGATGATATCAAGCGTTGAGGACGATTATCCCAGAATAGATTTCCTTTCTTTTTTGACATCGGCGCATTTCCCGGGCATTCCGGAAATTGTCAGACAGAGAGCTGTATCACTTTCCGCCAGAGCGGGGATCGTCAAGGGGAAAAAAGCATGGCTGTCAATCAGGGAAACTCTTCTTGATACCTCAGAGGAAACAATATCCGGCGGTGAAAACAGCGTCCTTGATGAATTTCAGAAACAGATAAAACAGGTTATAACGACACTTGAAAGGCTTAAACATGAGAATGGCCTTTTATTCTTTATAGAAGAAATGGAGAAAATATTCAACAAATTCGGGTTTTATGATTCACCGGGGTCTTCTGATGATATCTCAGCAGATGTTGAGGTAATTATGTCTGAGATGAAACATTTTGCACTTCTTTTCAGCCTTGATAATATATCTTTCTCAGACTCTGCTTATTATTTCAGACAGATGTTCAGGGGTTTAAAAGGGAGTGACAGGAATACTGGAGGTGTCAGGGTTGTTCCATTTGAACTGGCGGCAGGCCTTGAGCCTGAAGTGCTTTTTTTTGGCGGTATGACTGAAAATGATCTGCCTTCCAGGCCTTCTATTGACCCAATACTACCCGAGAAAGTAAAGAAGTCCCTGGGGCTTCCATATCTCGAATACTACCTGAACAGGCAAAAGAGGCATTTTGACAGGCTGATCAATGGGGCCTGTTCTGATCCTTATCTATCCTGCCCCGGGGCTGACGGTGATAAGATTTTTCTGCCATCGCCCTTTCTTGACTGGGAGCAAAGTCTAAGCCCACCCGTGCAGAACATACCGTCTGAAGAGGATATACTTCTCAGAGAAGGCGCGCTTAAACATAGAGATTTTTCAGATGTGCTCTGGGGTGGAGAACTTCCGGCTGACAAAAGGATCGGGAGAGTTCTTGCCAAACGGTTTGGGCCAAAGGCTTTTTTCAGGGTTACTGATATAGATGCCTATAGAAAGTGTCCGATGAGGTTCTATATTGAGAGATTCCTGGGACTTGAAATGGCGAAGACTCCTGAGTTTGAAGTTGAGTCGCGGCTATGGGGAAAGCTCGCGCACAGGACAATGGAAAATCT
>CAZNPC010000073.1:0-9492 GCA_964574765.1 uncultured Nitrospirales bacterium | reverse complement strand
CTCCGACGTCATTACCCATGGTCAGGGCAAGGTTTCGCAGTATCATCCAGTCAGGTACTGACTGCCCGGTTGGATTCGCAAGCTTGTAAACATTCTGGGTTTTCCCTTCGGTATTTGTAAATGTCCCGTCTTTTTCCGTCCAGCTTGATGCAGGCAAAACCACATTTGCAAGTTTCGCGGTCTCCGTCATGAAAATATCCTGCACAACCAGAAAATCAAGGGATTTAAGTTTGTTGATTATTATTGAGCTGTCAGGGAAGTTGGTGACAGGGTCCTCTCCCATTATATAAAGGGCGCGTGTTGATGAATCTTCGCTGTAGAACATTTCCATGATACCTTTGCCTGAAGATCCGGAGTCGGGCCTGATACCCATCTGATAAAGGCCGTATGTGTTTGAGTATTCCGCAGGGATCTGAAGTTCCTCAGGGCCGTTACCAAGCAGGTTCACAAGGTTAGCTGCGGCAAACACGGTCTCCAGGCCTTTGGTGTTTTCAGAAGGGTTGACAGAAAGAGAGATGATCCTGCTTTTCGCGCCGGCAACAGCCTCTGCAGCATTTATTATCTCTTCCTCTGTAAGTCCCGTGATCTTTGATACTTTTTCAGGTGTATAATTCTCAAGGGTTTTCTGAAGCGATGAAAATTCCGCAATACCGGCCGCCGCTTCTTTATTAAACATCCCCTTATCTATTATCACTTTCGCTATCCCGTTTAAAAGGGCAACGTTGGTCCCGTCGTTTATCCTGAGCCAGTCAGAACTGTGCCTTGCCAGTTTGGTCTCCCGGGAATCAGCGACAATAAGTTTTGCGCCTTCCCTCCGGGCCTGAAGGATATTCAATCCAAACACAGGATGGGTGACGCTCAGGTCCGATTCAATGATCAGGATCACTTCCTTGCCAAGCGGGGATTTCAGGTCAATGCTGTGGCTGTTCCTGCCGAAAGCCAGCTCCCAGGCTTTATCAACTCTGCCGTAACCAAATGCAGCGGATGAGTCCATGTTATTGGAGCCGACAACCTTTTTCATGAACTTCTTCAGGATATAGTTGTCTTCATTTGTACACCGCGGAGAACCTATTGCTCCTACAGAATCCGCGCCATTGCTTTTAATTATTGCACTCAGGTTTTTGGCAATATAAGTTAATGCTTCTTCCCATGTTGTTTCAATCAGTTCGTCATCTCGTTTTACCAGCGGAGTTTTAAGGCGTTTATCACTGTAGATATAATCAATGCCGAACCTTCCCCTGCCGCAGAGATTTCCGTCGCTGACGCCGTTGCCTTCCTTTGCCCTTGACCTGAGTATCTTCCCCTCCCTTACGCCCAGGGTAAGCGTGCAGCCCACGCCGCAGAAAGGACAGGTGGTATCTCTTTCTTCAAGAAACCATGAACGGGAAGTGAACTTGTAGGGCTTGCTGAGTATCGCGCCGGTCGGGCAAATATCAAGGCATTGTCCGCAGTAGTCACACTCAAGTATCTCGCCGAATGCCGGCTGTACCACAGTGGGGAATCCCCTGCCGATCAGCCCGAGAGCGCCCCTTCCCTGATGGTCATGGCATATCCTTACGCATTTGCCGCAGAGTATGCATCTCCTTGAAGTCAGTTCGATCAGCGGCCCCCTTACATCGGAAGGCGCCTCTTTTCTGTGTCTTATAAAGCGTGTTTCAGGCTTGCCGTATTCATAAGCCAGGTCCTGCAGGTCGCATTCGCCTGCCTTGTCGCATTCCGGGCAGTCCAGCGGGTGGTGAACAAGTAGAAGCTCAATAACTGTCTGACGCAGTTTTTTGAGTTTGGGGGTGTTTGTCTGGATCACCATCCCGTCCTGCGCGGGTGATGAACATGCCGCGAATAGTCTTGCCTGGCCCTCTACTTCAACAATACACAGTCTGCAGCCGCCGTAAGGCCTAAGTCTTTTGTCATAGCAGAGATTGGGGATGTATATGTTGTGCTTTAATGAGGCCTGAAGTATTGTCTCACCGTCTTCTGCTGTAACCTTCTTGCCGTTTATGGTCAGATTCATAATATATTATTTACTCCTCACTCTTTGCTGCTATCTCGGGCTGGTCTTTTTTAGCTGCCGGCCCGATCTTGATCGAACCGAATTTACACGCGTCATAACATGACCTGCATTGTATGCAAAGCTCCTGCATAATTCTGTGGGGTTTTTTCTTTTCTCCCACAATTGCCTGCTGGGGGCATGCCTTTATACATGCCTGACATCCTTTGCACAATTCCTCGCTTATACTAAATGAGCACAGATCGCTGCAGATTCCCGTCTTGCACCAATGGTCCTTTATATGCGATTCATACTCGTCCCTGAAGTATCGTATTGTGGACAATACGGGATTAGGCGCTGTCTGTCCAAGTCCGCAGAGGGATGTGGCAATTATGTCCCGACTGAGGTCTTCGAGTGTCTCTATGTCTCCATCCCTGCCCCTGCCTTCTGCAATATCAGTCAGCATATCAAGCATAACTTTTGTACCAACTCTGCACGGTGTACATTTGCCGCATGATTCGTCAGCGGTGAATTCCAGGAAGAATTTGGAAGTGCTCACCATGCAGGTGTCCTCGTCCATAACGACCATGCCGCCTGAGCCCATGATCGCGCCTGTTTTGACTATGTCTTCGTAAGTGACGGGGATGTCCAAATGGCTCTCGGGAATACAGCCTCCGGACGGCCCGCCCATCTGTACGGACTTAAATCTCTTCTTCCTCTTGCTTATCCCGCCGCCGATATCGTATATGATCGTTTTCAGCGGAATTCCCATGGGTACCTCAACAAGGCCGACGTTTTTAATATCACCTGTAAGCGCAAAGACCTTTGTGCCCGAACTTTTCTCTGTGCCCAGGTTCCTGTACCATTCTGCCCCGTTAAGGATGAGTGGAGATATCTGCGCCAGGGTCTCTACATTGTTAAGTACTGACGGCTTGTCCCACAGGCCTTTGTGCGCGGGGAAAGGCGGCCTGGGCCTGGGCATGCCGCGCTGGCCTTCAATAGAGCGCATAAGCGCGGTCTCTTCACCGCAGACAAACGCTCCCGCGCCAAGGTATATCTCAAGGTCAAAATCAAAACCACTGTCAAGGATGTTCTCTCCGAGAAGCCCTGCTTCACGGCAGTCGACTATCGCTTTCTGAAGACGCGCTACTGCAAGCGGATATTCGGCCCTGACATAGATCACTCCTTTTGAAGCGCCTATTGCTCTCGCGCCGATCACCATTCCTTCGATCACGGAATGAGGGTCTGACTCCATGACCGACCTGTCCATAAATGCCCCGGGGTCGCCTTCATCGCCGTTGCAGAGCATGTACTTCTGGTCTGCCTCTGATTTTGAAGCGAACTCCCATTTCAGGCCGGTTGGAAATCCCGCCCCGCCGCGTCCCCTGAGACCGGAATCTTTTACAACTTTGATTATATCTTCGGGCGTCATCTCAGTAAGGGCTTTTGCTGCCGCCATATATCCGTCCCTCGCGATGTACTCGTCAATGCTTTCCGGATCGATCAGCCCTTTATTTCTTAAAACCCTGAGCACCTGGTGCTTAAAGAACGGTATGTCGTTCATCAGGGGGATGGCATGCCTTTTCTCAGGCTCTTTGAACATCAGTTTTTCGTAAGGACGGCCTTTGAGAAAATGCTCTTCAACCAGTTTTGGGATTTCTTCGACAGTGAGCTTCTGGTAGAAGATCTCTTCAGGATATACGAGCATTACAGGCCCTTCGGCACAGAACCCGTTACAGCCTGTCAGCACCAGTTTTATTTCTTTCTCCAGCCCGCGCTTTTTCAGCTCTGCTTTAAGCGCATCCCTGACCTTTGGGGTCCCGCTGGCAACACAGCCGGTTCCGGCGCACAGCAATAAATTAGCTCGATATTGTTCCATGTTTCCTTTTGAAATAAGTAGCGGGTAGCGAGCAACGAGTAGCGAGACCTTAGGTGATTCTCTCTACTTGCTACTTTCTACTCTCTACTTCAGTTCCTTAGTATGTTGTTTCGCTTCCAATCACCAGGGCGTATTTTTCAACAGGTTTGCCCTCTAAAACGTGTTCTTTAAATATCTCTCTTGCCTTTTCGTCTGTAAGGTCCCCGTATTTAACAGGGGGATTATCCAGTATCTCCACGGTCATCATTGGTTCACGCGCGCAGAGTCCGGCACATCCTGAAGTCGTGGTGATCACATCTGCAGCTTTTGTTTTGCCTATTTCATCCATTAATGCCGTCATAATTTCACGCGCCCCGGCCGCTATACCGCAAGTGCCCATGTGGACTGTGATCTTTGCCCTGTTGCCGCCCTCTCTAAGAGTAAATGTTGCTTTCTGTTTTTCCTTTATTTTTTTCAGGTCGTCGATTGTCAGCCTTGCCATCTTAGCCCCCTTTCTATGAATACTGGCCGATGATGCCCATTACTTTTTTCGGGCTTACCGCTCCGTATGTTTCGTCATCTATGACCATGACAGGCGCCAGTCCGCAAGCGCCAAGGCACCGTACGGTTTCCAGCGAGAACTTCTTGTCTTCGGTAACATCGCCGATGTCTATCTTCAACTCCGCCTGAATTTTCTTCAGGGTCTCTTCAACCCTCTTCACATAGCACGCGGTTCCCAGACATATTCGTATGTTATGGTCGCCTCTCGGCTTCATTGTGAAAAATGAGTAGAACGAGACAATGCTGTGGACCTCGGCAGGGGGAAGCTTCAGTCCCCTTGCAACCCGCTTCTGGATCTGAGGGGGAAGATAACCGACCAGTTCCTGCGCTCTTTGAAGAGCGGGGATAGAGCTTCCGGGTTTAGCTTTATATTCTTCAATAATCCTGTCCAGCTCGCTCAGCATGGAAGGCGGGAACTCGTCCTCTTCGGGTTTTTTCTCAACCTCGACCTTTCCTTTTATCCATTCAACCGCTCTTTTTGTTACATCAAGCAGAACAGCGGGTGTGAAAGGTTTGGGAACATAATCGATAATGCCGACATCAAGGGCGTCCTTGATGGTTTCCTGCGAAGGATAACCGGTTATTATTACTATCCCGGTATCAGGCCTGTTCTGCTTCATCCACTTTATCAGAGTGATACCGTCCATTTCAGGCATCTTGAGGTCGGTGAGAACAAGGCTGTACCCTGCCTGCTCCATTTTCAGGACTGCTTCTTTTCCGCTGGATGCAGTATCGACAATAAAACCCTCGGCCTGGAGGATCCTCTGACAGCTTCTGACAATTACGGCTTCATCATCAACAACCAGGATTCTGAAATCATCAGCCATGTCTGCTCCGTCTGTTTAAATTTTCGAACTCAATAAAGAAAAAGAGTCGGTATAACCTATTCGAAACTAACAGGAAATACCCTGGCCAGCCACAATAGCCAGCCCTCTGAAAGGTGGTCTTTCAGTAAAGCGCACATCACATCATTGGCCTTTGTATTAATTTCCCTGATCTCCGCGTTCATAGGGGAATTAAGGTCACTGCTCTGCCCTGTTCCGGTAAATATCCTTGCAAAAGGCTCACCCGCATCGAATTTGTCTTTGTCCTTAACAAATTCTACATACATAAGCTCACCTGTCAGAAGCCAGTACCGGAGGTCGCAGCCGATTTCCCATAGTCCGTCCTGAACAGGTCTTGCCCATGTGCCTTCTTTATAAAAAAGAACAGGGTTTTCATTGTCCCGCAGAGGAACAACATAATCTCTGAACTCATCAATGAAACCCTTCCTGAGAATCCACCCTCTCTCATCAAAGACCTTTTTTGCGACATTGAGCATGAAAGCCGGTGTGAAGGGCTTTTCAATATACTCTGCCGCTCCAAGCTGAGTGGATTCCTTTGCGTCTTCAAGTGTGGGGTAACCTGTGATGATAACTACATCTGTTTTAGGCTTTATGATACGGGCTTCTTTCAGAACAGTCATCCCGTTGATATCGGGAAGCCTGACGTCAGATATCAGCAGCTCAAAATCTTCTTTAGCTAATTTATTGAGGGCATTTTCGCCTTTATCTACCGTGGTTATGTGGTAACCTTCAGCACCAAGGATCCTTTTACAGCTTAAGGTCACAACCGGGTCATCGTCCAGAACCAGGATTTTCCCCTTATCCTTTTTCATCTATGCCCTCCCAGCATATATTTTTATTGTAACATAATACTTTTTGAATCATTTAGCCATTTACTTATACTCTCTTTAATAAATTTTATTACCTCAGGATTGTTTATGGGTATGTCTTCCAGGTCCTCCCTGATTTCCAGAGTGCTTATTGAGTAATTGCGTTTACCTCTGCTGTGTTCGAACACAAAATCGATCGAAGGGTTTGAGGCAATGAGGATCGACAATGTTGACGCGATATCTCCCAACGGTTTTTTGTCAATATGGTCATATTTAAATCTGGCAGTTATTGCAGTGCCTTTGCCTTTTTCTGATACTATGGAAAAATCCCCGTTACATTCTTTTGCCGCCTGTGCCAGCAGGGGTATCCCCAGCCCGAACTTCTTTTTTTTGGCCTTTGTAGTAAAAAAGGGATCAGAAGCCATTTTTACGGTTTCAGGGTCCATGCCCCTGCCGTTATCAGCTATCTCTATAGTCAAAAGGTTTTTTTTGATATCTTCAATAATCTTAATCTGGATTTTACCGGCTCCGGCGGCTATTGAGTTTTCAGCGATGTCAAGGATATGGAGCGATAGGTCTTCCATTTTTCTTTCTAATTATTACGCAGGGGTAAAGTAAGTGTCAACTTTCGCTGTGCTGGAAGTAGTAAAAAGTATTTTAGGTTATTCCGATTACTACAGAGAAGGATTTGTGTTTCAGGTCAGGAGCCACGGATGGCGAGCAAGATTGTATGTCTGCCCCCGCCACCAGACCGCGCCCGCACACTGACCTCATTCACCTCGAGGCCGGGGCGGCGCATGCGTTTGGCAAAGGCACGATCAGGACCGGCTGACCATATGGCCAGCACGCCTGCAGGCGCCAGTGCCGCATAGACTGCGTCCAGCCCGTCCCGGGAATAGAGCCAGTCGTTGCCCTTCAGGATAAGACCCTCGGGTCCATTGTCCACATCCAACAATATGGCAGCGTAGGCCCGGTGCTCCGCCTTAAGAATTTGGGCAACGTCGACCTCACGAACAATGACACGGGCATCTTGAAGGGGATTACCGGCCAGGCCCGAAAGGGGCCCCAGGTTCCACTGCACCACTTCCGGCAGCAGTTCGGCAACCACCACTTGAGCCCTGGGGCCGAGCAGCCTCAGTGCCGCAGCAGTAGTGTACCCCATACCCAGCCCTCCGACCAGAACACGGGGACTGGATCGATCGGTGATCTTTGCACAGGCGAGCTCGGCCAGGGCATCCTCTGATCCATGGGTACGACTGTTCATTAGTTCCCTGCCGTTCACCCTGAGCGAGAACTCGCCGCCCCGCTTGTATAAGCGAAGCTCATCGCCGTTTCCGCGCACCTGTGTACAGCCGAGTAACTCCCATGGGATCATGTCAAGACCTCAATTTAAGACAAATTTTTAAGTTTATACGTTGAAAAGGAAATGCATCACATCGCCATTGGAGCTGCTAAATATTTCTAATCAGACTGCACTCCACAGCCTTCATGGCATCAGCGGCCGAACTCGTTATTCCGCCTGCATAGCCTGAACCTTCGCCTATCGGGTACAGGTTTTTTATATTTACTGACTCATATTTTTTGCTGCGTTTAATTCTTACAGGGCAGGAAGTCCGTGTTTCCGCGCCTAACAATATCGCATGATCTGAAATAAATAATGAATAATCCTCTTGCCATTTATTGAATGCCGATAAAAGCATCTCGTTTATAAATGCCGGGAAAATTTTATTCATATTAACTGATACGGCCCCCATCTTATACGAATTTTCATTTAAGTCATCAGAGATACTCCCACGTAAATAATCCACTAAATTCTGGGCAGGGACTTTCCATCCTCCTCCTCCCGCATTAAAGGCCTTTCGCTCCAGATCCTTCTGGAACTCAATACCGGCCAATGGATCGGTTGATCTATAATCGTTCGTATGACAGGTCACAACAATCGCTGAATTTGAGAATGGTGAGGGCCTGTTTGAGTAGCTCATACCGTTTACAACCAGCATGCCATTTTCAGATGAAGCATTTATTACCTCACCTCCGGGGCACATGCAGAAGGAATACACACCCCTCCCTGTTTTTCGATCGGTGTAGGTGAAAGAATAATTAGCAGCCCCTATGCCGGGGAAATCCTTATATTTATTGCCATATCGTATAAGATTAATAATTTCAGCAGGATGCTCAACTCTAACACCAACAGAAGTTGGCTTCTGCTCAATAAGAACACCTTTTTTGTGCATCATCTCAAATGTATCACGCGCAGAATGTCCCAACGCAAGATAGATAATTGAAGAACGATATTCCATATTCCCATTTATCACTACGCCTAAGGCCTTACCGTTTGATATAAGCATATCCGTCATTTTTGAGCTATAGTGTATCTCACCGCCTCTTTCCAGGATATAGCTCCTTATATTTTTGACTATTCTGCACAACACGTCTGTTCCCAGATGGGGCTTGCTAACATACCCTATTTCTTCAGGCGCGCCAAATTTTATAAAAGTATCCAGCACCTTGTCTGCATATTGCGAATTCTTTATCCTGGAAAACAGCTTCCCGTCAGAGTATGAACCGGCGCCGCCTTCACCGAATTGGATATTTGATCCAGGGTCCAGCACCCTTTCTTTAATAAATCTTTGAATATCAATGGAGCGTTCTTCTATCTTTTTGCCTCTTTCAAATATCAGAGGTTTGATACCATAATCAATAAGCTCAAGAGCTGCGAACATGCCGGCAGGGCCGAAACCTATTATTACAGGCTTCTCCTTAATATCTATTGATTTCCTGTCAGCCTTCATTGTTTCAGTGTATACAGCGAAGTTTTCTCTGTTATCGAAGCTGTCAGGAGTACTTACAACTATTGAAATTTCATAGTAGAACTGTTTTTTGCTGCGAGCGTCAAGTGATTTGCCCAGCATTTTAGTGAATTGAATATTATCTTCGCTAATGTTCAGCTTTTGAGAAGCGGCTTTTAAATATTCATCTATCCCGTCTTTTTCAACGGGTATTCGCAAATTGCTTATTATCAGATCCAAGAGGCACCCCTATTTTTATTCAACAATTATTACACCCTGTGGTCTCGCTTAGAAGCGCCTACTTCTGGCTGCCACAGTTCCAAACTTCTGTCATTCCGGCTCCCGTCCTCTGCAGTAGCACTGCTACGGAGGATGGATGTCCGGAATCCCGGAACGAGCTATGCCGACTATCTTAAAGAAGGGTCTCCGACGATATCAAGTATATGTAATGACAGGTCTTCCATAAAATAAATAAATCCGAATATCGAAATCAGAAATCCGAAACAAATTCGAAATTCAAATGATCAAAATTCAAAACAGGCAGGCATTTTTCCCGTTTCTGTCATTTAGATTTTGGTCATTCGATACTGTTTCGTGCTTCGAAATTCGTATTTCGAATTTAACCCTTTTTAGTCTGTGTTTG
>CAZNPC010000072.1:0-9615 GCA_964574765.1 uncultured Nitrospirales bacterium | reverse complement strand
CCAACATCAGGCATCCGGCAAAAAAACCGGTATCTTTATCCCAGAGTTTTTCACCTACCTTACTGGTAGTCAATACAGTCAAGGAGAAAAGTGCTGTTGTAAAGATCTGTATATACACCCTTGACTCTCCAAAAAACTTGAAGATCAGGCCGTACAGAAAAGGGATAAGAGGAAGATCGGTCCACGCACTTATATTCATTCCCCATTCCACAATAAAATATCTTATTCCGTAAACCTCAAGATGCTTTGCCTGAGTAAAATACCTCGAGGCATCGATAATGACCTCAGGCTCCGCCCAGAACAGCATCCCCGACGCAAAAGAGGCTGTAAAAAGGAATAATGATGAATTGAATTTCTTAAGAGACACCCGTGACAGCAGATAGGCAATAATTAATCCGGAAATGAGAATAAAAAAAATACCCGATACGTCGATCCCGGCAAATGACCACTTCCAGCTTGTAAGCCTGTTGTCGTCAACTGCCCTATATACGAATAGAATTATAAAAGCCAGCGCGGAGAACAGCGACGTTAACACTATATAGTCGCCTCTTTTCAACAGCGAGGAATTGAACATCACTAAAAACCTCTCAAGAAAGGACCAAAGATGTGAAGCGGGTTATATGGTTCAGAAACATCAACTGTATAGTGACCCGCCATAAGGCCGGCTTTTACATGGGTCGGCAATCCTACTGTGAACAGAGAGAATAAACATTTCGAGCGGCTATCTGCTGTCAGCTGCCTGCCATATAAAAAAACTTTCTGACGCCGCCCGGAGTATTCTACCAGGAAATCGCCTTGTCGTGAGAGAATATCTCATCTACAAGCGTCTCATGCGAGGTCTCTTTTTTCGAGAGATCAATAACCTTCACTTCATGGTCTTTTGACTGAGTGTCTATTACCTTGCTCGATAAATCAGCAGGGCCATCATTTAATATATGCAGTATTTTCATTATATCTCCCCCTTAAAATATCTATGCCCACGTAAAGTGGCGCGGCCACAACGTGGCTTTACGCCATCTGCGTGCTACAGCACGATGACCCTGTCTACTTCATTGTTCATGTTAGCATTGTCAAACTGACTGCCGCATACTATCGAGTCAGGCATGCCTTCTTTGGAAACATCAAGTTTACCCGCACTATGGTCACAGTAACTAATCTTGACATTGGGAATATTGCAAAGGTCTCTTATAGAGGCATTACCCAGCAGCTTAACCCCTGTATCCATCATGAATACTGAGACCTCGTGGTTCCTGGAAGCTGCAGCTTTTGTAATGCCGATGATATCATCAGCGTGTTTGTCAGTGTTTACTAAAATACCAAGCTTCATAATGATCACTCCTTTCTTTTATTGTTTAAATACTATTTTTCTACGGGATATTTTGCAGGATCAAGGTTTGCCCATTCACCCCATGAACCCACATAGTTTTTCACATTCGGATAACCAAGGATTTCCTTAAGGACCAGAAAGGTATGTGACGCCCGGACACCGCCAAGACAATATATTATTATCTCTTTGTCCTTTGTTATTCCTTTTGCCTCATATGCTGATTTCAGTGCCGCCGCTGATTTAAACGTCCCGTCAGGATTTATATTCTCAGCGGAAAAGACCATATTAACAGCACCCGGGATATGACCCTGTCTGTTCTTGCCCATAGGTCTCGTACCGTTATGTTCTTCCACACTGCGCACATCCAGCAAAACGACTTTTGGATTATTAATGTTTTTCAGAACATATGCCGCATCAGCTCTGATAGAGTCTTTGGCAGTAGCTGTGTATTTGACAGCTTTTATAACAGCGGCCTTCCCTCCGGCAGCATGCGTTTTTCTGCCTTCTCTCATCCACTTTGCTATTCCGCCATTTAGATTACTGACTTTTTCATGGCCGAAATATCTCATCAGCCAGACTGCTGTTGTAATTACCGGATTTCCACCGCTTCCTCCATATATCACAACTTGCGTGTTATTGCCGACACCTAACCGGCTCATAAGTGCCTCAAACATCGCCTTATTAGGGGCTGCACTGCCGTTGCCCATAATACCCATTACATCTCCAGCGCCCA
Source organism: uncultured Nitrospirales bacterium (assembly GCA_964574765.1). Classification (GTDB taxonomy): domain Bacteria; phylum Nitrospirota; class Thermodesulfovibrionia; order UBA6902; family BMS3Bbin08; genus CAZNPC01. The sequence continues at coordinate 7,555 of CAZNPC010000072.1, read as the reverse complement.
TAAAAACAGCTCCGGGAATATGTTTGGCGTTATAACCCGGTCTTGCCTGAGGAGAAAAACCTCCAACGTGTATGATCCTTATTGCCTGATTGTCCAGATTATCCTCGAGCCACTTGGTCTCTACAAGAATTGAGGGTATTCCATTGGCTGCAGCATGTTGATTCCCTGCAAAAAGGCATAAAGAAAAAGCCAGCAAGATAATACTTATTAGTATTCTCCTGTGATGATACCCACTTCCGCGTCTGTCTGATACGAACATTGAACATACCTCCTTGATGTTGTTTAAATCACAAATTAAAGTTAGCGTAGAAGAAACTGCAACTTCTTTAACAGGTTGCTTCTCTTGTTATTAAATAATACAATGTTGTTCTATGTCAAGTGTGATCAAAGATGTTAATATACATATAAATATATGAATAAATACATATATTCCGTCAGAACCGGCGTCAAATCAGAAAGACTTGATACATATCTTTCCTCCAAAAGCGGGCTGTCGCGTGCTCATATCCAGAGGCTTGCAAGGCAGGGTATGGTAACTGTTAATTCCCGCGCCGAAAAGATCAGCTACAGGATAAAAAGAGGGGACAAAATTGAATTTACTGTTCCGGAAAACCCTGAATTAATTCTCACCCCTGAAAAAATACCTCTCGAGATCGTTTGGGAAGACGAGAATATAATAGTCATCAATAAACCTCCGGGCATGGTTATGTACCCCGCAGCGGGAAACAAAAGCGGTACTCTTTTAAATGCCCTGGTCTCTAAATGCAGCAGCCTCGCATCAGCCGGCGCTCCGTTAAGGCCGGGCGTTGTGCACAGACTGGACAAAGACACATCCGGACTTATCATTTTTGCCAAAAACGACCCTTCGTACCTGAATTTGATCAAACAGTTCAGCGAACGTCAGGTTGAAAAACACTATCTGGCGCTTTTATCCGGCCGGTTAAAAAAGAACAAAGGTGAAATAAAAATTGCTATTGGCAGATCTGCGTCAGATAGAAAAAAAATGTCAACAAAAACAAAAAAAGGGAAAGAAGCCATAACATATTATGAAGTTATTAAAGAATTCAAGCATGCTGTTCTGGCAAAGGTTAGGATCGTAACCGGCAGGACACACCAGATACGTGTTCATTTCACGGCATTCGGCCATCCCGTGCTTGGAGACAGGACATACGGCAAAAAGATCACTCTCAAAACAGGTTCCAAAACAATAATGTTCAGAAGGCAGATGCTGCACGCTTACAGCCTGAATTTCCTTCATCCCGCAACCGGTAAACTCATGGAGTTGACAGCGCCGGTGCCTGATGATATGGAAAAAGCTATTGAAGAACTTTCCGACTAAAAAAAAATGCACCCTCAATATAATTTCAAAAAAAGCCCTTAAATTGCGATTAATCCTAAAATTCCCTTTAATTCCATTTAGTTAGAAATGATGATATTAAACAATTTGCCTATCTCACATGAATAATACACATCTAGGCCCTCAAATAATTTACTTCATACATATAAATATATAGACATGAAAGCATATTTATGCTATCTTCATAAATAAAGCATTCTGGCATAATCAACGCTGTTTATGGGGAATAAAATATCAGGCAAAAGATAAAAACCGATAAGGAGGAAAAAAGATGAGTATTAAATCATTTTCAGCCAAATCATTTTTCTTACTTTCCCTTAAATACTTGTTCGGTATTGCGATGGTAGGTAGCGCGTTACTTATTTGTATGCTGATATATATAAAATTTCTATACTAAGACACCCGCCCGTTATAGATCAGAGGTTAAGAAGTTGAGCAGTTGAGAGGTTAAGCTGTTTAATCCTCCGCAAAGCTTAGTAAAACTTAAACCATGGGGGCAGGCAGGTACGACTCCTTTGAATAAATCAATAATCAGGTCTGCCCGCCACACTGCCAGGCGGATAAACTGGTGACTGATCCCCATCCGACACATTTAAAAAAAAGACTCCGAGGAACTTTATTCAAACCTCTAAACTAAAAGGCTTAAGCAAAATGTAATTATTCGTCGATTATGGGGAGCAGGAGGTAGTTGTCCTGATTATTCACAGTAATCGTTGTAGAAGCAGTTTCCCTGTTCTTACACCTGATAGACAAAACAGGAAGCAGGTTGATCTGATGCTGCCCTTCTAAATTATTGTTCTGCGGTACTGCTATCAGCGGACTGAATCTCTTCTTTATAGCTGCATTCTTTATTCGGGCACATAATTACTTCTTCTTTTTTTGTTCTCTTCTCAACTAAAATGCCTGACCCGCAGTCAGGACATTTCCTGGCAACCGGCTTGTACCAAGTCGCGAATTTACATTTTGGATAATTGCCGCAGCTGAAGAAATTCTTTCCTTTTTTTGTTCTCCGTTCAACCAGCTCCCCGCCGTCTTCCGGACATTTGATTCCAATACCTATGGCCTTTGTTGTCTTGCATTCAGGATACTTGCTGCAGGCCAAAAACCTTCCAAACCTGCCTGATTTTAGAACCATGGGAGCGCCGCATTTCTCACATTTTTCATCTGTTTCCTGTGTCTCGGCAGCCGGTACCATGTTGCCGGCTTCATCTGTCTCTAATGGCTTTGTAGTCTTGCATTCAGGATATCCCGAGCATGCCATAAACCTGCCGTGTCTGCCCCATTTGATCACCATAGGTTTCCCGCAATTCTCACATACCTCTTCCGTAGGAATGTCCTTCGGCTTGACTCGATCTCCCTCAAGGGCTTCGTTAAGTTCTTTGTCAAAAGGCAGATAAAAGTCCTTTATGACCTTTACCCAGTTTGATTTCCCTTCTTCTATATTGTCCAGTTTGTCTTCCATTTTGGCTGTAAAGCCAATATCCATCAATTCAGGGAATCTTTCTATGAGAAGGTCCGTTACTATATACCCGAGTTCGGTTGCCTTAAACCTGCGATCGACCCTTTCCGTGTATTTTCTTTCCACTATTCTCGAAAGTATCGTGGCATACGTACTGGGCCTTCCGATCCCCTTTGCTTCCATGTCTTTTACAAGAGTTGCATCAGTGTATCTTGGCGGCGGTTGCGTAAAATGCTGTTTTGGCAGGATATCATTTGTCTTAAGATCATCACCTTCACTTAAAGCAGGAAGGATCCCTTCTTCTTCGGATGCCTCGTCAGTACTCTCTGTATACAATGACATGAACCCGGGGAATTTAACTACCGAGCCTGTCGCTCTGAAGGTGTATTTATCCGCATCTATATCTATTGCCGTCTGGTCAAGGACCGCATGGCTCATCTGGCTTGCGAGAAAACGGTTCCAGATCAGTTTGTAAAGCTGGTATTGTTCTTTTGACAGAAACGGTTTAATATTCTCCGGAGTTCTAAGTACTGATGCCGGTCTTATCGCCTCATGAGCGTCCTGGGCCGACTTTTTTGTCTTGTAAACCGGAAGTTGAGGAGGGTAATATTCCTTTCCAAATTTTTTTATTATATGTTCTTTAGCTTCCTTCTGCGCCTCGGACGCAACCCTTACCGAGTCTGTTCTCATGTAAGTGATCAGACCTGACGACCCTTCACTGCCAAGCTCAACCCCTTCATAAAGCTGCTGCGCGACACTCATAGTCTTCTGAGCTCCGTATCGAAGTTTTCTTGATGCTTCCTGTTGAAGTGTGCTGGTAATAAAAGGAGGCGAAGGAGAGCGTTTCCTCTGTTTCTTCTCAACTTTCTTTACTGTAAAGGTCTTACCGCTCAGATCCTTTACAATGCTGTCAGCCTGCGCCTCGTTACTGATCTTTGTTTTCTTACCGCTTACACGGGAGAGCTTTGCATTAAATTCAGGAGGCTTACCGCTTTCCAGTACCGCGGTGATACTCCAGTACTCCTCCGGTTTGAACGCCTCAATTTCACGTTCCCTTTCAACAACAAGTCTGAGTGCTACAGATTGAACCCTTCCCGCGCTAAGACCGCGCCTTACCTTACGCCACAGAAGCGGTGACAATTTATAACCGACCAGCCTGTCCAATACCCTTCGGGCCTGCTGGGCATCAAAAAGGCTACTGTCGATCTTTCTCGGAGACTTAATGGCGCCCCTTACTGCCTTCTCCGTTATCTCATTGAACTCAACTCTGAAAAACCTGTCAGGCTTTCCACCCAGTTCTTCCGCAATATGCCATGCTATTGCTTCACCTTCTCTGTCCGGGTCAGGCGCCAGAAAGACCTTATCAGCCTTCTTTGCTTCTTTTTTCAAATCCCTCAAGATTTTTTCCTTGCCCTTAATTGCCACATAAGTAGGAGCAAATTTGTTCTCAACATCAACACCGAGTTCTTTCTTGGGAAGGTCCTTTACATGACCGACAGACGCTTTTATCACGAATTCCTTACCAAGGAACTTGCTAAGGGTCTTGACCTTTGCGGGAGACTCAACAATTAAAAGTGATTTCATAATTCCTTTCTCGAATATGATCCGGCTAATCTGTATATGCTGACAGCGTTTTTTTCAAGAACTAATTGAAGTAGAACCGTTTGCCGTCTGTCTGTTTCACAACTCCATTAAGTTCAAGATTTAAAAGGATCGACAGCGCCTTGCTGATCGGCACTTTTGCCTCTCTGACAATTTTATCAATATGTTTTGGTTCATCACACAGGTATTTACAGAGAATCGCCTCCTCATCGGTCAACTTAGGAAAGGGCTTCCTGGCTAACAGGCGCTCTTCTCTCAGAATACCTTTGATCTGATATCTAAGCTCACTGATGACCTCTTCAGCGCTATCAATGAGCTTAGCCCCTTTTTTAATAAGGTCATTCGTACCCTTTGAGTTCCTGGATGTTATGTTTCCCGGTACGGCAAAAACCTCTTTACCCTGTTCAAGGGCATAGCCTACTGTAATAAGAGAACCGCTGTCAACCGTAGCTTCAACAACAACAACACCTAACGACATAGCGCTTATCATCCTGTTTCTTCTCGGAAAATTCTCTCTATTGGGCTCTGTTCCAAAAGGGAATTCACTTATTACTGCTCCCGATGAAGCGATCAAATCCACCAGTTTTCTATTCTCAGGAGGATAAACAACGTCAATTCCCGAGCCGAGGACAGCCACGGTCCTGCCTCCGGCATTTAAAGCTCCTTTATGCGAAAATGTATCAATACCTCTCGCCATACCGCTGACAACCGTCAATCCGGCTGACGCAAGATCACGGCTTATTTTCTCCGCGGCCCTGCGTCCGTATTCTGTTGACATGCGCGAACCTATTACCGCAACCGCGTATTTATCGTCATTCGCTATGTCGCCGTTGACATAAATGACAAGCGGCGCGTCTTGAAGACGCTTTAATCCTTCAGGATACGAACTGTCTTTGAATGTGACTATACGAATATTGTTTTCCAACGCAATGTCTATTGTTTTCTGAATCATGTCCCATTGGTTGAAACCTACAATGCTTTTGGCCCTGCTTTTGCCGAAATTTTCTATTCTTTCGAGCTCGCCGCTGGTCATTTGGAAAATATTCTCAGGATCACCAAATGCGGATAAAAGCCTTCTGCCGAATACATTTCCTACATGAGGAGAAAGACTCAGGGCAAGCCAGTATTTAAGGTCGGACATAACAACAGTCAAGAAGTTCAGAAATTCAGAAGTTGAGAAATTAGCAAATCAAAAGATTAAGAATTTGAGATGTTAAAAACTCTCCTCCTCTGATTTTCAAGTCTTCTCATCCTCCTATCTTCTTAACTTCTTAACTTCTCTTTTTCTGCAGTTTCAGTCTTAACGCGTTAAGTTTAATAAAGCCCTCCGCGTCCTTCTGATCGTACACTTTCTCCGCCTCAAATGTGGCAAGCGAGCTGCTGTACAGAGACTTAGGAGACGTTCTTCCGACTACAATACAATTACCTTTATATAGTTTCATTCTTACGGTCCCTGTTACTCCTTTTTGGGACTTATCAATAAGGTCCTGAAGCAGCTGTCTTTCAGGTGAGAACCAGAATCCGTTGTATATAAGTTCAGCATATTTTGGTATCAGTGAATCTCTAAGATGCAATACCTCTCTGTCAAGAGTAATGGACTCAATAGCTCTGTGCGCGATATGCAGTATTGTTCCGCCCGGTGTTTCATATACAGCTCTTGATTTGATTCCAACAAATCTGTTTTCGACCATGTCTACTCTGCCGATGCCGTTTTTCCCTCCAATTGAATTAAGTCTTTTCAGAACTCCGGCAGGAGAAAGCGGTTTGCCGTTAACAGATACAGGGTTGCCGTCTTTATATCCTACGTTCAGATAAACAGCTTTAGAAGGTGCTTTTTCAGGAGGCACAGTCATTGTATACATATCTGAAGGAGGTTCCTTCCCAGGATCCTCCAGCACACCACCTTCATAACTAATATGTAAAAGGTTTCTGTCAATACTGTACGGTTTTTTCTTTGTAACAGTCACAGGAATTTTATGTTTCTTCGCATATTTCACAAGAGATTCCCGTGAATCAAGCGACCATTCTCTCCAGACTGCAACGACCTCTATATCCGGCTTCAGGGCATAATATGCCAGCTCGAATCTGACCTGATCATTGCCCTTTCCCGTCGCTCCGTGAGCGACAGATCCTGCCCTTTCCTTTTTTGCTATCTCGATCTGCTTTTTCGCTATCAGGGGTCTGGCTATAGAAGTGCCCAGAAGATAATGCCCTTCATAAACAGCATTGGCCCTCAGCATGGGGAATACATAGTCTTTCGCAAATTCTTCCTTCAGGTCCGCTATATACACTTTTGAAGCGCCTGACTTAAGGGCCTTTGCTTTCAGCGATTTAATATCATCTTCCTGTCCCAGATCCGCACAAAACGCAACAACCTCGCAGCCATAATTGTCTTTGAGCCATTTTATGGCTACCGAGGTGTCAAGGCCTCCTGAGTACGCCAACACTGTTTTTCCGTTTTTCACTTTTTCTCCTCCAAATTTTATAACCATATCATAACTTTTGAAAAATGTAAATTATTGTGGTCTGGTACAGTTTGCAGCTATTTTTCAGGATTCTAAATTAATAATATCAGCATATAATTAAAAGATGATACGATCTCAAACAGCATATACATACTTTTGAAGACAAAAAAAGGCAAATATTTTCTTCTAAATATTTGCCCTTTACGTATATGCTGTCTTACAGATATATTATTTAAGACTCTTATCTTTTAGATCAGCCGCCTTGAAACAACCGACCCCAGGTTTTTGAATGACGGCAGGACGGTCTGAATTGCGCTGAACTGAAAAAAAAGGGCATATAATACTTTATATGCCCTTTTGCATTTAATAAAAAACGTTTTCTACTTTCCTTTTAGGGTCTCGCAGCAGATCCACCCATCCCAGCCAGATACGCCGTTGGCGGATGGATTAACATGTTCTGTTATTTGTGTCATTTTTTCAATTACATCCTGCGGCAGGCTTGAAAGGTCCAATTGGCTTAAAAGCTCTACATGCTCGCTCAGATTAATGCCCAACTGATGGAAAATCTCTAACATAATACCCTCCTTTGTTTTACAACTATTTCCTTCTATAACTGCATCATACAATGGTCTCTAAAATAAAATTACAGCACCCTAATAAGAAAAGTCAAGT
>CAZNPC010000071.1:0-9782 GCA_964574765.1 uncultured Nitrospirales bacterium | reverse complement strand
AATCTGGAGAACAAACTTTGGAAAATAAAGAGAAAAAAGACGTTTTTGACATAATCTGGGACTTTTTTGCGTCTGTTAAGCTTGCTGTGGTTATCCTTATCACTCTGGCCCTGACATCAATAATAGGGACTATTGTTGAACAACGGGCTGATCAGTCCACGAACATAGCTCTTTTGGCAAAATTCTTTGGGGATTCGTTTGCCCCGACGATCTATAACATATTTGTGAATCTTGGTTTTATGGATATGTATCATTCCTGGTGGTTTGTGACCCTCCTTGTCATGTTCAGTGTTAATTTGATAGTGTGCTCGCTTGAGAGACTGCCGAAGACCGTACGTCTCATTAACACCCCTATGAGACCGCTTGGGGAGAAAGTAATACGGACTCTTGCCGTAAGAAATGAACTGACTGTAACCGCGGGTCTGAAGGTAGTGAAAGATGAAGTACTGAACATCCTTAATTCATCAAATTACCGTGTGCTTGAAGCGACAGAGGAAGATGCCGTTCAGCTTTATTCCCAGAAAGGTAAATATACCCGTTTGGGAGTGTATGTCGTTCATCTCAGTATACTCCTGATATTTGTGGGTGCGATAATCGGTTCACAATTTGGATTCCGTGGGTCGCTGAATCTTCCTGAAGGGGAGTCCTCGAATGTCGTATATGCCGGGGACGGTGAGCCTATCCCGCTTGGTTTTACCATAATGTGCAAATGGTATAATACAGAGTATTACAGTGGGACAGGCACACCGCAGGATTATAAAAGCGAACTTGTTGTGTTCGAGAACGAAAAGGAAGTCTTAAAAAAGGTTATTGAAGTCAACAGTCCGCTCACATACAAAGGCATCACTTTTTATCAGTCAAGTTACGGAATGATGCCGGGCGCGCTTGATGAGTTCATAATGCAGGGTACGCCGGGTGACGGTCGTGTAAGCACGCTCCAGCCGACATTCAGCAGGTTTCCAAATTCGATAGGAAGATTTATCCTCACAGTTACGCCCGCTAATGGACAACCAAATACTCTCGCCCTCAAACGGGGAGATATTTTTGACATACCGGGTACGGATATTAAAGGGGTAATTATCGGCTTTTCCCCGACCCTTGACAGGGACAGGCGTACCGAAGCATTAGGCACGAATGCGTATTACAAAGATAAGTTAGTGAGCCCGGCAATTGCCGTTGAAATAGATATGCCGGGAAAGGAAAAATTCGTAGGATGGTTTCTCAAGGAAAGGGCAACTTCTATTACGCCTGATGTCGGGCACTCGATCAGGTTTGAGGACTTTCAGGGTATTGAATATACCGGGCTTCAGGTCGCTAAAGATCCCGGGATTTGGTTTATCTATCTTGCCTGTATTATTATGACAATAGGTTTATACGCGTGCTTTTTTATGAGTCATAAGAAGATTTATGTGAGCATTACTTCTGATACGTCTGCAAAGAAAGGCAGCGTGAGAATAGTTGTGGGGGGTACTTCTACGAAGAACAGGCTTGGTTTTGAAAAAGAAACAGAAAAAATTCTGGCAAATGCCTCTCGGGCAATTGAGGAAAGGAGCAAAAAATGAGCAGTTCAACTTTTTTCGGCATATCAGAGTTGTCTTATTTTATAGCGATGGCAACGTATATAAGTTATCTTGCTTTCAGAAAGAATGCCATTGGTGTGACTGCTACCGTTATAACTGTATTCGGATTCCTGAATCAGAGCCTTGCCCTTATCATCAGGTGGGCGGACTCTTATTATATCTGGGTAGAATCATCCCCGGCATCGTCAGTTATTGAGACGCTGTTACGGAGCGCTCCGCTGAGGAATCTCTACGAGTCGCTCATATTTTTCGTATGGTCACTCATACTGATCCATCTGATAATAGAATTTATTTATAAGAACCGCACTCTCGGTACATTTGTCCTTCCTGTTGCCGCCCTGGCGCTTGCTTTTATAGATGTTTCAGGGGTGTCAACCGAGATTCAGCCGCTTGTTCCGGCGCTTCAGTCAAACTGGCTGCTTTTCCATGTTTTGCTGAGCTTTCTTGGATACGCGGCGTTCGGAGTTTCATTTGGCGCGGCAATAGCCTACCTGGTCCTTGTTACAGAGGAGAGGACAGAGAAGTCATATATTTTCTGGTCTGTATCGGTCGGTATTTTCCTGGCGGTTCTTATAGGTATGGGGATTGACTATCTCAGCCTTACGACAGGTCAGCGCGGTGAATTGATACAAAACCACTTTTTAAAGGCGACATTCAGAAGTTCCTCCGGAGGCACCGTTGCCGTGAGCTGGGTCGCCTCTATGGTGTTTATTTTTATAATATGGAGATTTGGTCTCGGACTCAAAAGAATTCTGACAGGCTTTTCCATAACGCCTAATATGCTTGATGATATTACTTACAAGAGTATTGCTATCGGATTCCCCCTGTTTACGATAGGAGGGCTGATAATGGGGGCGATATGGGCAAACAGCGCCTGGGGAAAGTACTGGACCTGGGACCCTAAAGAGACATGGTCGCTGATAACATGGTTTGTCTATGCCCTTTATCTGCACGCGCGCTTTGTTGCCGGGTGGAGAGGCAAGAGAGTGGCGATACTTGCTGTATTAGGGTTTGTGGCGGTCATATTTACATATCTCGGAGTTAATCTTGTGCTGTCCGGGCTTCATTCATACGGCGGCGGATAGAATTAAATATGCTGCGAGAACTTCACATTAAAAACCTCGCGATAATTGATGATGTTACTGTTGAATTCGGACAGGGACTTAACGTTCTGACCGGTGAAACAGGCTCAGGTAAATCAGTTATAATTGACGCCCTGTGTCTGGCCCTTGGTGAAAGGGCATCGAGCGATATGATCAGAAGCGGTGAAAAAGAGGCAGTGGTCGAGGCCTTTTTTGATATCCCGGAAAAACTATTCACTGAAACAACCCGTTCTCTTTTGCGGGATATGGGTATAGATACAGGGGAAGGCCTCCTCATGAAGAGAATACTGACATCCCAGGGTAAAAGCAGGGCATATATTAACAGTTCCATGGTTAATATACAGACCCTTTCGGATATAAGCAGAAACATAATAGATGTGCACGGGCAGTACGAGCATCAATCTTTGTTATCTCCTGACAGTCAGATCGAACTGCTTGATGCTTACGGAGCGCTTCTTAAGGAAAGACAGCAAATTGCTGATCTGTACGAATCGCAGTCCGCATTGAAGCGGCAGATAGCAGGACTTATTGAAAAAGAGAAAGAAAGGGCCCAAAGGCTTGATATGCTTGGTTTTCAGATAAAGGAGATCGCCGCGGCTGATCTGTCTGCGGGAGAAGAAGAGAGCTTTGAGAAAGAGGTCGCAATACTTGGCAGTGCCGGCCGTCTTGCAGAACTTGCGAATCAGGCATATGAGCTTCTCTATTCCTCTGAAACTGCGTGCATGGCAAACCTGTCAAATATTCTTGATTCTGTTAAACAGATCTCTGATATTGACACAAGGGCAGACGACAGCGTCAAGTCTGTGAAAGACGCGCTTCCTTTACTTGAAGAGACGGCTTATTTTCTCAGAGATTATAAGGACAGTCTTGATTTTGACCCTGGCAGGCTTGAGCATATTCAGGAAAGACTGGAGCTTATCAGGGCTTTAAAGAAAAAGTACGGAAGTGATATCAAAGAGATCATTGAATATAAAGAAAAGGCTGAAAGAGAGTTTCACGACCTTGAGCATTCAGAGGAAAGGCTGGTAGAATTGAACGCGGAGCTTGAAATTCTCAAAAATACCGTAACAGAAAAAGCACATAGCCTCTCAAAGAAAAGAAAAGCTGTCGCGAAGAAGATCGAACAGCATGTTATAAAGGAGTTGGCAGAGCTGTCCATGTCTGATACCAGATTCTCGATCAGGTTCGATCATGAGGCCGGAGATGATACAACAGACGGTCTTAAGCTCAATGCCCGCGGCATTGATGAGGTGATCTATCTTATATCGCCAAATGCAGGCGAAGATCTTAAACCTTTATCAAAGACAGCTTCAGGTGGAGAGCTTTCAAGGATCATGCTTGCTCTGAAAAGCATTCTGGCAAAAGGAGATAAAATACCCGTGCTTGTATTCGATGAAATAGACGCTGGCATTGGCGGAAAGGCGGCTGAGACAGTGGGACAGAAGCTCAAAAGCCTGTCAGTCCGGCATCAGGAGATATGCGTAACACATCTGCCTCAGATTGCGTCATACGCTGACAATCATCTGAAGATAGAGAAAAAGATCAGGGGCAGGAGGACGGTTGTTGATATCAGGAAAATAGAAAAAGACGAAAGGACAGAAGAGATCGCGCGAATGCTTAGCGGTGACGGCTCTGAAGTTTCAATAAAACACGCGGAGGAGATGCTTAAACAAAAAGTGGGAGTGAAACACCTGGATACATGATGCAGGATACAGGATATATAACTGTTTAAAGAAAAAAAATTATATCAGGCATCGTGAATCGTGTATCTTGAATCTGGTTGCTAAGAATGAAAGGCAAAATCGTAATAGACAATAAATTATGTAAAGGCTGCGGGTTTTGCATAACAGCATGCCCGAAAGGCCTGATCGTTTTTAATAATGATTCCGGTGTGGTCTGTCATACAGCCGTTCAGACCGATGCTGACAGATGTAACGGCTGCGGGCTGTGCGCGGTTATCTGCCCTGATATCGCGATCGAGGTATGGAGAGAGGATAAATAAATGCAAAATGTAAAATGTAAAATGCAAAATTATGGAAAGAAAAAAAGTTAAAAAAGTCCTGATGAAAGGCAATGAAGCCCTCGCGGAAGCGGCTATTCAGGCAGGATGCAGGTTCTATGCCGGATATCCAATAACTCCGCAGAATGAAGTGCCTGAATATATGTCCCGGAGAATGCCTGAAGTCGGAGGGATATTCATTCAGTCAGAGAGCGAGCTTGCCGCGGTCAATATGGTATTCGGCGCTTCTGCAACAGGCGCAAGGGCGATGACAACTTCCAGCAGTCCCGGTATCAGCCTTAAACAGGAGGGAATATCATACCTGGCCGGTGCCCAGCTGCCTGCTGTAATAGCCAACATACAGCGCGGCGGCCCGGGTCTTGGAAATATCTCAGGAAGCCAGGCTGATTATTTTCAGGCTGTAAAGGGAGGCGGGCATGGAGATTACAGGCTCCTTATCTATTCACCCTGGGACATACAGGAAATGTGGGACCTTACAATGAAGGCATTTGATAAAGCGGACAAGTACAGAAATCCGGCAATGATACTCAGCGACGGTATGCTTGGACAGCTTATGGAGCCGATCGTTATGACCCCCTATAAAAAGCCAAAACTTCCTCCCAAGAACTGGGCGCTGACAGGCTGTAAAGGCCGGAAACCCAACGTTGTTAAATCACTTTTTATGGGAGAAGGCGAGCTGGAGGGCGAGAACTGGAAACTTAAGGAAAAGTATGAAAACATGAAAAAATATGAGGTGATGTTCGACTCTATTAATACTCGAGGAGCTGAGCTGATCGTTATTGCCCAGGGCATAGTCGCCCGGATTGCGTCATCGGCAATACGAAAATTAAGGGAAAAAGGGATAAAAGTCGGCTTGTTCAGACCCGTGACTCTTTTCCCGTTCCCTGAAAAAGAGATCGCCCGTCTCTGCAGCGGCAAGAGGCGGTTCCTGACCATAGAGATGAACATGGGGCAGATGGTTGAGGATGTGAGGCTTGCGGTCAACGGCAAGGCAAAGGTAGATTTCTACGGCAGGCCCGGCGGAGGCCAGATGATGCCGGAAGAACTTTACGATGTTATAAAGAAATATTCCAAAAAGAAATAAATTCCAGCTCTTCATAGTGTTTACAACGGTAAATAAACAGGCCAACTGCTTCCTGATCCCCGTAATCGACTGATATTATATTTTGCTTAAGCCTTTCAGTTTGGAGCTCCGACGAACATTCCTCAAGGTCTTTTTTTTAATGTGTCGTACGGGCATCAGTCACCAGAGACCTGTTTATATGTACAGTGTTTCATGTTCCTGCCGCTAAACAAGGCATGGGAAGCTGGTGATACAGTTCTATACGACACCTTCAAAAGAAAACGCTGAGGAATTGACCAAATAACGCTGTACATAAAAAGCTAAAACAGAATATTAATGATTTGTCGATTATAGAACTGAGAGACAGTTTTTCATGCTTTGTTAAACAACCTATATCTATAGGAGCAATATCATTTGTGATGCTGTCCTGTATATCAGACAGAAACCATAAAAAAACAGAAGTCAGGATTTGTGTTTACAACTGCTGACCACTCCACATATATCATTCCCCGATTCATCCTTCGCAGTGCTACGGAGAACGGATAAATCGGGACAAGCCGGGCTTGATCGGAATCTATTAATGGGTCTTACTATGTATTCCCCCCTGATTATTTCTCACGGGGTAAACCTTTCCGATTCCTGTCTGTCTAAATTGTTATAATTAATTAGTAATCGCAGAAAAAGAATAAATTATGCTCAAATTAAAAAGAATAAGCCTGGTTTTATGTTTTTTTGCCATTTTTTCGTGCGGTGGAAGTGGAGAAAGCACAGACGGCAGCGTTGCAGTACAGGCCCCGGCATTTGTAAAACTGAACATTATCGGTGAAACATCGCTGAACGGAATATTTGATCCGTCAATAGAATATGAGAGTGACGGCAATACAGGCTGGCTTGTATATACTGCCATCGAAGTGCCCCGCATGAACACACATTTAGCCAAAAGCACTGATCACGGTGAAACGTGGACTTTTGTTAAGGCAGTTAATTCATTCTTTGAGACAACTATAACATTGAACAGTCAAAATATTGACGGACAATGGATAAACGAAGTTCCCTCATTGGTTTATGATCCTGATGATCCTGGAAGAGAATGGAAACTGTTCTCACATAAATACTTTGTTAAAAAACCATACAGCAGCTACGAGGAAAATAGAATTATCCAAACCATGTATATTGCCTATAAATATGCACATACTCCTGAAGAATTGGATGCGGCAGAGGAATTTATATTATTTGGAGCAGGCGGAAGTCCTGTTGTGCCGGGCCCTGCAAAATATGACTTAAACAGCTTTGATCCCGGCTTATCTCAGACCATACTTTATAGTGAGCCGGGAGTGTTTTATAAAAACGGTGTGTTGTATATGAGCCTTTCTGCCGTGGCAGCAGACACTGAGGATCATAAAATGATCCTTTTATCATCGTCAGACCATAGCGAAAACTGGGAACTTATCAAAATTCTTACTGATAACCTGGATGCTGCTTTTTTTGATGCGGCAGTTTTTACAGCATCGAGTATAGTTGAAGAAAAAGGGAGAATATTCCTGCTATTTGCTCCTGTTGTACAGGATGGTGATACCGGCAGGCACAACGGCACTTACATTGTAGAGTTCACAGATATTTCAGTAGGACAGCTAAAAAGAAACATTGAAGGCAGGCTGGTCATACATAAATATCTTGCTCCCTCCCTCGATTCCCCGAATTCAGGAGAGAGCGATTATGATAAATACAATAGCAAAGGCGGCATAATTTTCTCTCAGAAAAATGATGCTGAATTCCCGGAAGTATTTCAGGTCTATAATACAAAACGAAAGATAATAGATTGATCTGCATGTTAAACTCCGTTAGAAATTTTTTTATGGGTTTTGCTGTGTTTCCCCCCTGCTTATTTCTCACGGGGTAAACCTTTCTGATTCCCGCCTGTCTAAATAGACAAATAAAAAAACGCTGTTATCATCAGGCAGCATTGGGATGACAGTCAGGAGGAGGAGGGTCATGAGGAAGATTCTGATTATATTAATGGCAGTACTTATCACAGGGGTGTTTGCGGGATACGGTTATAGCCATCAGCAGGGCGGGGATGGTTTTGGTAATCCGCCCGGAAAAGAGGAACTCAGGGAGAGGATAGGGATGATGCGTATCTGGAAGCTTACAGAGGCCCTTGATCTTGATGAAAAGACCGCTTTAAGGCTTTTCCCGGTTCTCCATAAGTTTGACAAAAAAAGGGTTGAGATGCATGAGAGTGCCGGAAAAGACAAAAAAGAGCTCAGAGAGGCACTGGAGGAAGAATCATACGAACAAATAAAAGGCATTCTGAAGAGACTTGAACGGAAACACAGGGAGTTGCAGGAGCTTAATGAAGAGGAGAAGGCAGAACTCAGGGATATACTTACGATTGAACAACAGGCGAAGTTTATTCTGTTCCATCATGATTTTGAGAGAAGAGTTAAAAAGATCGTTGCTGAAGCGAAAGAGCGTCGTTTTGCGAGGGACAGATTGGAAAGACCATTGTCTCCTGATGTAAAATACTAAAGGAATCTTCTGTCATAATCGTACTGAGAAAGGAGTTATATGTTTAATGTTATGAGAATGACCGTCGTTTTGTTTCTCTTTTTATTGACCGCATGCGGTGGAGGTAAGAGTGGTGATGCTGGTGCATCTGCAACTTCAGGTGAAAGCGGCTCGACAACCCTGGAGTACGAGGATTCGCCGTTCGGCTTTCATCCTGCCTTAGTAACCAAGTTCCTTTACAGTAATAATGGTTACATTGACGCCCAGAATATCGGTGTCAGGTGGAACAGGCCGAGTCTTTATGCCTTCTGGTTTAAGGTACAACCGGTTATTTCTGATCCTACTTATCACTGGGAAGATTATGATGATCTCTATGGAGATATTCCTCAAGGGATAAACATCCTTGCAAATATTGCCACTGAGCCCGGCCGCAAAGATTTTGGCTATGAAAGATTTGGCACTTATTTGCCGATTGACGAATCAAAGTACAGCCTGTTTGTCAAAGCGGCGGTTGAACGTTATGACGGAGACGGCGTGGATGACATGCCGGGGCTTGTTAACCCGATCAGATACTGGCAGGTTGATAATGAACCTAATGTATTAAGAAAAACAGGTTATGCAGATTTACAGCGAATTACCTATATAGCGATCAAGGAGGCATGTCCGGAGTGCAAAGTTATGATAGGAGGGGCAACCGGGTTTCCCCAGAATTTTGCAAACAATTTTTCAGTGTATGCTCAAGAAATTCTATCTGAGCTGAACAGTCAGTATGTTGATATATTCGATTTTCACTGGTACGGGTCTGCTGACGGCGAGTATCGTGAAAGTAAGGCCGCCTATGACTTCGTGAGGGTTGAACTCAATAAATATGGTTTTGGGAATATCCCTGTATGGATAACCGAGATGGGTTCTTACTCCGGCGATCCGGAAGATATGCCAGGTTTATTACAGCCGTATCAGTCCGAGCGCCAGCAGGCAGGAGATTATTTAAAGCGTTTTATCTATCCTCTGTCTTTCGGGGTTAAGAAAATCTTTCCTGCCTTTGGATTAATTGAAGGGTTTAAACAGAACGACGGGTATTTTGATCATACAGGACTGATATATGACGGAGCGTTACCTAATGACCTGGGGTTAGGTGTAAAGAAACTGGGCTATTACACATATAAGCTCATGACAGATAAGCTCGAGGGATCTGATTGGGATAACATCCAGACAATCCGGGAATCAGACAATGTTTATATCTACAAATTCACCAAATCCTTCGACGACGCTCAGGACGAGTCTGTTTATATTGCCTGGTGGGATTATTTTGATGACACCGGCGCCAGCAAGACAATTACTTTTAATGTTGATTTTTCCGGGACTGCCTTAGTCACTAAAGCAGTCCCAAATGCAGACAGCGGATTGGGCTTGGATGAGAACAACTATCCGGGTTTCTTTGATACAGGAACAGAAACAGTATCTAACGGGCAGGTAACAATAACTCTTGATGAGAATCCTGTGTTTGT
>CAZNPC010000070.1:0-9847 GCA_964574765.1 uncultured Nitrospirales bacterium | reverse complement strand
AATGATGTACTGACAAAATTTAAAACAGAGGTTAACGAATACATAGAAACGATTTGAAAGTATAAACGAATAGCGAGGGGAAAATCGGTCTTCTTATAATTATTGAAGTTGAACTTCGATAATTTTTCCTGAGAGGGAATATGGCGAAAAAGCTCGCATATGAAAGATATTACTGGCTCCACAAACAGGTCAATGCTGGAAAACATCCAAATGCAAGAAAACTGGCGGAGCGATTTGAAATATCCATAAAACAGGCGCAGAGGGACATAACATTCATAAGGGACAGAATGGGAGCGCCTCTTTCCTACAATCGGGACAGAAAGGGTTATGAGTATGATAGTGCCGGCTATGAACTCCCTCCCTTATGGTTTGGACAAGACGGACTTCTCGCGCTTTGCCTTGCCTTAAGACTCTCAGCAACACTGCCTGACAGGGGACTGAAAAAATCTCTGCACCAGGTTCTGGAAAGGGTTAATAGTTATCAGTTTTCCGACTCTCAACCTGATCTTGAAGACATAAAAAAGAAAGTTTCAGTCAAAAACATTCAGTATTACAGGGTAAAAGAGACAACATTTCACAGCGCTATTAATGCACTTTTTAAAAACAGCCCATTAAATATCCTCTATTACAGTCCACATAAAAATGAGACAACCGAAAGAGTTGTCTTTCCCCTCCATCTTCTCTGCTACATGGGAAGCTGGCATCTCATAACCTTTTGCACTTTGAGAAAGGGTATCCGTGATTTTGCCCTTTCCCGTATTAAGGCTATAGAACCATATCCGTCTGCAATCAGACTGCCTTATAATCTGCCGCCTATGAAAGAATATATCCGTAAGAAATTTGGATTGATAACCGGTGAAGAATTTATAGAAGTCTGCCTCAGGTTTACCCCTAAAGTCTCAAAGTGGATTGCCGAACAGGTATGGCACACTGACCAGCAAATCTCTTTTAATTCAGACGGCGGAATGAATCTCAGATTTACTGTGGCTGACTTTAAGGAAGTCAGCAGAGAAATTCTCAAACACGGTTCAAACGTGGAAGTATTGTCACCATTGAAACTCAGAAAAGAGATTAAAAAAGAGATAATTAAAATGAAGGAAATCTACAGTTAGGCCTGCCGCTGTTTAATTAAAATCCCATAATTTTCCTGTAGGACATTATTTGGGGGAGTAGCGCCTGTATAGTGTAATACAGGGAGGTGATCTTTATGAAAAGACGCGATTTTTTAAAGGCTCTTATAGCATTACCTATTGCTTCTTTTTTCTACCCTTTGCCGTTCAACCCGGAAAAGCTTCAGGAAATTGAGAGCTTAATATTGCTGGATACTGTTGTAGCCGGTTATCAGTATTATAAAGGGGAAAAAATATGGCAAAACCTGAGAGTCAATCAAAACCTTAAACTTGTAAGAGAACATGAAAACCCCTATGACAGGCAGGCTATAGAAATTTACCGGTTAAATAAAAAACTCGGTTATATTCCAAAGGCCGGTAACCCGGTAATAGCCCGAATGATGAATAACGGCATGAAACTTAAGGCTAAGATCACCTGGTTAAAGCAGAGTGAGGACCAATGGGAGAGGGTTGGTATAAAGGTGGAGATGGAGGCATAGGACAGAGATTCAGATACCCTGAGAGAAACTGCTGTAACTGTCACAGCCTCCCGCAAGAACCCTGCTAAACGACTATATGCGCTTGAGAAGAAATATTAGTTGTAATACTCCATTAGTTAAACTGGAACTTCCATAACAGTCAGAAATAAATAATACAAAATATTAAAGCTTGGCTCATAATATATATTGATTCATGCATCAGCTGAGTTTTTAATGTGCCCTTAAAGCAAGGGCAAGGCAAGCCGCATGAGGAATGGCACCGACTTGAGCAACACCTGAAGGGCACGGCAGAACTGGCTAAGAAGTTCGCCGAGGAGTTCGGTTTAGGTGATTGGGGGTATCTGACGGGGCTGTGGCATGATCTTAGATCCCGACTTGTCGGGGCTTGGAGGATTCTTTAAGCAATATGAGGCATTTAACAGGTGCAATCATATTTTAAATATTGGGGGAAGGCGGAGACCCCTGTATAAAGAGAATCGGACAGGAGGATAAATGACGGATACACAACTTGCAGTATTTAAGGGCAAAAAGATTCGCAGGCATTGGGATGAAAAAAGCGAGACGTGGTTTTTTTCTGTTGTTGATATAGTGGGCATTTTAACGGGAAGTCCGAATCCGAGAAGTTACTGGAAAGTATTAAAGAATAGGCTGAAAAAAGAAGGCAGCGAGGTGGTTACAAAATGTAACCACCTGAAAATGCAGGCTGCTGATGGCAAATATTATAAAACAGATGCTGCTGATACTGAGGCTATTTTCCGAATCATCCAGTCCATCCCTTCCCCCAAGGCAGAACCCTTCAAACGCTGGCTGGCTAAAGTCGGCTATGACCGTGTTCAGGAGATTGAAAATCCGGAGCTTGCGGCCCAATTTGCCGCTGAATTCGGAAATGGAGAATGGGCCTATCTGGCGGGGTTGTGGCATGTCCATAGATCCCGATTTGTCGGGAATGTGGGGAAGCGTTCATTTTTTTCTTAATAAAAATTGTGTAAGAAACCATAAAAGATGAGAGGAGAGGGATGAAATCAGCTATACCGCAGGAATTAATAGAAAACAAAATTCTTTTTATCAAGGGTAAAAAGGTAATGCTGGATCGTGATCTGGCAATTCTTTATGGAGTTCAGACGCGGACATTGAACCAGGCAGTGAAAAGAAACATCAAGAGGTTTCCCCCGGATTTTATGTTTCAATTGAATCAGGAAGAAACAATAGAACTTTCAAGATCACAATTTGTGATCTTGAAGAGGGGGCAAAATATCAAATACTTACCATATGCATTTACAGAAAATGGCGTAGCTATGTTGTCAAGTGTTTTGAATAGTGAGCGTGCGATATCTGTGAACATTCAGATAATGAGGACTTTTACAAAAATAAGGGAAATGCTGGAGACTCATAAAGAAATAAAGCAAAAGATAGAGAAGTTGGAGAAGAAATATGATTATCAGTTTAAGGTTGTCTTTGATGCAATCAGACAGATGATGTCACCGCCAAAAACAAAGAAACAGAAGATCGGGTTTGCGCGGGAGAAAGAAAAGTGAGGATGCAGCCCCTCTTTAGCAAAGAGGGGACAGGGGAGATTTTTTAAAATGTTTTATGCACACAGTCTTGAAGACAAGCCGGGTACCGACTGGCATATGCTTGAAGAACATCTGCTAAATGTAGCGAAATTTGCAAAGAAATTTGCAGATGAATTCAGGAGCGGTGAATGGGCATATCTGGTGGGGGTATGGCATGTCCATAGATCCCGATTTGTCGGGGAAGCGGGAATGTGTTCAGGTAATGCTTTAATAATTACTGACAGATAGGGTATTACATGAAATACATTGCAAGATTTAATAAAAAGGGCGAAGAGCAAGATATTGTAGATCATCTAACTGGCGTCAGTAAAAAGATTCTCAGTTTGACTGATAATGCTGTTTACGGCGAGCTTACTGGAATGCTTCATGATATCGGTAAGTACTCTGGTGCTTTTCAGGAATACATTCGCTCCAATTCCGACGAGAATAAACCAGACCATTCATCTGCCGGAGCGCGATGGATTTTAAGTCTATTATGTAATCGGGCGGAACAAATCGATGATGAAGAAATCAAGAGAATAGCCAAGCTAATCGCACGTATGATTTCTCATTGTGTTGTGGGACATCATTCGGGTTTGTTAAATGGAATTTCTGTTGGAGAAGGAACATCATTAGAAAACCGACTGACCAAAACAGTTGAGCCGTATTTGAATAATATTGAACTGGAGATTTCTAAAAAAATAGATTGCTTAGTCAACTTGCTTTTGTCTGAAGAAAATCTCGATTATATCTGCCATTGGATTGATTCCGACGGTAATATAGCTGGTCGAGATGAGTATTCTTTGCAATTTGCAATAAGAATGCTTTTTAGTGCGCTTGTCGATGCAGACCGGCTTGATTCAGAACAGGCAGGGAATCCTGAGCAATGGAAGGCACGTATATCGATAAAAAAAGATACGTTTCCTGTCTTACTGAAAAAGATCGAGGATCATTTGGAAACACTTCCATCGAATGGGAGTGTCAATAAGGTGCGCAAGGAAGTCTCGGAACAATGCAAGCATGCTGCATCGAATAAGCAGGGCTTTTTTGATTTAACCGTTCCAACAGGAGGGGGCAAAACATTCGCCAGCATGCGGTTCGCCCTTCACCATGCAATCAATTACGGAATGCTCAGAGTTATATATGTAATGCCTTACACGACCATCATTGATCAAAATGCAGAGGAATTCCGCAAAGTATTGGACTTGGACAACAGGAGCACAAACGTGCTCGAACATCACAGCAATATGGAGCCACAAAAGGAAACTATAGAGAGTGAGTTGTTGGCTGACAATTGGGACAGTCCAATTGTTGTAACCACAAGCGTACAGTTCTTTGAGTCTTTTTATAAGGCCAAGCCAAGCCGGTGCAGACGCATGCATGCGATCAGGCGGGCAGTCATTATCCTTGATGAGGCACAGACAGTTCCGGTCCGTTATCTGAAGGCGGTAACATGGGCATTGGAGGAACTTGTCACTAATTACAACTGTTCTGTTGTCTTCTGCACGGCAACACAACCGCTGCTTGATGCAAAACGTCTTGATGCAGACGCACTGGATAATCATAGAATCGGTGTTACAAACATCCGGCCAATAATCACGAACCCTCAGAAACATTTTCTCGCACTGAGCCGTGTCAGAGTTAGTCCAATTGATTCCGATGAACCACTTTCCGCTTCTGATATGGTGGCTAAAGTAATAGAAAAGGCACGCGAGAAGAAAAGCGTACTATGTATTCTTAATACAAAGAACAACGCTAAGGCAGTCTTCAAAGAGCTGAAGGAGAACGAGAACTTAACAGATAGACTGTGGCATCTCTCAACCGGCATGTGTCCCCAGCATCGAAAGGATGTTATCGAGATTGTCAAACTGCTGACCTCTTATTGCCGCAAGACAGGAACCAAAGCCCCTGTTGTTATCAGCACCCAGCTTGTTGAAGCTGGCGTGAATCTTGATTTTGATGTTGTGTTCCGGGCCATGGCAGGAATTGATTCTATTGCTCAGGCTGCGGGTCGGTGCAATCGCGAAGGCATGATGTCTCAGCTTGGAGAAGTCTATTATTTCAGGGCCGAAGAAAATCTCCGGGGTCTTCGAGACATTGCTGAGGCAAAGCTTGCAGGCATCGATACTCTTTCTGCCATTGCTGATGATGCTGCGCTAACACAGGATGAAAAGGACCCCATCGGACTCAAAGCGGTAGAGGAATACTTTCAGAGACTGTATTGGAGCCGGGCATCCGAGATGGACTCAAAAGAAATTGTTTCTCGTCTTGCATCGCCGCGAAGACTTGAGGAAGGCGCCGATGTGCCTTTTGCTACAATTGCCGATGAGTTTCAATTCATTGAGAAGGACACGGTTTCGATCCTGGTGCCATATGGAGAGGAAGGAAAGTCATTGGCTGATAAGCTTATCAAAGGTGGGGTATTAGGGTTGTATGAATTCAGGATGGCCGGCAGATATTCTGTGCAAGTTTTCAGAAACTCCTTCCCGCAGTTTGCGCCTCTTGTCATCGAGACAAAAAGCGGCTGGCTTGTGCTGGCAGATAGTAAACATTATAACGAAACCGGTCTTATTGGGCCGAATGAACTTTCAGTGGAGGATTATATAATATGAAAAAAGGATCACCACCATTAGTTTTTGTTGTTCGCGCCGAACGGGCTTTGTTTACGAGGCCTGACCTTCGTGTCGAGCGATTTACCTATCCAGTGCCGACGTTTGGCGCTCTTTCAGGTGTCTTACGGTCAATCTATGCGAAACCAGTTTTTTACTGGGTACCGACGAGAGTGCTTATCTTGGAACCCATTCAATATCAGAATATACAGGTAAATGAGGTAAAAGATGCGATCATCACACAGCGTCCATTCGTTGCTCCTGACCGGCGAGTTCAGAAAATGCAGACATACCTTTATGACGTGCATTATGTAGTTGAAGCGCACTTTGAATGGTCGGGCAAAGAGCCTGAAGATGAGAACCTTGGCAAACACCTTGATATTTTTCGTCGATCATTAGAGGCAGGAGGTCGTCGTGATGTCTTCTTGGGATTAAGGGAATGTACTGCCATTGTAGAACCGATTGATGTTAGGTTCAATGAGTTCAAAGCTCAAGACAGGTTCAATGCTGTTGTGGAAGAACAACAGGAGGCTTGGAAGCAGAAGGGACAAACGGGGCTGACAATGTCTATCGGCCTGATGTTTCACGGATGGGAGTGGGGCTCCGCCAGGGACGGAACAGATACACCGATGTTTTTTCATGCAATGGTGCAAAACGGCGTTCTTGAATATCCACATCCAGATGATAATACCAAGCTCATACGACAAACATTCGAAAGGAGGGCCGCGCAGTGATTTCTGAGCTTGTAAGACAATACGATACACTCAAAAGATGCAATGTTGCAGTGCCAGACCCGTATTTTGATGAACTGAAGGTATGGGTAGAGATTGTGTTGAAGTCTGATAGTTCTTTCCGTGTGAACTGGCTGGGAACTGCGCCAAAGGATAAGAAAACAGCCAAAGAAGAAGGCTGTAAAGACGTGGATTGTCCCGTCACGGAGAAATCAGCCTGCCGGTCAAGCGGAAATGACTCTCCACACGGTCTTGTGGATAATGCCATGTGGATTTTCGGTAAGTTCTCAACAGAAAAACAGAAGCAAAAAAAGGCGGAATTGGAGCAGGAAAAGAAAAGCGTTAGTAAGCAGAACAAGAAGAATATCCCGCCTAATGAAGCCAGACGGCAAGCTTATCTGAACCAGATAAAAGCCTTCTATGATTATAACCCTAAGGAGTTGGAAGAGGTTAAGTCGGTTTATGATTGCCTTTGCAATGATACTAAACGTAATCTGCTCTGGATAGCTGTTGAGAAGGAACTGAAAGATAAGATTGTTGATGGTAAAGGTGTGAAGCTTTCTGAGAAAGATCAAAGCAAGTGGCGGACAATAGCATCAAAGGCGAATATCCGGTGGGTAGTCGAGCAAATGAATAAGTGTGGTAAACCGATGAATGCACTGGAGAATGTTAAAAAGGAGTGGAAAGCCTTCCAGGAGGGCAAGAATGAATGGTGGATCATCAGCTTGATAGATGGGCAGAGGACATCAGCCCGAATACTCCACCCCAGGATTAAGGGGGCCAGTCTTGTCTCATTCAACAATGCGGCAACGTACTGTGGCCATTTGAGTCCGGAATACAGAGGGAAACCTGGTAAGGAGGGAAAAGAAGCAGATATCGGCAAAGAAAAGAAGCGCCAGAAAAGTCGTCAAGAAGCTAACCATTGCAATGAAAAGGAGGAAACCGATGGCAGCGCTCTTCCTGCTCAGGTCGGATTTGAAGAGGCCGAGAAATACTCGAAGGCGCTTGATTGGTTGATTAGAAACTCGTCGGTTAAATTCGGAGATTCATATAATTGCATCTGGATTGACCAGGGACAATCAAATGGCCAACATCTGGATAAGAGCGCTCATGAGCTTATTAAGCCGCAGAACGAAAAGAGCACTTTCACGAGAGGAAAGGCCAAAGGAGGCAAGGGACAGGTACTGGCAGATAGCGGCGATTTGCTCAAAGCTTTACAGCGCTTTAGAAATGGTCAAGAAGCTGGTTACCGTGACAAGCGATTTTGCCTGCTTTCGCTCCTCTTACGGCGAAAGGGTCGGCATGCAATCCTTGGCGGCTATGTAGGCACTATGGGCCTTCTCGATGACAACGCCAATCAGTTTGTCAGTCGTACAAAGATATTGATCCCTTCGCAGTATCTCAACAAAAAAGATGAAGCCCGTGAGTTCTGTCCTTCATTGATGGATATTCTCTCTGCTACCGGCATCAAGTCTGAAAAGAAGCCACGGCTGGTTTGGGACCGAGAGGTTGTTGAAGTCATTGTGGCCGGTCGCCCGCTGCCTGCTGATCTATGCCGACTGGTAATACAGAAAGCCATTAAGGATAAACACTTGGAACGGTCGGAAAAGAAACGATCAGAATACTTGGCCCTCCTTGCTATTGCCGCAGGATGTGCCAGACACTATCTAACCGCAATTATGATGGGAAAGGAGGATTATGGAATGGGACTTGATACAAGTATAAGTGATGCTGGCTATCTTGTAGGGCGCTTATTCGCTTTGTGCGAAAATATCCAGAAGCGGGGGAGAAACTGGGGGCCAACCCTGTCGGACAAATTGTTCTCCTCTGCCATCGATATGCCGAGACAATCACTGGCTCAGCTTTACAAAAACTGCCTCTGTTACGATATGCACAAGGCAGACAGCGAGTGGTTTGCAGAGATATTCGATAAGGTCAAATTGAATGATAGCGATAGCGGGCAAGGGGAGGTATTGCCTGAAAATGGCGTGGATCAGTTTGCTTTCATGTTGGGCTACTGGCACCAACGTAGCGAACTGAGGCCACCAGATAAGAAAGCCGGCAACAACGATAAGAATATCGAATCGCAAACAAAAAATAATTAAAAAAAGGAGAATGACCATGAGCACAGATACTTCCAAAGACCTTATTAAGAGCCGTGTTGACTTTGTACTCGTTTTCAGCGTTGACAACGCCAATCCTAATGGCGATCCCGGCTATGACAACCGACCGAGGATGGACGCTTACACGAGTAAAGGATACGTTACAGACGTATGCCTGAAAAGGAAGATTAGGAATCGGATTGAGGCTATGAAAGAACTTCAGGATGGTCATGACATCTGGGTTCGTTCAGGAACATATCTGCGAAAAACCCTCGAAAACGCGCTTGATACAATAAGAAAGGAAAAAGAATACGAGAAACTAAAAACGGACAAAGAAAAAGCCCATTATGAGAGGCAACGCCTGTGCGAACAATTTTTTGACATAAGAGCTTTCGGCGGTGTTTTGACATTCGATGCCGAAGGAGAAGAAGGGAAAGCGACAAACACACAGAAAAAAACTAAATCCAAAGTCAGCCAGATTCGAGGACCAGTAAGCATTCAATATGCGAAGAGTGTTACCCATATTGTTGTTGAAGACGACGAAATTACGCGGGTGTGTCCGACACAATTCGATAAAACTAAACCGGATAAACAGACGGAAATGGGGCGTAAGAAACGAGTCCCCTTTGCGGTATATGTTACGAAAGGATCTGTCAGTGCCAGACTTGCTGAAGGTGATAAGGGGACGGGGTTTTCTGTTGAGGATTTGAATTTGTTAAAAAAAGCAATGGAAACCTTGTTTCTAAATGACGAAAGCACGGCCAGACCCATTGGATCAATGATTGTGCAAAAAGGAGTTTTCTTTACGCATTCTTCGTCGAAAGACGGCGACGAGGCGGTACATAAGACACTGGATCGTCTCAAGGTAGAATTCGTTGGCAAAGATGAAGACGGCATCAAAGTCGACAAACCGGAAAAGGCTAGAGATATGGTCTGCTACAAGATATCTCTCGACAAGACCGGTCTCCCTTCTTCAATCAAGATAGAAGAGTTCGGCGACTATGCTGCCGTGAATGCCTGATGTTTGATGAAGACTCTTTAATTTAGCTATCAACTTTTATAAAAAAAGGGGACAACACAAAATGACCGACAATAAAGAAACCCAACTCATCCCGCCCCACGGCGGCTATCAGGATCTCCAGTCCTACAGGATGTCGGAGATCGTTTATGACGCTACAGTCGTCTTCTGCGACCGCTTCATCAACATCCGCTCCCGCACCCATGACCAGATGGTGCAGGCGGC
>CAZNPC010000069.1:0-9944 GCA_964574765.1 uncultured Nitrospirales bacterium | reverse complement strand
CATGTACCCAACGTGCCCTGCATAGAATTGTGCGGGGTGGTTCATGCACTCGCCCGTAAGAATAATACAGCTTTGATCTAATACTAAAGGATTTTCAGTGTTCGGTCAAACAGTTCGATCGCATATCGGGTAAAAGTAGCCGTAAATTCAAGAATTTCAAAATTTACATCTTTGATGGTTTTTTTTATTGCCTTTTTATAATTTTTAAATATATTATTAGGTAATGAAGACCTTAGCAAATAACTCCGGTTTTTCTCTCATTGAGCTCATCGTAGTAGCTGTCATCATAAATATATTGGCAGGAGTTGCGATTGTTGCATATGTAGGAGTACAGGAAAAGGCTAGAAGATCAAGAGTTATAAGAACTGCAAGCGCAGCCATACCGGATCTTCATTCATGGCTCCAGTCATCTCTTTCAAGCAAAATATTCCTTAGAGAGATCGATACAAACTTTGACGGAATGGTTAATTCCGCCGACCTCACCAACAGTGAATTATTTACTGCAGGAGTTGCAAAGGAATACGTAAAAGGGCGGACCACAGGAGTGAAGGATTATTCCCCATGGTTTAACCGACCCATGTGGAATAAGTGGGATGGCGTGCCTCCGCCATTTATCGGAGCTATCAGCCTGGCACAGATTGCAAACGAACAGTTAAAAATGGTTGCAACAGATAAAAACGGGATCGTGCTGTTTGAACGTGTGATTTTTTCAAATTAAGGCTCTGACCTCTGACCATTAAAAAGAGACAAGGCTGTTTAATATTTTAAAATATAAAAAAATAAGGGGCTGAAAAATGAATAATACCGAACAAACAACAGACAGTGCAACAACACAGATATACACTGCTTTGATGTCTATGATTTCAGCTATAGAAGACCGGTTAAGATGGTCAGAACTCATCTATTTTTCACTTAACATATTTGTTTTCATTGTCTTGATCTCCTTTATTACCACTATCGCGAATAAGGCGGGACATATCATGACATATATGGACCTCGCCCTTATATTCATATTTATTGTAATCGGGATGTCCATTAACGCCTACTGGGTTGCTTTTGCAATGCGTATACAACTAAAGCTAAAACTGCGCTATTTCCAGGCCAGAAATATAGAGCGTAAACTGAACGGTGAAAATGAATTTATTTTTTCTGATGAATCCATTTTTTTCGACCCGGATATACGCCAGCTCAAAAGCCGGGATAATAAAGACACTCTCTTATATCCGACTACCGGGTTAACAAGGATGGATGGATTTATCGGGGCTGCCAAACCCAGGCATTTCTCCTGGATAATGCCCTGTATGTTCTCTGTTATTTACTGGACGATCTTTATTCTTGTTCTAACCTCATTCTGATTATTCCGGATAGAGCAATTGTCCTTAAACAACGCTGACAGTTGCCACAGGTGATTCCCAGGAATTTAATTTCGCGGCCATACACGGATTTTCAAATGATGTAACCGGTCCAAACCCTCTTGACCCGGCTCAAACAATAACGCTTGAAATGGACCAGTGGGAGTTCAGTGCCGGTTACTCGTGGAAATTTAACTAATTTGCAAACAGATTTAATCTGAAACAATATTTAAAAAGAGAGGGTGTCGGTCCTGACGATCGACACCCTCTCTTTTTTGAAAAAATAACGGTCAGAAAAATTTGACCAGCCGCTCGGCAAAACTGTTCATCCGTATTGCCATAGTACGGATTATTCCCTTTAACAGCTTGATCCCGGAATCAGGATGTCTTCTTATGAACATCTCCAGTGTATCCCTCGTCAGAATAAGGAGTCTTGTATCTTCAAGAGTTGTAATAGTAGCCGTCCTCGGCTGAGCGTCAACCATGGAAAATTCACCGGCAATGGATCCTCTGCTCAGAATGGCTAATACTACATTCTTTCCCTTAAATTCGGTCTGTTTCTTAACCTCCAGCCTGCCTGAAATGACAAAACCGATATAATCCGCTTTATCACCTTCGTTAAATATTGTAGTGCCCTGCGGATATATCCCGATCTCAAAATATGGAAGGATCATTCCCAGCTCTTCGCTGTTAAAGAACTGGAAGATCAGCATTTTGTCTTTCAGCTCGAAAAATATTTTATTCAGATCGATCTGCATAATTCTTTGTTAATGACTGGAAATTTACGCGGCAGACATCTGCCGCCGGACAAAAACCCCTCCAATATAAACTATAACCGATTTTTTGTATTTTCCAGTCCCTGCCCCGGAATGACAAGCTATTTTTTATCTCCGGGAACAAATTGCCTCATCCTGTTGTCAAACAGGTAAACCCCGTTAGAAAACTTAACTGGTCTTTCATTCTAACGGGGTAAAACCATTGGACCCCTTTTAAGAAGACTGTTTTGCACTGGGGCAAAAAAAGGAGGAGGAATATGAGAAACATAGCAATTGCAGCAATGTCGATCTTCATTATGTTGTTTGCCGTACCGTCCTGGTCTCACACAAGGGGAGATGTGGACGTCCGGATCGTCTCTGACAACGGGGGAGAATTAACCACTATTCCATTCAAGCATTACACCAAGAGAGGCACTAAGGTAACCAAGCAGTACATTGAAGCTGTAAAAGGAGAGAACTACAGCATTATTGTAAAAAACAGAACCGGCGGAAGGATCGGGGTTGTTGTAGCGGTAGACGGCAGAAACATCATCTCCGGAAATAAGTCTTCACTTAAAAGCAAAGAAAGAATGTATATCATCGGCCCGTACGGCCGGGCCAGACTGGAAGGCTGGAGAACCAACCTTGACACTGTGCACAGATTCTATTTCACAGACCAGGGTGACTCATATGCAGTAAAGACATTCAAGGACTCTTCTGCCATGGGTGTAATAGCGGTTACGGTCTTTCGCGAAAGACATCAGCCGAAACTTCTCGAGAGATTTGGTTTTTCAGGTGAAAAAGCAAAAAGAGCCCCTGCAGCGCCATCCGCAGGAAAGGGACCAGCTGAATATGAGGAAGACATCGCAGGCACAGGTTTCGGCGATAAGACTAATGCTCCTGCCGTAGAGGTAGAATTCCAGGCTGAACGGACCCCATTCGCAAAGATACTGGCAAAATATGAATGGCATGACGTTCTATGCAGGAAAGGCCTGCTGAAATGCGGTACAGAACAAAGCAACAGGCTGTGGGATGAAGACGGTTTTTCACCCTATCCTCCAGGGTATATCGACCGCTGATCCCCTCCTGTGCTAATTGGCGGGTAAACCCTCCTGTGCTAATTGGCGGGTAAACCCTCCTGTGCTAATTGGCGGGTAAACCTGCCTGTTCGGACGGGGCTGGGATATTATGTTCCAGTCCTGTCCGGAGAAAAAGGGCCTTGGAAACTCGATATCCAGCACGGCAATTATCCATCAATGTTGTGGATCACTGCAAAATTGTTTATTATATAGAAAAGAGTTGTCCTGGTTTTGCCGTACACAAGCAGCTGCCTTGATCAATTTAAAAACAACGCGCATATATAAGGAATGATTTATGTTAGCTGACCAAACACTAGACTGCACGAACCTGAATTGTCCTATGCCTATAGTAAAGACAAAAAAGGCAATAGAGACCATGTCCTCAGGTCAGATACTGAAAATAATATGTACTGATAAGGCTTCAAAAGCCGATATGCCTGCATTTTCACGTAAAACCGGGCATGAATTGATTGAGATGGAAGACAAGATCGACACCTTCATCTTTTATATGAAAGTAAAATAGTTTATTAATACTTTTATCATATCCTTCCGTAAATTCGAGTTATCTCCGAAAGGCGCTTGATAAGAGACCCGGACAATTGCCCCTCCTTAACTCTCCACTCCCAATTTGATCTGGAGGTCGCCGGTTTGTTCATCCTTGCACTCTGACCAAGCCCGAGGATGTCCTGCATTGGAATGATCACTGTGTCGGCAACCGATCTCATGGCAAGCCTCACAAATTCCCAGTGAACTGTCTTTACCGAGACCTTATGTCCCAGATATTCTGTCAGCCTTTTTCTCCCCGCAGACCCCAATTCCCTGCTGTACCAGCCCCTGACCGTGTTGTTGTCATGCGTTCCGGTATATACAACACAGTTTTTTACGTGGTTATGAAGCGCATATTGACTTTCGGGAAAATTAGCCTTAAAGGCAAATAAAAGCACCTTCATTCCGGGAAAACCGAACTTGTTCATAACCTCTCTGACATCCGGCGTGATAAAACCCAGATCTTCAGCCATAACAGGAAGAACAGGAAAATGTTTGATAAGTGTATTGAAAAAATCTTCCGCCGGAGCGCTCACCCATCTTCCTTTAACTGCCGACTTCTCGCCTGCCTTAATTTCCCAGTAATCGACAAATCCCCTGAAGTGGTCAAGCCTGAACCTGTGAAACAGCTGAAGATTATGCTCAATGCGCCTTATCCACCATCCATATCCTGATTTTGTCAGGGCTTTCCAGTTATAGACAGGATGGCCCCATATCTGTCCTGTGGAACTGAAGTAATCAGGTGGTACTCCTGAGAGAATAAAAGGCCTTTCCTTCTTATCCAGCAGGAAGATCTCCGGGTTTGACCACACATCCGCGCTGTCGTAATTAACATAGATAGGGATATCGCCGACTATCTGAATATTCTTACTAATACAGTAATCTTTCAGAGAGGACCACTGTCGGTAAAATAAATACTGAAAGAATTTCTCCTTTAATATCGGCTCTTTCAGTTTTTCGTTCCAGCTTTCTATTGCACTTGCCTTTCGGTCCCGTATATCAGCAGGCCAACGGCTCCAGTCCCCGTTTTTATAATTCCTTTTAAACGAGATAAAGAGTGCGTAATCATCAAGCCAGTCTGAATTTTCATTGCAAAACAATATGAAACCATGGTTTTCCTGAAGCGCTTCGCGGTTCTTATCATAGGCCTTTTGAAGGACCGTTTCTTTATGCCTGATAACAGCTTTGTATTTAACCTTATCTAAGGGAAATTCAGGATGCCCCTTTATATCGGATCCCGACAGAAAGCCGTATTCAACCAAAAGCTCGGGACTGATCAAAAGAGGGTTTCCGGCAAACGCGGAAAAACTGCTGTATGGAGAGTTGCCGAATGCCGTACATGTCGGGCTTAATGGAAGGATCTGCCAGTAGGACTGCCCGGCTTCCGAGAGGAAGTCGACGAATCTGCGGGCGCCCGGCCCTGTATCTCCCACGCCATGAAGAGAAGGAAGGGATGTAATGTGAAGAAGTATACCGCTGCCCCTTTTTTCCATCAAACCCCTAAATATAAAAAATTGTTAACTGTTAATTGTCAGTTGTCAGAAGTCAATAGTCAGTTACCAGTGTCTGTTACTATTAACGCTTAACTCTTAACTAATAACTGTTCTCTGTTTCTTTATTCAACCTTCACACTCAAGCATGTACCAAGCCTGAGAAGTGTCCGGGCATTCTGCTCAGAGGCCCCATCCCCTGCTGCCGCCTTTGCCTTCATGGCACTATACATTTTTTTCCCGGCCGAGATGAAAATATTCTGCGCCTTCCAGAGGTCAGGGGTTAGAGCAAGGGGCTTTAGAATATCCAGGACCTCACACACCTTATCCAATTGCCGCAGGTCCTTTGTCTGCTCATTAAGACCTTCCATCATTGAATCGATCAACGAACTTGCGGCAGGCCCGACAGTCGCAATATTAATCTTTACAGACCATTTCTTCACATCTTCGATCAGTCTGTTCAGTTTCTCCATATCCGGATCTTCCGCTTCAAAAACTTTTATCAGATCTGTATTCAGCACATACTCAACTGCCGTGGCAAACGGCCTGGGCAGTCTCAGGTCAAGACTGTGAAAATGATTCAAAATTGAATAGTTATTCTCATATATCTGTCTGTAAGAAGTTTCAATGTCTTCATATGTTAACTGAAGGACCTGGTTCATAATTTTTTTCCGCTCATCCTTAAAAAGGTGCCGCAGGGAAAATATATTACCGTCAAAGTGTTTATCCATAAGTCTTATAACTCCAGGCACATTCCCTTTTTCAAAAGCAACTCTCATTTCATCCTGCATGGCCAGAAAATCTTCGTCAGTCGAAAAATTCTTAACCCCGGCGTTTATATTGTGGTCCCCCATGTGAAGCACTGCAAAAATTACATCTTTTTTGTTCCATGTCATGTCAGACGTGATATCCGACATGCCTGTAGCCAGTGTCAGCTTTCCGGCTTCAATCCTATTGTAAATCTTGCTCTTTTCAGAATAACAATAAATTTTTATGTCTTCGGGATATTCCTCAAAAATAGAAGATATGCAGTAGTGAGCTCCCACCCTTATAAGATCGTCTATAGGATTAACGAACATCTCGAACGGTTCTGCCGCGCTTTTAAACACATTACTGTCCGCTCTCTGAAGATATTCCATATATCCCTGCTTTAAATGAAATCCGCGCAGATCTTCAGCATACTGGATCACTTTTGACGCGTACCTCATGACCTGTACAGCCTCGATCCCTGAAACCTCATCAAAGAACCAGCCGCAGCTTGTATACATCAGCATCGCGTTCCTTTGCATCTCAAGGAGCTTCAATACCCTGGACTTTTCCTCTGGAGACAACTCGCCGGACGCATGCCTTTTAAAAAAATCCTCTGTATTACTGCGGGACCTGTCAAGCACTATCTCCATATAATCATTTCTTACTGCCCACGGATCATTAAATGCCCCCCATACTCTGTCCTCTTCAAAAACCGGCATTATTTGAGCTCTCAACCAGTCCATTCCCTCTCTGAGCGGACCTCTCCATGACTGGCTCCAGCCCGGGTGCATTCCCGAATTACATCCGCAGTTACTTCTCCATCTCTCCACACCGTGTGCACAGCTCCATGAAGAGTTTTCAAATATCTCGACCTCATGTGAAGGGGGTTGTTTCTCAAGAAACTCGCCGTAATTTGTTATTGCTGCAAGATCGTTCGACTCGATGTAATTCAGGCAGAACGACAGGGCCATATCGCCAAACCTGTGATGATGGCCGAATGTCTCACCATCAGTTGCCATATTGACCAACTGCGGCCTGTCCCCGTTTTCATTAAACACTGACAACAGCCTGTCGGCAAACTCTTTTCCGCTCTTGAGCAGTCCGCTGAAGGCAACAGACTGAGATATGACGCCGTCATAGAAAAAAAGACTTATCTCCTTTCCTGACGGAAGATGGCATATAAAAGGCATTGTAGTATCAATTCTCTCTCCGCTTACATCCAGCCATTCCCCCTTCTCTCCTATTTTACGCGCGCTTTTCGCCTGCCTTGGTGAAAGGACTGTGAACCTGATTCCGGCGCCAGCCATAATTTCCAGTGTTTCAATATCAACAGCTGTCTCAGGCAGCCACATACCTTCGGGAAATCTCCTGAAGCGTTTCTCAAAATCCCTTATCCCCCATAATATCTGGGTGTATTTGTCCCTTTTATTGGCAAGAGGCATAATTATGTGATTATATGCCTGCGCCATTGCCGATCCGTGACCTGAAAAGTTCTTCATGCTCAGCCTGTCAGCCTCAAGAATTGCTTCATATATATCCGGCTTGTGTTTCTCCATCCAGGACAAAAGGGTGGGCCCGAAATCAAAACTTATCTTCGCGTAGTTGTTGACTATATTTATGATACTGCCTTCATTATTTAGGATACGTGATGCCGCATTTGGAGCATAACACTCAGCTGAGATCTTCTCATTCCAGTCATGGTAAGGAAAAGTCTCTTCCTGAAGTTCGACATCTTCAAGCCATGGATTCTCCCTGGGCGGCTGGTAAAAATGACCGTGAATACAGATGTATTTATTCATAATTATGCAATATAGTTTAACCCGTTAATTGCAACATTAAACTGTTGTGGTTATCTTGAGCCTCAAGAGTTTAAATCCGAAATCCTAAGCTCGAATTTAGCATCTAAACCAAAAACAGACTTCGGATTATCCAAACATATGCTATGCTTCAGCTCTTCAAAAACAATATGCTTAATGGCGGTAACGTCAGAGAAATAGAGAAATCTCTTCCCTGCGCGGACATTGATTCAGCTTCAGCACCGCCGGAATTACCAAGGCCGCTGCCGCCATAATCCGAGGCATCACTGTTAAGGATCTCTTTCCAGAACCCGCCATGCGGAACGCCTACCCTGTAGTTGTGCCGGGGTACCGGCGTAAAATTACAGACAACGAGAAACATCGAATCTTCATTACTGCCTTTTCTCAAAAAGCTTATGATACTCTGTTCCCAGTCATTAGCGTCTATCCACTGAAAACCTTCTCTTGAAAAATCCAGTTCATGCAAGGCAGGCTCTGTCCTGTAAATATGATTAATATCTCTGACCCATCGCTGTAGTCCGCTATGGGTTTGATACTGCAGAACATGCCATTCCAGGCTTTCATCATGTTCCCATTCTTTCCACTGGCCGAACTCGCAGCCCATAAACAAAAGCTTCTTGCCGGGATGGCCGTACATATATCCTAACAAAAGCCTGAGGTTAGCGAACTTCTGCCATTCATCTCCCGGCATCTTCCCAATGAGGGAGCCTTTTCCGTGGACCACTTCATCATGGGACAGGGGCAGAATAAAATTCTCTGTAAACGCGTACCACATGCTGAAAGTAAGCTGGTTGTGATGGTATTTCCTGTGTACAGGGTCCTGCTGGAAATATTTCAGGGTATCGTGCATCCATCCCATGTTCCATTTCATTCCAAATCCGAGGCCTCCGACATGGACCGGTCTTGACACCATAGGCCAGGAGGTTGACTCTTCAGCCTGGATCTGGACATCAGGGAATGCCATGTAAACCGACGCATTTAGTTTTTTTATAAAAGAAATGGCATCAAGGTCCTCTTTGCCGCCGTATCTGTTCGGTATCCATTCACCTTCATTTCTGGCATAGTCAAGATAGAGCATTGACGCAACCGCGTCTACCCTGATACCGTCAATGTGATATTTATCCATCCAGAAAAGAGCACTGCTGATAAGAAAATTCTTCACTTCATTCCTTCCGTAATTAAAGATATAGCTGTTCCATTCCGGATGAAACCCCTGTTTAGGGTCTTCATGTTCATACAGGTAAGTACCGTCAAAAAATGAAAGCCCGTGCTCATCAGAAGGAAAATGTGAAGATACCCAGTCAAGTATGATCCCTATACCATTCTGATGGAGATGATCGATCATGTACATAAAATCCTGCGGGGTTCCGTACCGGCTCGTGGGCGCGAAATATCCTGTGGTCTGGTAACCCCATGAGCCGTAAAAGGGATGCTCTGTCACAGGCATCAGCTCAACGTGAGTAAAACCCATCTCTTTGACATAATCCGCCAGATAATGGGCCATTTCCCTGTAATTCAGAAACCTGCCGCCTTCTTCAGGCACGCGCCGCCATGAACCGAGATGAACTTCATAAATAGAACAGGGAGCTTCAAGAGAATTCGCCTTATGTCTGCCGGTCATCCATTCGCTGTCATTCCATTCGTAATCAATGTCCCAGACTCTGGAGGCGGTCCTTGGAGGCTGTTCCCAGCTAAAAGCCAACGGGTCGCCCTTGTCAACACTGTAGTTATTTACCTTTGAGACCAAATGATATTTGTAAAGGTCCCCTTTCTGAATGCCCGGAATAAAGCCCTCCCAGATACCGGAACTGTCCCATCTTGCATTAAGATTATTAGATTCCCTGTTCCATCCGTTAAAGTCTCCTATTACTGAGACCCTTTCAGCATTCGGCGCCCAAAGTGCAAAGTATGCCCCCTGCACACCGTCAACTGTCATCAGATGCGA
Organism: uncultured Nitrospirales bacterium; assembly: GCA_964574765.1. Taxonomy (GTDB): domain Bacteria; phylum Nitrospirota; class Thermodesulfovibrionia; order UBA6902; family BMS3Bbin08; genus CAZNPC01. The sequence continues at coordinate 210 of CAZNPC010000069.1, read as the reverse complement.
GCCGAGCTTATCGTAAAGCCTGAAATGGCTCCCTTCCTTAAATAGATATGTGTCGTGCTCTGTAAAAAGACTCATGTTCCGCTTTGTCAGAGCTGATTTGTCACCGTTCATAATCTCTTTAACCTTCGAATCAATACTGTTTATTCAACCGGCAGGTTTACCCGCCTTGTAGTGCCTGCCTGCCAGTTTGTTCTTGCCTGCCAGTTTGTT
>CAZNPC010000068.1:0-10007 GCA_964574765.1 uncultured Nitrospirales bacterium | reverse complement strand
TCGGTTGAAGACAGGTTGCGTATCACCGGGAAACTTGACGAACTTGGTATACACTATATTGAGGGAGGATGGCCCGGCTCCAATCCAAGAGACGCCGAGTTCTTTAAAAGGGCGCAGAAACTTAAATTGAAGAACTCAATGCTTACCGCATTTGGCGCGACTCACAGAGCGTCAAAAAAAGTCCATCAGGATCCCAGCATAAAGGCGCTTATCTCGGCCCGCACACCCGTAATAACTGTCTTTGGGAAGACCTGGGATTTTCACGCCAGAGAGGCACTGCGGGTCTCACTGCAAACCAACCTTGACCTGATCTACAACACGGTCTCGTATCTTGTCAAGAAGGTTCCCAAAGTCATATTTGACGCTGAACATTTTTTTGACGGTTACAAGGCCAATCCCTCGTATGCTGTGAAAGCTCTTGAAGCAGCTGTTTCAGGAGGCGCACAATGTCTTGTCCTGTGTGATACTAACGGAGGCACTATGCCCGGAGATGTTGAAACAATAGTGACCAGGATGGTCAGGACTTTTGATACGCCAATCGGCATTCACGCTCATAATGATTCCGACTGCGGAGTGGCCAATTCAGTTATAGCTGTGCGTGCGGGTGCCTCGCATGTACAGGGTACAATTAACGGGCTTGGTGAGAGGTGTGGAAATGCCAACCTTATCTCAGTAATTCCAAACTTAAAGTTTAAACTTAAGAGAAGTTGTATAACTAACGCTAATATAAAGAAACTTAAAAGCGTGTCCAGGTTTGTAACTGAGATAGCGAACCTCAGGCATTTTAAGAGGCAGCCATATGTAGGCGACAGCGCGTTTGCCCATAAAGGGGGCATTCATGTAAGCGCAATTCTAAGAAGGTCTGAAACATATGAACATATCAAGCCTGAACTCGTTGGAAATTATCAAAGGGTCCTTATATCCGACCTGAGCGGCAGAAGCAATATACTCAGAAAGGCCAAAGAGTTCAGGTTAAAGGTAGATCCTGACTCCCCAAAGGTCTCTGAAATCGCCGGGGAAATGAAAGCTCTTGAAAACCAGGGGTTTCAGTTTGAGGGCGCCGAAGCTTCGTTTGAACTGTTGATGAAAAAGGCCTTCGGACTTCACAGGACATTTTTTGACCTTATCGGGTTCCGCGTTATAGACGAAAAAAGAGAAGGGAAGGAAACGCCCTTAAGTGAAGCAACAATAATGGTAAGGGTCGGTGGAAAAATGGAGCATACAGCAGCCACTGGCAACGGACCGGTCAACGCGATTGACAACGCCCTGAGAAAGGCACTGGAAAAATTCTATCCCCAGCTTAAACAGGTCAAGCTGATTGACTATAAAGTGAGAGTGCTGGCCGCGGGCGAGGGGACATCCGCAAAGGTCAGGGTCCTGGTGGAATCCGGAGACAATGAGCATAAATGGGGGACTGTCGGGGTATCTGAAAATATCATCGAAGCGTCCTGGCAGGCGCTTGTTGACAGTATAGAATACAAGTTACTGAGAGGATAAGTGAAGATTCATGATTCACGATACAGGCATCTGCAAATCTAATGGAAGAAATCGGCGTAATAAAGCAGGTTAAGGGGATAATGGCCATTGTTATTGTCCAGAAGAAAGGTGCGTGTGAAGGGTGCGCCGCCTCCGGAGTTTGCAGCCCGTCTGAAAGCGGCATGGAAATCGAGGCCTTAAACCCTGTTGGGGCGAAAGAAAGACAAACCGTCAAGGTCTCCATCAAGCCCCAGGCGTACCTTAAAGGAACACTTATCGTTTACGGCCTTCCTCTTGTTGCATTTATAGCCGGGGCAATTCTTGGAAAGAACATCGGCGAAACTTACCTGAAAAATATGAATTCGGATGTAGTATCGGTTATTATTGGTTTTGCCGCTCTTGCATCAGGTTTTCTGATCGTAAAGGCATGGAGCAAAAAGACTGAAACAAACATAGAGTACAAGCCTGTCATAGAGGAAATACTTGATACTGAGTCATTAAGTCAATAAGTAATCAGGTAATTAAAAAATGACTCGATGACTTAATAACTAAATAATTTACTGTAGGAGGCTGGATGCCAAACTTTGATCTCGAAAAGATTAGGAACGTCACTATAATCGCCCATGGAGGTGCCGGTAAAACATCACTCGTGGAAGCAATCCTGTTTAATTCCAAGGCTGTGGACAGGCTTGGAAAGGTCGATTCGGGAAATACTGTCACTGATTATGAGCCTGAAGAAATCGAACGCAGGATATCAATTTCATCCATTCCGGCGTTCTGTGAATGGAGGGGCTTCAGGATCAACCTGATAGACACACCTGGATATATCAGTTTTCTTGAGGACACCAAGGCCTGTCTGAACGCTACTGACGGCGCTGTAGTTATAGTAAGCGCATTATCCGGTGTTAAAGCTGAAACAGAGAAGATCTGGCAGCTTGCGTGTAAATTTGAAATACCCCGTTTAGTATTCATCAACAAAATGGACAGGGAAAATGCTAATTTTGAAAAAGCCGTAGGAGAACTTGAAAGTTCTTATGAATCATCCGCGATACCTCTTAATATTCCTATGGGTTCAGGGGACGGATTTGAGGGGATTATAGATATTGTCAGTATGAAAGCCGTCAGATTCAGGGACGGATCCGCTTCAGAAGAAAGTATTCCCGATGATTACTCCGAACTCGCTGAGAGTTACCGCAAGAAACTGGTAGAGAAAATTGCTGAATCAGATGACGCCCTTCTTGAAAAATACCTTGAGGGCAGCGAACTTTCCCAGGAAGAGATATTGAAAGGAATAAAGGAAGGCTCCATCACACGCAGGTTCATCCCGGTGGTGTGCGGGTCCGCGACCAGGGTCGTTGGAATTCAGCAGCTTCTTGATACTGTTACCATGTGTCTTCCTTCTCCTGTTGAGAAAGCCGGCATAACCCCGATCGCCGGAACAAATCCCAAGAGCGGGGAAAGTTTAGAACGAAAACCTGCTGAATCCGAACCTCTTACAGCGCTTGTTTTTAAAACCATTGCTGACCCCTTTGCCGGCAAACTAACGATCTTCAGAGTCTATTCCGGAGTTCTAAAGTCCGATTCAACGATTTATAATTCAACACGCGATTGCAAGGAAAAGATCGGGAACATATTCTACCTGATGGGAAAGAAGCAGGTACCCGTTAAAAAGGTCGGCCCTGGAGAGATAGCCGCTGTCGCAAAACTCAAAGAAACAACAACAGGCGACACGCTCACTGATACAGGCAATCCCATGCTCATTGAGCCGATCAAGTTTTCAGACCCCATGATCTCTTATGCTATTGCACCCAGGACCAGGGGTGATGAGGACAAAGTCAGCCTGGGCCTTCAGAAAATGCTGGATGAAGACCCTACTTTGAGATTCCACCGCGACAATGAAACCAAGGAAATGATCCTTTCCGGTATGGGCCAGGTTCATCTGGAAGTCACTCTTGAAAAGCTCAAAAGGAAATTCGGCGTCGAAGTCCTTATGAAAACCCCGAAGATACCTTACAGAGAAACCATTAAAAAATCCGCAAAGGCACAGGGCAGGTACAAAAAACAGTCCGGCGGGCGCGGCCAGTACGGCGATTGTCACATCGAGATCAGGCCTTTGGTGCGAGGGGATGATTTTGAATTTGTTAATAAAATTGTCGGCGGCGTAATACCAAGACAGTATATTCCAGCGATTGAGAAAGGAATAATAGAAACAATGCATGCGGGAGTTATCGCCGGTTACCCGATGGTCGATCTGCAGGCAACTGTTTTTGACGGGTCTTATCATTCTGTTGATTCATCTGAAATGGCTTTTAAAATAGCGGGGTCAATGGCTCTAAAAAAAGCAGTTCAGGACGCAAAACCCGTCCTTCTTGAACCTATACTTAAAGTTGAAGTAATTTCACCCGATGAGTTCCTTGGAAATGTAATAGGCGACCTGAACAGTAAGCGGGGAAAAGTTCAGGGGGTTGAGCCTCAGTCAGGAGGCAACCAGAGTATATCAGCCCTTGTTCCCATGGCCGAAATGCTCATTTACGCCAACCAGTTAAATTCTCTTACCAGCGGCAGGGGAATGTATTCTATTGAGTTCTCTCATTACGAGGACGTCCCGGCCCACCTTATGCAGAAGATCATAGATGAGAGAGCAAAACCTAAAGAAGTGCAGTAGCTTTCGGAACAGGGATAATCCTGATCCCCGCCGTTTTGCTTCACAAATCGAAGCAGCGGGGGACCATGGGGATGTATGAAAAATAAGATCAAACAGTATATGGAGCATTCATATTGTTGACACATATCTTTTTGGGAATAATTGCTGCGGTCATGATAATTTTATGCGCGGTCATAGTCCCGGCTGTTATACAGCTTAAGAAAACAACAAGGTCCGCAGACGAATTCATCAGGTCCACTGAACAGACTTTAACGCCTCTTTTGTCAGAGATCAAACAGAGTGCCGAAAGATTGAACAGTGTAACCATGGGAATTGAGAATTCTGTCAGAAACCTTGAAAAGCTGACGGACGCCGTTGGACATACAGGAACACTGTTGGAGAGTTTGAATAAATTTTTCAAAAACCGGGGATTTTCGGTCTCTGTCAGAACCTCATGTTTTATAATCGGTATTAAGACGGCCATGAGCACACTTGCCAGAGAGATTCTTAAAAGTTCCGATGACACAGACGTAAATTCCTGAATGTTTATGTATAATTCACTTATATGGAGGTATAGCAATGAGCGATCATGACAGATGTTCCGGAAAAAGCGTTTTCTGGGCTTTTATTCTAGGCGGTATTGTCGGGGCGGGAGCTACACTTCTGATGGCCCCTCAGTCCGGCAAAGAGGCCAGAGAAAAGATAAAAGACATCGCTGACGATATAAGGGAAAAAACCACCGATTATGTCGATCAGGCAAAAGATGCTATTATTTCATCTGTCGATCAGGGAAAGGACTTTATTGACGAAAATAAATCTATCCTGGGTACCGCGATTGATGCCGGCAAAAAGGCATATGAAAAAGAAAAGAATAAATTATCCTGAGAATCCGGGCGGCCAATCATGAAAACATACATTTTAATTGCCGCTGCGATATTGCTGGGTATAATAGGGTTCAAAATATTTTATGTTACTGAAGAGGATCGTATAAGGAATCTAATAGCCAAAAGTGAAGCAGCTGTCGTTGATAAAGATATTGACGGGTTAATGGATTCCGTCTCATTTAATTATATGGACAAGTATGGAAACAGTTACCTGGGATTGAAGAAAAGTCTTGAATCAGTATTTAGAAATTTTGATATAATTGACATTGAAAGGACTATTAAAAACATATCGATAAACTATACACTTGCAGAGGTTGAACTTTCAGTTCGTGTACTGGTTTCAAGTGGTGAAGAGAAGGGTTATATTTTGGGAGATGCCGGAACACCGCAGTTGATCACTATCGTACTTGAAAAACCATCCAATAAATGGTTGATAATAAGAGTTGAGGGCTTATTTGATAAGACAAAAGCGAAAAAGGAATCAGATTCATGAAAAAATATGTAGGGCTTGATGCTGGTTCAGTAAGCGTAAAGTTCTCAATCCTGGATTCCGGCGGCAATATACTTGATTCAAAATATGTCAGACACAAAGGCATGCCCCTCACTGTTACATATGAGCTTCTCCGTGAACTTGATCCTGCCTTTTCTTTAAGCCTGACAGGATCGGCCGGCAAGCTCATTGCCCGGATACTGGGCATTAAACCTGTTAATGAAGTAGTAGCTCAAAGTTACTCGACAAAGAAGCTGTATCCCGATGTCAGGTCTATCGTCGAGATAGGCGGAGAAGACTCAAAATTAATCCTTCTTAACGACGGAAAAGTAAAAGATTTTTCAATGAACTCTGTATGTGCGGCAGGCACAGGTTCTTTTCTCGACCAGCAGGCTGAAAGGCTCAAGCTTACTATCGAAGAGTTCAGTGAAATCGCCCTGGAATCAGAAAATCCGCCCCGTATAGCCGGACGCTGCAGTGTGTTTGCCAAATCCGACATGATCCATCTTCAGCAGATAGCGACACCGTTAAAGGACATAGTAGCAGGCCTTTGCTTTGCCGTTGCGAGAAATTTCAAAGGCAGTATCTGCCGTAACATTGTCCTGTCTCCACCGATAAGTTTTCAGGGCGGCGTAGCAGCCAACAAGGGAGTTGTACGCGCTTTTAAAGATATCTTTGATCTGGATGTCCTCGTAATCCCGGAACATTTCGCTATAATGCCGGCGATCGGTGCGGCATTGAAGAATATGGAAGACGGTATTGAAAACCGTTACGATATTGAGAAGCTGAAGTCTTTTGTCTCTTCTCAAAACAGTGAGGAAGAGGGCCATAAACCCCTTATTAAGATCATCAGCCAAACAGCTGAAGTTGAGAAGATAAGAAGTTTGGAAGGTCAGGAGCTCTCATCTTCTCAAAAAGTCAAAGCCTATCTCGGCATTGATATTGGATCTATAAGCACAAACCTGGCTGTTATCGATGATAATGGAGAACTTCTCGCAAAAAGATACCTTATGACGGCGGGCCGTCCAATAGAAGCTGTAAGACAGGGACTTGATGAGATCGGATCTGAGGTCGGCGACAAAATCGAAGTCCTTGGCGTCGGCACCACGGGTTCTGGCAGATATATGATAGCTGATTTTGTAGGCGCTGACATTGTCAAAAATGAGATTACGGCACAGGCCAGGGCGGCTGTAGAGATAGACCCGGACGTAGACACTATTTTTGAGATCGGCGGGCAGGATTCAAAGTTTATATCCATCAAAGACGGGGTCATTGTTGATTTCGAGATGAATAAGGCCTGCGCCGCAGGCACAGGGTCATTTCTTGAAGAGCAGGCGGAAAAACTCGGGATATCCATTAAAGAAGATTTCAGCAGACTTGCGTTTCAATCCCCTTGTCCGTCCTCTCTTGGTGAAAGATGTACAGTATTTATGGAAAACTCTCTTCTGGCCAGACAGCAGCGCGGGGTACCCAAGGAAAACCTTGTCGCCGGCCTTGCCTATTCCATTGTACAGAACTATATCAACAAAGTCGTAGGTGACCGGAAAATAGGTGATAAAATATTCTTTCAGGGCGGAGTGACATTTAACAAGTCCGTTATCGCCGCGTTTGAAAGCTACCTTGATAAAAAGATTATTGCTCCGCCCAATCACGATGTAACCGGTGCTATCGGAATGGCGCTCATGGCAAAAGAAAATAAAAAAGCACTTAGTTCATGCGAAACCGACGGATCAGTCGTAGACAGTCAATCGACTTTCAAAGGGTTTGACCTGTCCAAAAGGGAGTACAAAATAAATTCGTTTGAGTGCAAGGGGTGCGACAATCTATGCGAGATAAACAGAGTCAAAATTGATGGTGAGGACAGGCCTCTTTTTTACGGAAGCAGATGTGAAAAGTATGATGTAAAGCGCAGAAAGAAGTTCCCCGCCGCTTCAGAGGAAATGCCGGATCTCTTTGCTGAAAGAGAAGCCCTGATAACCAAAGCTCACCGGGGCTATCTTGATGCGCTGAGCCCAACTGCAGGTCAGGATGAGATATCAGAAGATAACAGGCCCCGAACCGTTAAATATCAAAGACCCTTGATAACAGACAATAAATCTTTCAGAGCGAGAATCGGCATTCCCAGAATGTTCTTTTTCCAGGACTACCTGCCGTTCTGGAGTACGTTATTATGGGAGCTTGGTTTTGAAGTAGAGACGTCCGGAGATACAAACAGACAGATAATTAATAAAGGGGTGGAAAGCATTCTTGCTGAAAGCTGTTTCCCTCACAAAGTAGCTCATGGACATATTAAGGAACTGCTCGATAAAAAAGTAGATGCAATACTTACTCCGAGTTTTATTAATCTAAATACGGCTGACGGTGTCCGTGGAGCCGCATGTCCTTATGCCCAGAGCATGCCTTACATCTCAAACGTTACTTTCAACTGGAACGGCTCTTCCCCCGGCGAAATCAAATTTCTCATGCCGGTAGTAAATCAGGATCTGGGCCTGGATAATCTGCTGAAAGAGATTTACAAATCACTGAAGCCGTATCGCATTTCAATGAAGATGGTCAGAAGGGCCTTTAAAAAAGCCGAGAAGTCACAGGAAGAGTTTATATCGTCAATTAAAAGAAGAGGCAAAGAGGTCCTGTCACAGATCAAGAAAAAAACTATTGTCATTACAGGCCGTTCCTACAATGCTTTTGATCCGGGTGTAAATCTTGAGATCCCGAAAAAACTGGCTGATATAGGGGTTTTTTCCATCCCAATGGATTTCCTTCCGATCGAAGACATTGACATAACTGAAACATGGCCCAATATGTACTGGAGGTCGGGACAGAACCTGTTGAAAGCCGCGGAGATCATAAGGGATAATCCTTATCTTTTTGCCCTGTATATAGGTAATTTCTCCTGCGGCCCTGATTCATTCATTCACAGGTATTTCAAGGAAAGTATGGCAGGCAAACCATTCCTTCAGATCGAGATCGATGAGCACAGCGCTGACGCAGGTGTAATTACCAGGTGTGAGGCATTCCTTGACAGCATAATGAGCAGGAAAGATATTCCGCTAAATGAACCCAAAAAGGTCAGGCCTCTTACTATAAGAAAGGGTACCAATAACAAAATTGTATATATTCCCAGGATGTCTGATCATGCCTTTGGTCTCGCGGCTGCTATAGAATCCAGCGGCCTTGACGCGGAAGTTATGCCTGTGTCTGACATACAAACCGTAAAGATCGGCAGCCGCTATGTATCGGGCAAAGAATGTTTCCCTTGCGCGGTAACAGCCGGCGACATGGTAAAAAAGACCATGACAAGCGGTTTTGATCCGTCAAGAGCTGTTTTTTTCATGCCTTCCGGTACAGGCCCCTGCCGCTTCGGCCAATACAGTATTCTGCACAGGCTCATTCTGGATGAGATAGGATTTCCTGACATACCCATATATGCGCCGAACCAGGATGCTTCTCTTTATCAGGATCTGGGAATAATCGGAAGAGACTTTACAAAAAAAGCCTGGAAAGGCCTTTTTGCCGTAGACCTGCTTATGAAATGTCTCCATGAGACAAGGCCTTACGAGCGCTGCGCAGGAGAATCCGAAGGTCTATACGCAGAATACCTTGGAAATATCAGCAAGGTAATGAACGGCAAAAACGGCGGGCCAAATGAACTTCTGAAACAAATGAAAGAAGATTTTTCGAATGTCCCAAAATACAGCGGCAAAAAACCAATGGTCGGCATAATCGGAGAGATCTTCGTCAGGCAGAATGCTTTTTCAAATGAAGACATTATCAAAAAGGTCGAAGAGTTGGGCGGAGAGGTATGGCTCGCACCGTTTGAAGAATGGATCTACTATATTAACTTCACTGCGGCACGCAGGGCATTTCTCAATTGGAAAAGGAATCCGTTTTCCATTCAGGACTTCAAGAACCTGTTAAGCCTGCTGGTTTCGCGTTCATTCCAGAAGAAGATAGACCATGATTTTTCCAAACAGTTTGAGGGTTATCTCAAGACACTGAAAGAGCCGACCACTTCGGAACTCCTTAAGAATGCATCTCCTTACCTTCATCATTCGTTTGAAGGTGAAGCGGTTTTAAGCCTTGGAAAGGCCGTTGATTACGCAGCACACGGCTCTTCCGGCATAATTAGCGCCATGCCTTTCGGATGTATGCCTGGAACTATAGTCAGCGCTCTCTTAAAAGGACTCAAGCAGGACACAGGAGTACCTTGCCTGAGCGCGGCTTATGACGGAGCTGAAGCAAATTGCTCTGACCTTCATCTTGAAGCGTTTATGCACCAGGTACACGAATTCAATACAGATTCCAAATAGAGAAGAATTTATTTTATTAACGGGCCTTTGCCTTAAATTATGTAATTACTGTATACTATTGAGGCTCTTGCAAAAGTCCCTGATAAATCACTTTTGCTGTCATACCCGCGTAGGCGGGTATCCAGAACTCTTTGTTTTTTAAAGACTACTGGATTCTCGATGCGAGTCTACGCGAGAGTCGCTTCGACCCGATAAAAACCTCG
>CAZNPC010000067.1:0-10281 GCA_964574765.1 uncultured Nitrospirales bacterium | reverse complement strand
TTCTTCCTGTGATTATCAATGCCCCAAATTGCGGAGATCCATGTGAATCATGGCAGGCATAACAAGGATAGTTTTGCCGCCCAACATGAAAGGTATGTCCTTCTGCTGAACCCGGAATGGTGGATGTCTCGTTCCACCTGCTGTAACCTTTCACCACGTCGCTTGCTAAATCGCTGGCATAGGTATCGAAATTATGGCAGATAAAACAGAGTTCATCACTGCTTGTGATTCTGGGACTGCTTTGAGCTTCGTAAGCCTTTTTAAGTATATTCGGGAACTGGGAACCATGGGGTCCCCTGATGTCAGAGTCATCTGAGCCATGACAGTCAATGCAATAAATTGTACTGAATGAGTTAATCCCCACCGCAAAGGAGTTTGGATCAATTCCCGGATTTTTACCCTGCCCTTCTACGGGGTGGTATGAAGCGTTGTTTGTGTTAAAAAGTCTTGATAAGTCCGGCTCTCCCGGACGCTGTTGTGTCCACGATGAGTGGCACTTAAAGCATATCTCATATTCAAGCACCGGCAGGCTTGTGTCGTTTGCAACAATGTATTGATAAGTCGGCCTCGAACCGGCAGATCCGTTTATAACCCTGATCCTGCTGACTCTTGAATTCCGGTTAGATGCCTGAGGGGCAATCTTGATACCGGAATCACCAAAGGCAGAATGAGCATTATGACAGTCACTGCACTCAACATGAAGGTTGCCTGTAATATATGAATATTTGTCAGGATTGTCACCTTCATCTGAACTGTGCTTTTCTGAACTCCTGAATACCGAATGTGTGAAAGGCTTCTGCAACTCCCTTGCAATATCTTTTGAAGATGGATATCCGTCATGGCAGGCAAGACACAGGTTTTCCTCACGTGTAATCAGCAGGCTCGGGATAAGGCCGTTTCTGTCTTTTTTACCGTGCGGGTCATGGCAATTCAGACATTTCCCTTCAAAACCAATTTCCCTGCGCGCTGCAGGAAACGGGCCCGGCCAGACGAAACGGGGGTCTATTTTATGACCGGAGGTTTCGTAAATCCTCTGCCCCGGATATACTCCGGTGATATCGTCGTTAAAGTGACAGGTGTAGCAGAGCCCGTTATCGTTTTCTTGCCAGAGGCCCTTCGGATATTTAATACCTTTACTGTCTTCAATGTGGCACTGGCGGCATGAGCCTCTGGGCGCCTTGGCATCCCTCATAACTCCTGTATTTGGGTTTCCGTGTCCTGTATCACTGTATACTCCCGCCCACGTATAGGATATACTGCCGGTTAAAATCAGGAACAAAAATAAATTTTGAAAAATTGTTTTCATTTTTCAGCTCCAAAAAAATTAATTATTATGACACTGCTGGCATCCTGAATTGGCGTCTGCTGGACTGCCTAGTTCCAGATAGGGCCATACAAGCCCCTTTTCATAGTTACCGCCGTGAGCAAGGTGACAGGTTGCACACATAACTTCATTATCAGCACCCACTTGCTTTGAAGAAATATAATCAGTTGCCTGTGATACCTGAAAACGCAACCTCGGCACTCCTTCCACAGCGTCGCCCGTGGTTGTGCCGAAACCTGATCCTGTGCCTGCAACCCAGTGCAAAGGGTCAGTGGGATAACCTGCCCCGTTAATCTGTACATCAGAGAAGTGATGAACCCTGTTACCCGGGATATTTACATCGGGCTTCAGGGAATCATGACATTCAGCGCACCATAGTGACGTATTGGCCTTGTAACCTTCATTCGATTCCCTGTATGCTGCAATTGAAGCAGACGCTGATGGAGGATCTCCGGGAGGAACGTCCCGGAACACGTCCCTGGCCATTTCAACCGATATTCCCACTCCCCCGGCAGGACTTGTTAATATATTCCTGTAATTTGGCGTGCCGTGCGGATCATGGCAGGAAGCACAGTTGAGAGTTACATTTACCATGGAGCTGAACGGGACAATGGCAGCGGTTATGCCCAAGTCGTGCCCTTTTGGATTTGGATAGCTTCCGCTGTTATCAAAAAAACCTGCTCCCGAATGTTCATCTCCGCTGCTGCTGTACATTGTTACAATATTTAATACATCTGGTGCATTCGGGTCGCTTCCGTCATGACAGAACAGGCAGAGCTTATTGGTGGTTGAACGTAACAGGAGCTGTTGAAATGGTCCTCCGGGCTCCACATCTGCAGGACGGGTTCCGGCCTCGCTGTAATGCAGTGTATGACAGTCATTACAGGGCTGCCTGTTTCCGGGCAGATCATGGTAATATGCCGGCATCGCGGAAACAACAATTACAAGGTTCAAAAATATGCCTGTAATAAAGGGGTAAAACAACATCCCACCCCCCAGCTTAACGCCTTTCAAAAAACATTTAATTATTCCCATCTCATAACTCCTTAAGATCTTCTACCTGAAAAATTTGAATGCGGTCTGCTCCCTTTTCAAGCACAAAGAATTCTCCATTCTCCCCGAAACAGATATCAACGGGGAAGAAAAACCCGCCGGCCTTTTCTTCTATTCGACCGTAATTAAAGAGCAGCCTCCCATCAAGAGAAAACACCTTTAACCGATGCTGAAAGGCATCCGTGATCCAGAGTCTTTCTTTGGAATCAACTGCAAAACCTGTGGGGAAAGAAAAGCTTTTTGCGGATTCACCCACATGTTCTCCAAATGAATTCAAAACATTCCCTTCACTATTAAAAAAACTCACGGCCTTACCATAAGCGCTGAGGCCGATTATATCACCGTTCACAGAACCTGCTTTTTGGAGATATTTAAATGCTCCAATAGATCTGACAAGGTCTCCCTTCGTGTTCAATATTATTATTTCATTTTCCTTAAGGTCAGCAATGATTATATTTCCGTTGTTACCGATAGTAATCCTTCCCGGAGACACAGGCCTTCCCATAACTTCAGAAAGATTGATTTTATCTGCAAGTATACCTGCGGGACTGAACACCTTTAAAAGCCCGGTCTGAATCTCGCTTATATAAATCTGCCCTTTATCGTCAATTGCCACGCCGTAAGGGGAGGTAATTCCGGAATTTTGCCCCAACCTTTTGATCAGAGCACCGCTTCTGTCGAGGATAACAACTTCGCCAGCCTCAAAACTTGTAATAATCAGATCGCCATTCTTATTATCCCGGTCAATTGCAAGGGGGCTGCGAAACAGTTTTTCTCCACCAAAATGCTGGATTGTAGAAATTCTTTTAATTTGAGGAACTTTGACATTTTCTGTCTTTACTTCGGACAGACTTTGTGCCGGTGCCAAAAGAAAGAAAAATCCGGTGATAAGAAATATGAAACCATATCTGTATCTAATATTCTCAATCATCATAATAATCTAACTTCCTTAAAACTCTAAAATGTGGAAAACCGAGATCCGGCCCCCCCCTTTTTCAAGCACATAAAAGTTGCCTTGTTCATCTAACGCAACGTCTACCGGAGAGAAAAGACTTTCAGGCAATGTAAAAACCGGATTACCAAGAGAGTCAATTGCTTTTATCCCCTGACCCGTTTCCTCCACAACCCAGATTCGCATTCTGCGGTCTACTGCCAGTGCCTTCACACGCAAAGGTACTCTGAATTTAGCAGGAGAAACCCCCAGTGTGTGTATCCACCTGCCTTTGCTGCTGTACACCCGTATCCCTCCAAACCCCTGGTCAGATACGAAAATCTCTCCGGAGCTTACCCATACATCAGTGGGTTCTCCCACATCATGGATGGACAATTTTAACTTTTCATCTTTGCCAAATACGAGAATCTGTCGGTTGCCCCGGTCAGCTACATAGAGACTCCCTTCAGTATCAACAAATAGTGCAACAGGTTGAACCGCTACTTTGCGTCTGTGGGGAGCTAAATTCAGGTCATGGTATTCTTCTCTTGAGCCAGAATCATAATCTTTCAAAATCTTAAGGCTTTCGCTGCCCCTCTCGGCAATATAGAGCGTTGCACTACTACTTACTGCTACTGCTCTCGGGTGTCTGAGATCTCCTTTCTTGCCCAATACCTGTATGGCATTGCCTTCACGATTGAGTATGGCTATTCTGTTAGCCTCGGTGTTGGTTACAATAAGATAATTTCTTAAATAATCATAACAGAGACCCAGAGGACTCAGTAGGCCGGTATCCATTCCGGATGGTATGATTGTACGAACCTTTTCCACGCTTAGAGGGAAAGCAGTTGTTGCCATTCCCATAATCAGGATGAGTGTAAGCCCAGCCTTGAAAATTAATCTATTCAGAGACATTATTGGCTTCATCCTTATTAATTTTCTCATCAGATGTTTTATTTTTTTCATTCTCTTTAATTTTTCCAGTATCAGCTGTTTTTACCTCGCCAGTTTTTTCTTTTATAGTAAACATGTGCTTATCTGTACCGTCGCTGTTCATGACCCATAGTCTTTCATTATTTCCTTCCAGAGAAGTATAGATTATGACCCCTTCCTCAGGGAGAAGGACAGGGAAAATAGCTCCGGACTGTGTAAGTCTTTGAATCTTTCGATCACTTATATCCACTGCAAGAATATTCGGCAGTCCGCCATAAAGGGCGGTAAAGATAATTTGTTTATCGTCATAATCAAAAAACGGCTGATTCGTGTATTCAGGCTGATATACCTTAAACTCGCTGTCCACTTCTTCTGAATAGAGCATCTTTGGGTCCGACCCGTCTGCATTCATCACCCATAACTGGTGCAGAATAGTTTTTTCTTCATACACCTTGAGGGTATAACAAATCTTGTCTCCTCTGACTGACCATATCGGATAAGATGCCACTGAAAACTTCCCTGTACCCTGCCGGATGTTTTCAATGTACTTTGTTACTCTGGCGCGGCCCAGTCCATCCGACTTCATCGTCCAGATATCAATCCTGTCTGAAAAAGCTACCCTGTTTCCATCAAAAGACCATTTAGGATGCATGTAAACATCCGCTGCTATATCAGGAGCAGGCGGATAGCGCCAGTCATGTTGTACAAACTTGTTATCATCAGCTTCGAGCATATAAAGACCCGGGGTTTGTCCATAGCGGGGGACTGAATTAAGGAGAATCTTATCTTCCTGGATAGATACGTCAATGGTAAAAAACATTCTGTGGTCGCCTTTCGTTACAAATTCAATCGGGCCACTTTCTTTAAAGGCAAAAAACCCCCTGTCCGAGAATAGGACCATACCTCCGCTTTCAGGCAGCCAGAAAAGACGCGTTTTCCCTTCCTGTACAATGCCCGGAAAAGATTCCAGCTCCTCACCGTCATAACTCACGACCTTGACAATGTCAACGCCTACCTCATTCGTGAAAAAAGCGATCTTTGAGGAATCAATGTTAGGCACAGGCATCCATGAAGACATCCTCGTCTCAGTCAGCCGGATCGCTTCCCCTGTTGTGAGATCCAGCCTGTGAATTTCCGTGCCGAAACTGTCCGTTAGTACACCTGAAAGGAGAATATGCATGCTGTTGGGAGACAGAGAATATCCACTGGCATGGAACTCCTCTGGAGAAATCCTTTTTTCATTACCAGTCTCAAAATCAAAATACCAGAGGGCCATATTGCCAAAACGTTTATATCTGCTTTCCGTCTTTTCATGTGGTAATATCTGTTTTGCTTTTTCCGATTCTTTTTCTGCAGACTCCGGTTCAGCAAACTCTGGAGTCACTTTCTGGATGTCTTTTCCGAGATAATAGACGCCTTTTCCAGTAGTATCCACCGTAAGCCGTTTTCCTTCGAGCCGAGGCGCCTTATAGCTCTTTATATCAGAACCGTCAAGTTTCATTGTATGAATTTCAAACTCACCCGGACTGGTAGGGTAAGCATACACTACCCTCTTCATATTCATCGAATACGATGGGGTTCCTATATACTTGTTCAGTATAGGTGTACTCTCCATCGTTGAAAGATCTATTTCCCATATGCCGACACCATAACTCCCGCCTGCCTCATAGTAGATTTTACGGCTGTCCGAACCCCAGAAAACACTCCGAATGCCAATTTTCTCCGTGACCGCCTCAATACGCTTACCATCTGCAGTCCCAATCCATAAGTCCCTGATACTCTTCTCACCACGAACTGTAAAGGCAAAAAGCTTTCCGTCAGGGGAATAGGCAGGGATATTTGCGCCCGGAGGCAGACCGGGAATCCTTTTCGCACCGGATGTTCCTTCAACATTAATAGTTAAAACCTCTTCAAACCCTTTACGATGTGTCAGTAACATTAATGAGTTACCATCCGCGGACCACCTGAAACTACGCACTCCATGAGCGCTGAGCCTTCTGGGTTCTGTACCATCGGCATTCATTACCCAGAGGTCTGCCGGAGCATGAAGGGTCGAGGAAAGAAAGGCTATCATGGAGCCTTCAGGTGAGTATGAAGGACTCCATCCGCCATTAGGTTTTCCGGGATTCCTGAGCACCGAATTATCCAATATATTTGACTTGTATTGTATCGGCTGAATTCCGGAACAGGAAATCAGAAACAGGGTTGTAATGATTATTAATATTGCTTTCATATTTTCTGTAAATCCTATATAGAAAAAAATATAAATATTATCAATATTCTTATGTCTTCATAAAGAACAGATATTGTAGGTATCAATAATTATGCTGGCGGGAATAAATCCCGCCAGCATTTAAGTCAGGCTATTGTAAAAACCCTTAGAATTGTTTTACGAAAGCCTTTTTTCCGCCCTTCTGATGGCACTTTCCGCAGCCATAGGCCGGGTTGTCACCGATAGAAGCAACACCTTCCATATCCAGTTCGTTGAGAGCTAGGAAGGCATGACCAGTGGTGTCCCAGCGGGTCATGTTATCAAACTGTGAAGCATGTGCCTTGTGGCAGGTCAGGCAGCTGACTCTTGAGCTGTCGATAGTAGCGTCAGTAATAGTAGTGCCTGTACCAGTAACAGTTAAAGAGAAGTCATTGTCAGCCTGGATCAGCGGGTAGCGGTAGTCATAGCCAGCAGGATTCGGGTTGTTGGCCTGGGTGTTTGTGATTACCGCGGTGTAAGAGCCGGTTCCGTATTTTCTGCTGCCAGGTCCGGTGGTGGTTTTGTCTGCCATTAAGATGTTGGTTGGGTGCCTTGTCCAGCGGCCGTTGCCGTCAGGATTGGTATTTGCGTTAGCTGTTGCTTCTGCTTCGCCGTCGCCGCCGTGAAAATCACCGTGGCAGGTGGAGCAGAAAGAGGAGAATCCGCCTCTGTATACGTTCTTGTTGGTGTCGCTGTAATCAGCATACAGGTCTGCTCCCTCATTCGGTTTTCCGTCTTTACGTGTAGTTACATAAAGCAAACCAGTTACGCCGAGATCACCGCGAGAGTTTGATTTGATAGGTTCATAAGCAGGATTCTGTGTCTTGTTACCAGTTGCATTCTCAACGCCGAAGCCTGTGACGTTGCCTGTGTGGATAATACCGTTAGTGCTACGTGATACCTGCCTCCATGCAGTATAGCTGCCGCTGAAGCGTGAGTGCATACCGTGACATGTATGGCATGACCACTCATTGTCGCCGTTTAAAGAACCGCCTCCAGTCTGTCCTGGAGGTGCATCACCCAAAATCGAGTCAGCTGCCATAAATACTGAAGTAGCAGTGCCACCTACTTCACCGGGTGAATATGCCGGGTTATGGCCTTTTGCCGGATCAAAGTTAGAATAATAAAAATCTCCGGCAGGCATCGAAATGCCGGCAGGGTCAACACCGTCAAGAGTCATGACGATAGGAGCTATCCAGCCTGAATCTGTAACTGGAAGTGCTGCTGTAGCAGATGTGTTCTGTCCCTGCATATGGCAGGAAAGACACATGTCTGTCCAGTTTTCACGGTACAGCAGTTCGTGGTTGGGGCCTGTTGTACCTCCTAGAGATACAGATGCGCCATCTTCGCTGTTATGCATGGTGTGACAGTCAGCACAAACCAGACCGTCATAGGAGTGGTACTGCGCTGTCCTTACTCCACCACCTGCAGCCAGAACATTTGGATTGGCAGCGAATGACATTGAAGCCACGAGGAGCACAATTGCCATTGCTAATAATATTTTTTTCATCTTAGTCCTCCGAATTTTTTCTCTGGTAACCTGGCTGTCCACTTTCCGGACCCTTAGGTTTTGCGTCTCCCGATTTCCCGGGGTTTGCCTTTTTCAGAGGAACTTGTATACCGACAAAGCCGGCATAAATAGTACTCATTACATCACGACTGAATTTTCTTACCATCACCTCCTTTTTTTTGTGATTTGATCTCCACATTGAGTCCAGTAGTGCTCTGTGTTTTGTTTTTTTCCTTGAGGAACTCAATTCTGAAGACCTGCACTCTCTCAAGTGCGTTCTCAAGCACATAAAGCCTGTCCTTTCCATCAGATACTATTTTGCTGGGTAAGTAGAACAGTCCGTAACCTTTGCCTCTTCCGCCAAACTCTTCAATAAATTCGCCTTCACGGTCATAGCATAGTATCTTGTTTCTGACAAGACTCACTACGAATATATGCCCTTGATTATCGGTAGTTACAGCGCTTGGCCGGGCAAGCTGCCCATATAGAATCCCGGCTTTACCAAAACGCTTGTTCTTTTTTTCCTTCGGGTCGTAAATAACCACGGAATAGGGCCTCATATCAGAGAAAATAAATCTGCCTTCCGGATCAATGGTCATACCAAAAATTGCATTGGGATTATCATCACCTGAGAAATAAAGATTTTTATGTTCTTCTCCCAGTGGATCGATTTTCACAATTCCACCTTCTGATTTAAGCACGTAAACCAGCCCGTCAGGACTTGATGCAAAGTACATGGGCCGTATTCTGTTTGCGAGCACATCAACGATTCCCGGAAGGTCAAGAACATCGAGACGTACGCCCTTGAAATTAAAAATGGTTATTTTGGGGCTTCTGTTATGGCCGACGTAGACCCTGCCCTTGCCATCAACTGACACCATTGTCGGTGAACCTTCTTTGTCGTCAACAGTGAAATCATCTATGAGTGAGCCATTTTTATCATAAATAAATATCTTGCGGTAACCAGCATCTGCAATGTAAAGCTCTTCCGCAGACCGGTCGTAATGGATATCCGTTGGTGACCTCAGCTTTTCTCCGCGTCCTCCGGTGTGTTCAATAGCATAAAGAAACTCGACACGCATGATCCCGCGGTCTCTGCCTTGTGCAAAGAGCAAACCTGCGTTACCAGCAATTATGAAAAACAGGAGAATTAAAGTAATAATTATTTGTATTACAAATTTATTATTTTTAATATTCATTAGTGATTTTTCCTAAATATCAACCTCAAACATTTTAATTGGAAAAGTAATTGCTGATAATTTTTTTGTTGATGTTACATACACAACAAACTCTGACTGTGATGCCTTTTACATAAGTAAAGGATAGCAATGAATATGCCAGCATATTTGATGTGCAGATAATCTTTCATTAATAACAGGTTACATAATTATTGAGATTCCTTTAGCTGATTCACTAAATGTACATCTGGTGAATGCACCTAATGAATACGGTGGTTTCACCAGAATGTCGAAGGCCCTTTGTAAAATTTGTGATTATTGTGGATAAAACAGGAATGCTGCAACTTTATTAATAATCGAGGATTGTTATTTGAAGCCCAAAATTCCTAAAATATTGATTGCATTATGTTGATCGATAATCTGTATAGATTTTAAAATTGAGTTTAACACCTAAGGTTCGAAAAATTACATAAAGACAGCAAGCAAAACATATCTCTGGCATGTCAGAGACTAAAGCCGACATTCATATAATCCGAAATATATATAATGTTTTAATAAATTTGATATTGATATTTTGAATATAACCCTCAGCTTAAAAAATATATGAAACATAAAAAGACACATACCAGAGCAGTTTTGCGGATATGCTTGATACTGTTCACTCTTTTATTGTGTTTGCAGCAGAATTCATATGCAATTCAAGCAGTATATACAATCCAGACAGGGAGTTTTGAGAGCATAGATGACGCGCATAAACAGTTTTCTCATATTGTAAAAGAGTTGAATAATATAAAGCTTGATAATTTAAGGATAGAAAAAATAGGGGATTTTTATTCAGTAAGGCTTGGCAAATTCAAGGCTTACAGTAAAGCAGAGCAATTAAATAAAGCAATTACACCTCATTTCTCTCAATCTTACGTATTAAAGGCGTACATAAAAGATGAAAGGATAGTCCGCTCATATAAAGGGGCTGTATTTGTTTATGATAACAGGGATCAAGAAGAGTCTCTGTCATTTTCCATGACAAAAAACGTCGAATCACAAGCGCCTGAAAAAGCAGATAAAAAAATAGAATTCCGAATCTCTGCCGAAGCTCATGTT
>CAZNPC010000066.1:0-10582 GCA_964574765.1 uncultured Nitrospirales bacterium | reverse complement strand
TGATTTTATTAAGCGCAAGAAAGGCGATGTGCCTATCAAATACGCACTGCCCCAGCTGGGAGATATTCTCAAGGAAACATACGGGGTCATTCTCTATCAGGAACAGGTAATGAAGATTGCCAATGTGCTTGCCAATTTTTCACTTGCACAGGCGGATATTCTGCGCAAGGCAATGGGCAAGAAGAATCTGACTGAGATGGACAAATTAAAAGATGATTTTATCAGGGGCTCAAAGTCTAATAAAATATCCGAGAAAAAGGCATTAAAACTCTACGACACTATGGCTCAGTTCGCTCAGTACGGATTTAACAAATCGCACTCAGCCGCGTACGCGCTTATTGCCTACAGAACCGCGTTCCTAAAGACACACCATCCTGTTGAATTTATGGCAGCGTCCCTAAGCGCTGAAATGGACAACACTGAGAAAGTAGTTACATACATTAATGAGTGCAAAGATATGGGCATAGAGATTCTTCCGCCTGATATTAATGAGAGTGACCGTGAGTTCAGTGTAGTCGGTCATTCCATACGTTTCGGCCTCGAGGCAGTTAAAGGTGTGGGCAGTGCCGCCATTGAGGCCATAATAGAGATCCGTAACAGGGATAAATTTGCTACATTCTTTGATCTGTGCTCAAAAGCTGATTCAAGGAAAGTGAATAAAAAGGTCATTGAAAGCCTTATAAAGGCCGGAGCGCTGGATTCGATGGGGAAAAGGGCCCAGCTCATGGAAGGCCTCGGCCCCGTCATGGAGGCCGCGTTAAAGGCCCAGAAAGAGCGTATCTCCGGACAGAGGAGTATGTTTGAGACCCATCAGCAGTCTTCCTTTCATGACAAGCTTCCTGAAACGGAAGAATGGAGCGAATCCAGGCGTCTTATGATGGAAAAAGAGTCCCTGGGCTTTTACATTACAGGGCACCCGCTTAACAGATATAAGGATAAACTTAAACAGTGCTCCGTGACTTCGGCTCACGAGATTCAGAACCTGTCCGACAAACAGGATGTTACTGTGTGCGGCATACCTGTCAAGCTTAAAAAGATTCAGACCAAAAAGAAGGGTGATCTTATGGCTTACCTGACCATAGAAGATCTTTATGGAACATTAGAACTTATTGTTTTTCCCGATGTTTACGCGGAGTCCACCGGCATTATTTCCCAGGACACACCTGTCATAATAGCAGGTATGATTGACAAAAGTGATAAAGGGTTGAAAATAATCGCGAGAAAGATCTACTCGATAGAAGACTGCGAGAAGATAAAAGATCTACCGCCTTCAACTAATGTCAGGAGAAAAAGAAACGGCTACCCGAACGGCAAAACAGGCCCCGGGCAGACCAGAGCACAAATGCCTGAATACAAAAAAAAACTGACTTTAACTCTAAGCTCAGATGCTGATCAGCGTGAAATATCCAGCCTGAGAGAAAGTCTGCTGAAACATAACGGCCACGGTCAGGTTCAGGTTTATTTGAAGGTCATATCTCCCAGCAGGTGGGAAACAGTAATTGTTACCGGCCAGCATGTCAATCCAACTGATGAGATGATGACAGAGGTTGAGAATATTATCGGGAAGGGAAGAGCTGTATTAAGTTAAAATAAGAAGATAGAAGTTGAGAGTCACGGATCAAGATCCAGGATCGGCAGAAAAGGCTGGCGAAAAGTTAGTTACTCCTAAAAAGGAGCAGAAATGTAATGAATTTATATTAATTATATTCATTCGCTTAAACTCACTACGTCATTTGCTATGCGACACCTTTTAAAAAAAACGCTGTGGAAATGATAAAAATACGCTAAACATAAAATTTAAGACAAAATATTAATAATTTGTCGATTATAGAAACACCGAGGCAGTCTTTTCTGTCAATATTATAAGGTGGCTGTTACGATAAACTGTTACCCATTAACAATTAACGGTCTTTAATTGGAGTTTTATGCATTACTATCTTGAATTTGAAAAACCGATCGCTGACCTCGAGAACAAAATTGAGGAACTCAAACGTATTGCCGACGGCAGGGACATGAATATTGCCTCGGAAATAAAAAAACTTGAGAGAAAAGCTGTGGATCTTAGGGCTGACATTTTCTCCAGGCTGACGCCGTGGCAGAAGACATCTTTGTCAAGGCATCCTGAAAGGCCTAACACCCTTGATTATATAGGCCTGCTTATGGAAGATTTTGTTGAACTTCACGGTGACAGGCGTTTCTCTGACGACCCTGCTATCGTAGGCGGTTTCGCGAAGTTTCAGGGTATACCTTTAGCCGTTATTGGACACCAAAAAGGCAGGGGCACAAAAGAAAGGATATCGAGAAATTTCGGGCAGCCGCACCCTGAAGGCTACAGGAAAGCTCTAAGGATCATGAAGCTCGCCGAAAGACTCGGCAAGCCTATTCTTACTTTTATTGATACACCGGGCGCTTACCCCGGGATAGAGGCTGAAGAAAGGGGACAGGCAGAGGCGATCGCGACTAACCTTTTTGAAATGTCCCAGCTAAAAACACCTGTTATATCTACGGTAATCGGTGAAGGCGGAAGCGGAGGAGCACTGGGACTCGCCATCGGAAACCGGGTCCTGATGCTGGAACATTCTATCTATTCTGTAATATCCCCTGAAGGATGCGCTGCAATTTTATGGAAAAAGAATAATACAGAGGTCGGGCCGCAGGAATATGCGAAAGCATCAGAGGCTCTTAAGTTAACAGCTCAGGACCTTCTCAAATTGAAAGTTATTGATGAGATAATCCCCGAGCCGGTTGGAGGAACACACAGAAATCCAAAAGAGGCTGCCTCATTAATCGGAAAAGCACTTTACAGGAATCTCTTAGAACTGATGGAAAAGCCGGTTGAATCCCTGCGTGACGAGCGGTACAGAAAATTCAGATCAATAGGGGCGGTAAAGACGGGATAGCATGGGTGAACTTATTTTTTCTTCTCTTCTTTCTTCTCTTCTTTCTTCTCTTCTTTCTTCTTTTCTTTCTTCTCTTTCAGCACGTCATAGTCAGTAAATTCCAGGATAGCCATGGAAGCACTGTCTCCCTGCCGTACCCTTGTTTTCAGAATACGCAGATAGCCGCCGTTTCTGTCCTGAAGTTTAGGCGCAATTACATTAAAGAGCTTCGCAACAACATTCCTGTTCGGTATATGTGACATTGCCAGTCTGCGGGAATGCAGATCTCCGCGTTTGCCAAGGGTTATTATTCGTTCAGCGATTATCCTGGTCTCTTTTGCCTTCGCAACTGTAGTTTCAATCTTGAGGTTCTGAAATAAAGACGTTATCAGTCCCCTGAAAAGAGCCTTCCTCTGGTTGGTATTCCGTCCTAATTCCCTTCCTGCTACTCTATGCCGCACTTTTATTATCCTTGGCCGCAATTGCCTCATCCAACGCAGCCGTATCTATTCTCATATTACAATAAAGCCCCATTGTCGTAAGCACTTCTTTTATCTCATTTAACGATTTCCTTCCGAAATTCTTGGTCCTCAGCATTTCCTGCTCGGTTTTCTGGACAAGGTCCGCAATCGTACGGATATTTGCGTTTTTCAGACAATTTGACGAGCGTACGGAAAGCTCAAGTTCGTCAACGCTTTTAAGCAGGTGATCATTAAAGTAAGGCTCTCCGCCTTCGTCTATCTCTTCAGTTTCCATGACTTCAGCTTCTTCTACAACAGGTTCCTCATTATCGTCAGAAAACAGAGAGAGATGGCCTTTGAGGATACTCGCGGCCTGCGAAACAGCCTGACCGGGAGAAATACCTCCGTCTGTCCATATTTCCATGATAAGCCTGTCATAGTCTGTTGACCGCCCCACTCTGGCATTTTCTACCCAGAAATTAACCTTTTTAATTGGGCTGAAGATAGAATCCACTGCAATAGTATCTACTGTCTGGTCTTCATTTTTATTTCCCTCAGCCGAAGTATATCCCTTTCCTTTTTCAACCGTAAGCTCCATTTTGAAATTGGCATTTTTGTCCAGTGTCGCAATATGCAGATCCGGTGTAAGTATCTCCACCTGTGCCCCGGTAGTAATGTCCTTTCCTTTAACTTCCGCAGGCCCTTCAACATTAATTGAAATGACTTTAGAAGTATCAGCATGCAGTTTTACACCGAGTTGTTTAACATTTAATACAATATCAACCACATCTTCTTTTACTTTTGGAATAGTTGTAAATTCATGAAGCACTCCCGGCATTCTTATTGAAGTTACAGCTGCTCCTTCTATGGAGGACAGTAAAACTCTTCTTAACGAATTCCCTACGGTAGTACCAAAACCCCTTTCAAAAGCTTCAGCGTAAAACTTTCCATATGTATTCGTAAGACTTTCGGCATCGAATTCAACCCTCTCAGGTAATTGAAAGCCTTTCTTTCTTAAATCCATTAAGCCCCCCTGTATAATAAAAGTTAATTATTAATTATTTTGAATACAACTCAATAATGAGCTGTTCCTGAACTGGTAAAGGTATCTCGTCACGAGATGGAATATGAAGTACTTTTCCTTTGAGACTCTGTGTATCCAGTTCAACCCATGACGGGAGCTCTCTATGCTCCGCTTTCGCAATGCTATCCTGAACCGACACAAGTTTTTTGCTCACTTCTTTCAGCCCTATTACATCTCCTGCACGCACAAGAAACGATGGAATCGTCACACGTTTATCATTGACTGTGAAATGACCGTGAGTTATAAGCTGTCTCGCCTGTCTCCTGTTGGATGCAAATCCGAGCCTGTATGCAACACTATCAAGTCTGCATTCAAGCAGTTGAAGAAGGTTAGTTCCGGTAACCCCCTTCTTCTTCTCAGCAAGATGAAAATACCTTTTAAACTGTTTTTCCAACACACTATATATCTGTTTGACCTTCTGTTTTTCCTTAAGCTGCAATCCATAGTCTGAAACTTTTTTTCGTCTCGGCCCATGTACTCCAGGAGCATACTTTCTCCTTTCAACGGCGCACTTGTCAGTATTGCATCTGTCACCTTTCAGGAAAAGCTTTTCACTCTCTCTCCTGCATAATCTGCATAACGCATCTCTGTATCTCGCCATCGCTATACCCTTCTCCTTTTAGGTGGTTTCGTGCCATTATGAGGAACAGGAGTCACATCCTTTATAAGGTTAATTTCAAGTCCCGCAGCCTGAAGCGCCCTGATCGCGGACTCTCTGCCGGCGCCCGGGCCTTTAACAAAAACATCTATCTGCCTCATTCCGAAATCCTTGGCTTTCCTGGCGGCTACATCCGCCGCCTTTTGCGAGGCATAAGGTGTACCCTTCCTTGATCCCCTGAATCCCTGCGAGCCAGCCGAAGCCCACGCTACGGTGTTACCGTTCTGGTCCGTAATGGTGATTATGGTGTTATTGAAAGTCGCCTGGATATATGCGGCTCCGGCATGAACTACTTTTTTGTCTCTTTTACTTCCTCTTGGTCTTTGTGCCATTATGTTGCCTTCTTTTTCATGGAAATAGATTTTTTAGGTCCTTTTCTCGTACGGGCATTTGTCTTTGTCTTCTGCCCCCGAACAGGCAGGCCGATCCTGTGCCTGTACCCCCGATAAGAGCCTATATCAATGACCCTCTTGATATTCGAATTGACTTCACGCTTCAGGTCTCCTTCGACTTTATAATCTCTATCGATTATAGCCCTTATCTTTACAGCTTCATCATCTGTTATTGTTTTAACATTTTTATCAGGGTCAACCTTCGCTTCCTTCAGTATCTTCTTCGATACTGTCCTTCCGATGCCGAATATCCTTGTAAGCCCTATTTCGATTCTTTCTTTGTTTGGTAAATCAACACCTTCGATTCTCACTGTCTCTCCTTACCTTCCCCGGCCCTCACGGTTCCCCAGCTCCTGTCTTCCGACAGGAAGACGCAGGGGGTGAAGGGTCAATTTTTCAATTTGCAATTTGCAATTTTTCACCCCTGTCTCTGTTTATGCCTGGTGTTAGTGCAAATAATCCTCACTACGCCTTTCCTCTTAATTATCTTGCACTTTGAGCAAATTGGTTTTACTGACGAACGTACTTTCATGTCTATCTCACTTTAAGTAATTGCGTAATTAGGCAACTGAGTCATTGAGATATCAAATAAATTCAAATTCATCCAGGGACTTCAATGACTTAATAACTCTTTTTTATTTAAATCTGTAAGTAATTCTTCCCTTCGTTAGATCGTATGGAGAAAGAGACACCGTAACTTTGTCTCCAGGCAATATCTTGATAAAATGCATACGCATCTTTCCCGAAACATAGGCCAGAATCTTCTGTCCGCTTTCCAGCTCAACCCGGAACATGGCGTTCGGCAGATTCTCTATGATTGTCCCCTGGACCTCTATCGCCTCTTCTTTTGCCATACTGAAACTATTAATTTTATATTTTTTTTATAATTTAGTCAAGACCTTAGGGCCTTTTGATGTAATGGCTATTGTATGTTCGAAGTGGGCTGAAAGCCGTTTGTCTATGGTCACTGCCGTCCAGCCGTCTTTCAGTATCTCTATCTCCCATCTTCCGGCATTTACCATCGGTTCGATCGCAAGGGTCATACCCTCCATTAATTCAGCGCCCTGTCCGTGATTGCCGTAGTTCGGAACCTGAGGCTCCTCATGCAGGTCTCTGCCTATTCCATGCCCAACAAAATTCCTGACAACAGAAAAACCGGCGGATTCAACATGGTCCTGAATGGCAAAAGAAATATCGCCAAGCCTGCCGTCTAAAACTGCGTTTTTAATTCCGTGTGCCAGAGATTCCTCGGTTACTCTCAGCAATTTTTTCGCTTCACCATTTATTCTGCCTACTGGCAGGGTCATGGCGGCGTCACCGTAAAATCCTTTTAAATACACTCCTAAATCCAGGCTTATAATGTCACCGTCCTTCAGTTTCGCCGACGAGGGAATACCGTGAACAACCTGTTCATTTACTGAAGAACAAATACTGGCCGGATAGCCCCTGTATCCCTTAAAAGCAGGCACAGCATGTCTGGCTGAAATAAAGGATTCTGCGAAGCCGTCAAGCTCCAGAGTCGTAATGCCGGGAGCCACCATCTTCCTTATTCCTTCCAATGCCTCTGCGACAATCCGGCATGCTTCAGATATCCTCTTTATCTCATCTTCCGATTTAAGAATTATCACTATAAAAAACGCAGACAATCGCAGATACTTTGCACCTGCCTGCTCGCCTCGATTCCAGTCTCGCCTTCGGCTCGCCGAGGCGGACGGCGAAGCGGGCCGGCAGGGATGATCGCTGATAGTTATATACTTTGTTATCTGTGACCATCTGCACTATTTTCTATCTGTGTTCATCTGTGTTATTTTCAGCCCCGTCTTCCGCGGACCTTGCCCTTCTTTAGAAAACCTTCATATGACCGCGTTATGAGATGAGACTCTATCTGCGAGACAGTATCAAGGGCGACACCTACAACAATAAGCAGAGACGTCCCTCCAAAATAAAACGGAATATTAAAGTATCCGCTAAGAATATCCGGCAGTATACATACTACAGACAGATATATTGCCCCGCCAAAAGTAATCCTCGCCAGTACCCTGTATATATACTCGGACGTGTTCTGTCCCGGCCTTATCCCCGGAATGAATCCCCCGTATTTCTTCAGATTGTCTGCCATATCCACCGGATTGAATATTATCGCAGTATAAAAATAGCAGAAAAAGAATATCATGCTGACATATATCAGAGTATAAACAATCGACCCGGGTGAGAGCTGGCCGGCTATTGACTTAACCCATGGTATGTCGATAAATCCGGCAATCGTAGCCGGAAAAATTATAACCGAAGAAGCAAATATGGCAGGTATGACCCCGGCTGTATTGACCTTAAGAGGAAGATGTGTACTCTGTCCGCCGTATACCTTCCTGCCCACAACTCTTTTTGCATATTGTACCGGTATTTTTCTCTGCCCTCTTTCAACGAATACAATTATGCCGACAACAGCTATCATCATGACTAGCAGCGGTATCAGTACCATTAGGGACATCTCACCTATCTGCAGCAGTCTTACAGTATCTATTACCGCGGCCGGAAGCCTTGCCACTATACCGGCAAATATTATCAGTGATATCCCATTGCCGATTCCCCGTTCTGTTATCTGCTCTCCAAGCCACATGATAAACGCAGTCCCGGACGTAAGTGTTATCATCGTCATTAACCTGAATGACCAGCCCGGACTCTGAACAAATGCGCCCTGCCCCATACCCTCAATTCCAGCGGCAATACCAAAAGACTGGATCGCACTGATTATGACCGTTCCGTATCTAGTGTACTGAGTGATTTTCTTTCTGCCTCTTTCCCCTTCTTTTGCCAGCCTTCCAAGGGCGGGGATAACAACTGTTAGAAGCTGCAGGATAATAGAGGCGCTGATGTAGGGCATGATGCCAAGAGCAAAGATTGTGACTCTGGATAACGCGCCGCCTGTGAACATATCGAAAAAACCCATAAGCGCGCCTCCCTGATCAAGAAGAAACTTGCTCAGTTCCTCACCGTTGATTCCCGGAGTCGGGATATGGGCGCCGATCCTGTAAACAGCCAGTAGTCCGAGGGTAAACAAAACCCTGCTTTTAAGTTCGGCTATTTTGAAAATATTTTGAAAGCTGCCAACAATACTCATAAGTTAATAATTGAAGGTTGAGAGTTAATCCTGATCCTTAGGAATGACTCGTGCACTCTGGATTACTTCCGCGCTTCCACCGGCTTTAAGTATTTTATCTTTAGCAGAAGCACTAAAGGCATGGGCCTTTACAGTAAGAGGTTTTTTGATTTCTCCGTCTCCCAGGATCTTGATCCCGTCCTTAATATCCTTTATAAGTCCCTTTTCAAGGAACACTTCAGGCGTTATAACAGATTCCTGAATCTCATCAAGTGTCTTGAGATTAATTATTGAGTATTCTTTCCTGAAAATATTGGTAAAACCCCGCTTCGGAAGTCTTCGCTGAAGCGGCATCTGGCCGCCTTCAAACCCGACCCTGGTTCCTCCGCCGGATCTGCATTTCTGCCCCTTATGGCCTTTACAGGATGTCTTGCCATGGCCTGAACCGGGGCCTCTTCCAACTCTCTTGTTCTTCCTCTTGCTTCCGGGTGATGGTGATAAGTCTGATAATCTCATATTTGTTTCTCCGGTATATCAACTTTTTCCGGCGCGGTCCTGGTTTTTTTCACAGCCTTTCCCTTAATCTCCTCCACTTTAACCATGGTGGAGATCTTGTGGATCATGCCTCTAACTGAAGGAGTATCGTTATGCTCAACGCTGTGGTTGATCTTTCTCAAGCCCAGAGCGCTGACCACTTTCCTTACTTTTTCACTTCTGCCGATAAAGCTGCGTTTTAATGTTATTCTGATTTTCATAATTTATTGCTGCTCTTTTTCAGGGGCTTTACCCATTCTTTTCTGAACACTTTCTGCATCCTTGAGTTTTGTAAGCCCGTCAAGCACAGCCCTTAATGTATTAAACGAATTATGTGTGCCAATCGACTTTGCGACAATATTTTGTATTCCAACTACCTCCATCATTGCCCTTACTACTCCGCCGGCGATAAGACCTGTTCCTTCCTTAGCCGGTTTCATAACGATTTTGCCGGCTCCGAACTTGCCGGTTATCTGATGCGTAATCGTACCGTCTTTAAGAGGGATCTTCTCAAGGCTGATCTTTGCCTGTTCTATAGCCTTTCTGATTGCCTCGGGAACCTCTTTCGCTTTGCCCTTGCCAATACCAACATGCCCCTCACCATCACCGACAACAACGAGCGCGGTAAAAGAGAAACGGCGGCCGCCCTTAACAACCTTGGCAACCCTGTTTATATATACGACCTTATCCTTAAGATTAAGATTTTCGGGGTTAATTCTACCCACTATGCCTCCTTAATAATAACCACGTTATTTAAAATTCCAGCCCTTTTTCACGCGTAGCGTCAGCAAGAGCCTTGACCCTGCCGTGATAAATGTATCCGCCCCTGTCAAATGCTACTTTTTTAATCCCTTTATCTACAGCTCTCTTCGCGACCAGGGCGCCAACTTTTTTCGCGGCTTCAATATTGCTTCCCGCTTCAAGCTTAAGCTCCTTGTCTACAGAAGATGCTGATACGATCGTGCCGCCGGCAGAATCATCTATTATCTGCGCGTAGATATGTTTAAGGCTCTTGAACACATTAAGCCTGGGCCTGTCAGTCGTACCATAGACCTTCTTCTTTATCCTTCTGTGACGTCTTTGTCTTGCTTCCTCTTTACTTCCCCTCAAAACTTGTCTCCTTTAATTACTATTTCTTTCCTGCCTTGAGCTTAACCATTTCTCCGGCGTATCTGATGCCTTTACCCTTATAGGCATCAGGCACTCTCAGAGCCCTGATATTTGCGGCAACCTGACCGATTGCCTGTTTATCAATCCCCTTAAGAATAATCTGCGCCTGTTTTGCTCCAATCTCGGCGTTAATTCCTTCAGGGAGCATAAACTCAACCGGATGAGAGTATCCAAGGGTCAGGATCAGCTTCCTGCCCTGTACCTGAGCCCTGTAGCCAACTCCCTGAATATCGAGGACCCTTTCATACCCGTCGCTTACACCCGTAACCATGTTCCAGATTATGTTCCTGGTCAGCCCATGGAGCGC
>CAZNPC010000065.1:6153-11292 GCA_964574765.1 uncultured Nitrospirales bacterium | reverse complement strand
TCGAACCATGAACTCCATATGCTTGCATTATAGGTGTAAATAAATGTATAATGACGCGCATTTAATGAATGATGATGGGTTGTGTTCAAACCGATCAATCCGGTCAAACAGCTCAAATTGTTAACTATAATCATATAACGGCCGTGATCGATGACGTATTACAAATTATGGGACGTTAAACTGAAACTGGAGGTTCTAAAGGTAACATGCCGGAAGGAATAAAATTATTTACAGGCACTGCCAATAAGGCGCTTGCGGACGAGATCTCTTCCTGTATGGGAATTTCTACTGGTGACGCGTCAGTCACTAAGTTTAATGATGGAGAGATTCAGGTCCAGATTAATGAAAACGTCAGGGGGACAGACGTTTTCCTTATGCAGTCAACGTGCTTTCCGGTGAATAATAATATTATGGAACTGCTGTTGATGACAGATGCCCTGAAAAGGGCGTCTGCAGGCAGGATTACTGCTGTTATACCGTATTATGGTTATGCGCGCCAGGACAGAAAAGTACAGCCGAGGGTGCCGATTTCAGCCAGACTGGTTGCTGACCTGATCACTGCGGCAGGGGCTAACAGAGTGCTGACAATAGACCTGCACGTCGGGCAGATCCAAGGCTTTTTTGATATACCGGTTGATCATCTTTATGCCTCGCCTGTTCTTGCGGACTATATGAAGAAAAAGTTTATGAATGACACGGTAGTGGTTTCTCCGGACGCCGGAGGCGTTGAAAGGGCACGGGCTTTTGCAAAGAGGTTGAGGGCGTCTCTGGCAATAATAGACAAACGAAGAGAAGGCGCGAATGTGTCACAGGTCATGAACGTAATCGGAGATGTTGAGAATAAGAACGCGATCCTTTTTGACGATATGATAGATACGGCCGGAACAATTACACAGGCTGTATCGGCTATTAAGAAAAAGGGAGCGAAAAAAATAATCGCGGCATGTACTCACGCGGTACTTTCCGGCCCTGCTATTGAAAGAATTAATTCATCAGAGCTGGAAGAAGTTGTAGTTTCAAATACCATACCCCTGGGCGATAAACTGTCCCGGTGTGATAAGCTGACTGTTCTGTCTGTTGCATCTTTATTGGGGGAAGCGATAAAGAGGATACATGAAGAAACATCAGTCAGTTCTCTTTTTGAGTAAGCGGCCGGGTTTTATAGGCGGTTTCAGAGAGTAATAAATTAACGGAGGTTAGTGCGATGCAAAAGGTATCATTAAAAGCTGAGAAAAGGACTGAGACCGGCAAGGGCGCCTCCAGGGCTCTCAGAAGGAGTGACATATTGCCGGCTGTCCTTTACGGTAAGGGCAGTTCTATCCCTATGAAACTTCAGAAAAAGGATCTGATCAAGTTTATGATGACCGGTGGCAGGGAGCATGCACTGGTTAATATCGAGATTATGGGCGGTAAGGGTAAAAAGAGTAGTCACTGGGCGGTAGTAAAGGAATATCAGCTGGACCCTGTGAGAAGCGAATTGCTGCATGTTGATTTTATCGAGATATCACTTAAAGAGAAAATGAAAACGACTACCGCGATTGTTATAACAAAGGACCCTGTAGGTGTGAAAAACGGCGGAATTCTGCAGCAGCAGCTGAGGGAGGTCGAGATCGAATGTCTTCCTACACATATACCCGCAGGGCTGGAAGTCGATGCATCGCCAGTCGATATAGGCCATTCGCTTCATGTCAGCGACTTAATACCAGCGGAAGGGGTAAAGGTGTTGAATGACCCTAATGAAGTTATTCTTACGGTCAGCGCCCCGGTAATGGAAGAGGTAGCTGTTGAAGCACCTGTTGAAGAGGAAGGTGCGGAACCGGAACTCGTTAAGAAGTCCAAGGGCAAGGAAGGAGAAGCGGAAGCTTCTGCTGAAGCGCCGAAAGAGGAGAAAGAGGAGAAAGAGGAGAAAAAAGAGAAATAAACTCTTCTTATTGCGGATTTGGGATTGCAGATTTCGGAATTAAGGATAAATCCAAACCTGCCTGCCGGCAGGCAAGGCTCCGAATTCCGAACTCCGAGATCATTTTATAATTATGCGGCTTATTGTCGGTTTAGGTAATCCGGGCAGGGTTTATGCCGGAACAAGACACAACCTTGGCTTTATGGTGATTGACGCCATTGCCTCAAAATATTCCATTCCGCTTAAAAGCAAAACAAAGAATATCACTTTCGGGACAGGCGCCATTAAGGGAACAGAAGTGGTACTGGCAAAGCCGCTTACGTTTATGAACAGAAGCGGCGTTGCGGTCCGGGAAGCTCTCAGAAAATACAGGGACGCGGATTCTATGATTATTATTCATGATGACCTTGACCTGAATGCCGGGGTCCTCAAGATAAAAAAGAACGGTTCAGCCGGTGGCAATAAGGGCGTTGAATCCATAATTGATATGTTAGGCACCGGGAATTTCCCAAGAGTGAAGATTGGCATTGGAAAGCCGGATAGAAACTCAACTGAAGATTATGTATTGAAACGTTTTCATAAAGCAGAAAGGCCTTTAATAAAAGAAGCTATTGAAAATGCGGTCAGAGCTGTAGAAACGATACTCTCCGAAGGGCTCATCCGGGCCCAGAATGGGTTTAACAAATCGGTTAATAAATCCTAAAATTGGCTCCAGCCTTTTTTTGTGTTATCAACTCTATCTTCTTGTAACTAAATCAATTATTTCAAATTTTAATTCCTCTATTAAAATTTTGAATCACCTTTTTATGACGAAAATCATACTCTCCCGCCAAACATGTGATATATAGTAACTATAAGCCCCTGTGTATGTTGTTTTGGTGGTTTTTTTATATGACCGGTTTTATTCTGATAAAGCTTGTAAATTAAAAAAAAGGAGGTGTAATATGCTGAAAGCTGTACAAATGACTGCAGTCATCCTGCTTATATTAGCTTCAAGTACTTTTGGAGCGGCAAAGGTAAGTATTCCAAAGAACCTGTCTGATGCAAGTAAAGAATGTGTTGAGTGTCACAGGGAGATGAATGTCAATATTTATCAGCAGTGGGGTTACAGCAAGCATTTTGGCGCAAATATAGGGTGTTATGAGTGTCATGAAGCAAAAAAAGGGGAGAAAGACGCCTTTGAGCATGAAGGCAAGTATATTTCAATTATTGTATCGCCAAAAGATTGCATGAAATGCCATGAAAAAGAAGTTGATGAGTTTGTGAATTCGCATCATGCCAAAGCCGGCCGTATCATGGGTTCTCTTGATAATGTTCTTGCTGAAGTGGTTGAAGGCAACAGGGGCATGAAAACAGAAGCGTTCCCGGATGGTATCTCCGCGGCCGCTGTAAACGGATGCTGGCAGTGTCACGGATCTGTTGTGCGTGTTAATAAGGACGGTTCTCTTGATCCCGCGACATGGCCGAATACCGGAATGGGAAGAATAAACCCGGATGGATCTGAAGGAAGCTGTACGGCATGCCATCAGCGCCATGAATTTTCAGTAGCACAGGCGAGACAGCCTGAGAACTGCGGGAAATGCCATATGGGGCCTGACCATCCTCAAATAGAGATATTTAAGGAATCAAAGCACGGCATTAATTACTATGCGAACAAAGACAGGATGAATCTGGATTCTCCAAAATGGGTTGTTGGTGAAGACTACTTTGCAGCGCCTACATGCGCAACCTGCCACATGTCAGCAACTGTGGATATGCCTGTCACGCATAACGTAGGCCTTCGAATAAAATGGAATAACAGGCCGCCTCTTATCAAACTCGCGCATAAAACAGACAAGAAATGGGGACTTGCATCCGCCGCTGTCACCGGAGATATGCGCAAGAAGAACATGGTAAACGTTTGCGTGGCCTGTCATAATGAGAATTTTGTGGAAGCTTTTTACATGCAGTATGAAGCGCAGCTCCATCTTTACAATGACAAGTGGGCCAAACCCGGTTCAAAGCTTTATAAAAAAGCAACAGAAGTGCTAAAGGCGGTTAAGGGCAGTGAATATGCCAAGTTTGCCCAGATGATCGACTATACATGGTTTGAGCTCTGGCACCATGAAGGCAGGCGTGTCCGTCATGCCGCTTCCATGCAGGCTCCGGATTATGTGCAGTGGCATGGCAATTATGATCTGGCCAAGAACTGGTATGGCGCTTATGTCCCCGAATTGAGAGAGGTTATTGAAGAAGGTAAACATAACAGTAATCCGGAAGCTGTTAAACTTGCCGGTGAACTGGAGAAGATGCTGACTGAGACATTGAGTGATGAGAATCATAAATGGTCTATCGGCAAGGAGGACCCGAAAGCCAAAGCCGCACGGCAGAAACGCGCCAAAGAATTTAAAGACAGATACAAATAATCAGCTGGCAGAACGTTCCGGTCCTGACAGGGGGAGCTGCTGCAGTTCCCCCTGTTTCTTTTCAGGATGAACCTCTCTGGATTTTTAGATTGGAAATGTTATAAACTATAAGGAGTTATGTTTATAATCTGTTTTTTATCGGTTCTGCTGATTCCCTCTGTTGCAGAGGCGTGGGGGCCTCTCACACATGTTTATCTGGGGAACCAGATCCTTAATCTCGGTATGGCTGCGGTACCGGCCGGAATCTATTCAATAATAAAGAGATACAGAAAAGATTTTCTCTGCGGCAATCTGAGCGCGGATATAATAATCGGCAAGAGCTTTCAGTGTAAAGAGGGGAATTCCCACAGCTGGAAAATGGCCTGGCAGTTGTTAATGGCCGCGAAGACAAAGAGACAGCAGGCTTTTGCGTACGGATACATGTCTCATCTTTCCGCTGATACGGTTGTCCATAATCTCGAAAAAACCGGACTTCCGTTCAGGCATTCTTTTTTAGAGGTAAAGTCTGAAAGTATCATAGACAAGAAATACAGAAAGATGCTGAAAGAACTTGATAGAGTAATGCAGAAAAGGCACGATGTTTTCCTTGAGGATTATCTTGAAAGCGCCTTTTTTTCATTTAGAACAAACAGGAAGATATTCAAAAGCATGCTTATTCTGTCAAGACTGTCCAACTGCGCTCCCGTATCAAATTTTATTGACAACCGGTTCCCGTATAAGATTCCTGTTGTGGATATATTCAAGTTTCAGCAGGAATCTTTAAACAGGATGATAGAACTGCTTAATAACGGTAAAAAGTCCGAGGTATTGAAAAAAAGTCCTGCCAGAAGATAT
>CAZNPC010000065.1:1205-6053 GCA_964574765.1 uncultured Nitrospirales bacterium | reverse complement strand
GCTTAATAACGGTAAAAAGTCCGAGGTATTGAAAAAAAGTCCTGCCAGAAGATATAACGGCCTGACCATTAAGGCCCTCAGGGAAGCTTCTTAGAACACATATTTTTTTCAGCATGTTCCCCCTTAATATGGTTGTCTGTACGCGGAAAATATCAGCTGAAAAGAGGAATTGCAATTTTGAGGAAATTTTGATACCCTGTAACTCAATTTACCATGACTGACAAAGAAGCAAAAATCATACTTGAGTCTATCCTATTTATTTCAGGCGAACCCCTCAAGATCGAGTCTATCGGAAAAATCCTCGAACTTGAGAAGGGGGATGTGGAAAGAATAGTAAAGGACCTTGTGTCAGAATACCAGTTGAAAGATTCCGGGATTATAGTTGCTGAAGTAGCTGAAGGTGTTCAGATGGTAACTAATCCTGTCTCAGCTCCGTGGGTCAAGAAAATGCTTGCCACTTCAGTTCCTACAAGGCTTTCCCGTCAATCGTTGGAAACGCTGGCTATTGTTGCCTATAAACAGCCCATAATCAAAGCTGAGGTCGAGTCGATTCGCGGTGTAGGATCAGACGGTGTTTTAAAGACCCTTCTTGAGAGAAGACTGATAAAGATCCTGGGCAGGAAAGAAGCTCCTGGAAGGCCTTTGATGTACAGTACGACAAAAGAATTTCTCCAGTATTTCGGACTCAAGGATCTTGCAGAGCTCCCGACATTAAAGGAATTTCAGGAAATAGATGATATCGGGACACTGCCGTTTACAGAACCCCCCGTAAATCCTAATGGATTAGGACACGGGGCAGGCAGAACACCCTCCACCGTGCCAAACAAACTGGCAGACAAGAACAAACCGGCGGGCCCCGAAGTGTCGGGATCTCCGCACAGCTCCGACAGGCAGAACGGTGAAACTGAAGGGCATAGCCTCCCCGAAGATTCGGAGCTGATCAATTCACAGGGACCATCGGCTGAACCATCTGATACAGGGCAAGCAGATGATGCTGAACGGCACTCAGAACCTCAACCTGCAGAATAAACTATTTTACCGGAATCTGACAGGTCATAGCCTCCAAGTTCTGTAACCGCATTCCTGAATTCCACGTCATTTCTGATTATATCGATCATCTTCTGTATCATTTCCAACTTGATAAACCTGTCAGGAATAGCGATGTCATAACGCTCTTTTACAACCGGTATAAAGTCAAGCCCGAGTGCCCTGGATGCGGCAAGGATTCCCAGGCCTGTGTCAGCTATGCCGTTCAGTACGGCCGAGGCAACGGTCATGTGAGTATATTCTTCACTGTCATAGCCCGTTATCTGTTTAGAATCGATGTCGAGGTCTTTGAGGTATTTGTCGGTCAGAAGCCTTGTTCCTGAACCCGGTTGGCGGTTAATGAACGTAACATCCTCCCTTTTCAGGTCTATAAAACCATTTATTTTCTTCGGATTCCCCCTCAGTACAAACAGGCCCTGCTGTCTGTAAGCCAGATTTATAAGGATTGTCTTTTCATCAGGAAGCAGGCGACTGAGAAACGGGACGTTATATTCCCCCGTCTGCTCATCAAGAAGATGAGTGCCGGCTATATGTGCCTCACCGCGTTTCAGAGCTATCAGGCCTCCCATTGACCCGACATGCGCCGATGACAGTGAATATTTCGAATAACGGCGTTTGAGGAAGTTGGCAAGCAAGTCCAGAATATTATCATGACTGCCGATACATACGATCGTATTTTGCAAACTGCCCGGGGGTTTTATCAGAGTTACTTTAACTTCAGATCCGGCGGCCAATCCTTCGCTCATGGCAGGTATCCTGATAAATCCGTCAGCTCTTACAAGGCTCATGAGCATGCCTGCACCTCTGCTCACAGGACTGGCAATTGTATTATCACCAACTGTTCCAACCTTAACCCTGATAAATTCCTCAATCCCAAGAGTCGATGCTATCTGCCTGCTCACTTGAGCTTTCATAGTCAGGGGCTCCTGTGATTCGATACCAAGATAAGTATGTATTAACGGTTTTGCAAACAGCTCGAATGTTATATATGCCGAAACAGGATAACCGGGAATCCCGAGGACCGGTTTGTTATTAACCCATCCCAGTATAGCCGGTTTTCCGGGCTTGATGTTGATACCGTGCAGTATCACCTTGCCAAGTTCTTTGATTACCCTTGCGGTATAATCTTTCTTCCCGGCGGAAGCCCCGGCATTTATAACAACGAGATCTCCAGCGTTACAGGCATCTTTAACAGCTTTTTTAAGATCAGGAATATTATCAGGGACAATATTCCTTCTTACGGGTTCACCACCCCATTCAGTAACGAGACCGGACAGGATTCTGGAATTCGACTCAATGATATTCCCCTTTGTAAGTTCGCTTCCCGGCTCGACTATTTCATTGCCGGTGGGTATGATAACGACCTTCGGTTTTCTTCTGACTCTTATCTCTGTTATTCCCCCGGCCAGTATCGCTCCAATATCTACGGGTGTGACACGATGGTTTTCCGGAAGGATTAATTCAGTATTTACAATATCTTCACCCACTGTTCTTACGTGCTGCCATGGAGTGACCGGCTTAATTATTTCAATAAATTCTTCTTTATCATTTATTGTTGTCTGGGCTCTGTTGTCTGGGTTCTGTTGTCTGATTACATTCACGTCTTCTATCATCACAACCGCGTTGAAATTGACAGGCAGTGAGTCGCCTGTTGAGATATAGACCGCCTGTTGAGGTATTACCAAGTGTTTTGGCGCGCCTTCGGAAGCACCGAAAGTGTCGGTAAACCTGACTGCGTAACCGTCCATCGCCGAAGAGTGATAAAATGGTGATGAGACCTTTGCGGTCACTGCCTCGGCGGTAATTCTTCCAAGGGACTCGATGACCTTAACGATCTCTCCGTCAAGAGGTTGATATATACCTTTGTCGATGAGAGTGTTTTTCCACTTCTCCAGAGCTTCCGCAAGCGGAGTGTTATCAAGATAGATTCTGTTCAATAATAAATCCTCCGGATTAATAGACAATTGCAAAATTAGTAATTAAGTCAGCTTTATTAATAAAGCTGATTTAAAAAAGCTCCACCTCAACCTCTGTTCCTTGTTCGAGTCCGGTTTTTCTTAATGGTATGATGACCGTGCCGTCTGCTTTAACAAGAGTCGTTATCAGACCTGATTTGCCAAGTACAGGGTTTGCCCAGAGTACATCGTCTTTCTTTTCAAGAGAGACCCTTACATGGTCTTCTCTTCCGGCACTTGACGATATGTTTTTTGCAAGCACGGCTTTAACGGATCTTTTAATGCCGGCACTTAGTTTTTCTGTTTCGCCGGCAAGAAGTTTCAGTACAGGTTTTATAAATAGATCGAAACAGACCATAATTGCCGCCGGATGTCCGGGAAGGCCGAAGGCCGGCTTGTTATTTACTATTCCTCCAATAGTAGGCTTGCCCGGTTTGACCGAGACCCCGTGAAAAATGACTCCAGGTTCTCCGGAGTCGTTTATTATCTTTGCAGTAAGGTCTTTTTCGCCTACGGAACTTCCGCCGGTGATTATGATCATATCATCGTTAAGAACAGATTCTTTTACAGCTTTGATCAGAATTTCGTAAGTATCTTTTAATATCCCTTTTTGTATAGCTGTTCCTCCATTGGCTTCTATAAGACCGTACAGGCTATGAGAGTTTATGTCTCTTACCTGGCCCGGCTTGAGAGGGCTTTCTGCCGGGACTATTTCATCTCCGGTAGCAATTACAGCTACTCTGGGTTTATCGTATACCCATATCCTGGTAATACCTAAACCCGCAAGAGCTCCAATGTCCTGCGGCCTTATTCGGTGTCCTTTTTTTAGCAGGGTCTGATCCTTTCTGCAGTCTTCCCCTGCCTGTATTGTGTTTTCTCCGGGTGCTGTGGGTTTTAACACTTCGATCATAGTGTCAGCTATATTGCTTGTATGCTCAAACATGACTACGGCGTCAGATCCTTCAGGAAGCATTCCTCCGGTAGGGATCTTTGCGGCCTCTCCTTTTTTTATGGAGAAGTCAGGACGCTCACCCATGAAGACTTCACCGGCTACTGTAAGGTACGACGGCATTCCATCTTTTGCACCGAATGAATCCGGGGAATTCACTGCAAAGCCGTCCATGGTTGAGCGTGAAAAAGCAGGCAGGTCTTCAGGCGATACAATATCTCTGGAAAGTATCCTGCCGATAGAAATATCTATGTCAGTTTCATATTCACGCGATACAGCCGGCAGAGAATGTGAAAGAATCTTTTCTCTTGCTTCCTTCGCGGACAGAACTTCTTCTCTTCCCAGCATGTCTTTCATAGAGAATTGAAATGTATCAGCCAGTTTGACATTAAGTCAGGTTGAACAGGATTTAAAGCACTGCAATATCATTTAATAATAAAGCAGTTATGGTGATGGAGCTAACAAATGACTTTAAGTGCTGTTTTCCTTATTTTTCGGGGCTGATCCCTTACTTTTCAGTGATTCATCTTTGACAAAATCAGCACATCTGATCCCTCTGCCGCTGACCGAGAATTTCTTCTGGCAGTCCGCCCTCCACGCGCAAACAGCACAGATATCCGTATTACCGTTCATATTATTCTCCTTACAGGCATGACGAATATAGCAGACATCATGCCTGTATAAGATATTATAAAGATTTTATTACTTATATGAAACAGTTCTTTTCCTGTATAATTGACACGGATGATTTTATTTAATATTATTAAACCTGATTCTCCTGAATAGCGGCCCCTCCACCATGCCAAACAAACTGGCAGGCACTGAGAATACTGAGAATACTGCTGAGAATACTGAGAATACTGCTGAGAATACTGAGAATACTGCTGAGAATACTGA
>CAZNPC010000065.1:0-1105 GCA_964574765.1 uncultured Nitrospirales bacterium | reverse complement strand
CTGAGAATACTGAGAATACTGCTGAGAATACTGAGAATACTGCTGAGAATACTGAGAATAACACTGAGTAACAAAGGTGTCAGGTCTTGATACTTGACATAGCAAGAAATTAAATGATAAGTTTTTTTTATGGGAAGGCCGTTAAGGATTGAGTATCCTGGAGCTTTATATCACATAACAAGCCGAGGGAATGAAAGAAGGGCGATATTTCGTGACAATGCAGATAGACTGACATTTCTTGAAAGCCTCAAAGATTATCATAACCGATTCGGAATTCTAATCCATAGCTATGTGTTGATGGATAACCATTACCATTTAATTCTGGAGACACCCAAAGGGAATCTACTAAAGGTAATGCACGGGATTAACTGCAGATATACACTATATTTCAATCGGAGGCACAAAAGGGTAGGGCATTTGTTTCAGGGCAGGTATAAGGCCATAATAGTTGAAAAGGATAATTATCTTTTACCTTTAAGCAGATATATACACCTAAATCCTTTTAGAGCGAAAATGGTTGAAACACCTGAACAATATAAATGGAGCAGTTATCAAAGCTATATTGGGAAGAAAAAAGAAAATAAATGGATTGAGTACTCTTGGGTATTATCAAAGTTTGGGAATAATAAGAAAAAGTCACAGCAGAAATACAAAAAATACGTAGAAGAAGGCTTGAGAGTAAAACTGAAGAGTCCTTTAAATAATCTTTTGGGGCAAGTAGTGTTGGGAGGAGAGGATTTTAGAGAAAATATAATGGAATTACTTAAAGGGAAACAGATAAGTCAGGATATAGTGGAGCGGGAAAGATTTGAGAAGAGGCTGACGCCTGATGATGTAATAAGGATCGTTGCGGAAAAGTTTGAAGTAAAAGTGGAGGAATTAAAGGGCAGAGGGAGAAGGGATAATATTGCAAGGACGGTAGCGATATATATAATGCAGAGATATTCGGGAGCAAGTAATAATGAAACAGGAAGGATATTTGGAGGTATACACTATAGTGCTGTTAGCAAGGCATCGGCAAGATTAAAAGAAAAGTTAAATGAAGACAAAAAATTATTAAAACTGGTTAATTCGCTTATTTCACATGTCAAGACCTGACACCATT
>CAZNPC010000064.1:0-11530 GCA_964574765.1 uncultured Nitrospirales bacterium | reverse complement strand
CAGTTAAAGGAATACGGTTAATAAACAGGGCAACTGCCTCCTGCTTCCCATAATCGACTAAAAATTACATTCTGCTTAAGCTTTTCCATTGACAAGTTTTAATAAAGTTCCTCAGAGTCTTTTTTTAAATGTGTCGGATGGGCATCAATCGCCAGTTTATCCGCATGCCTGAGGCATGTAAACCTGGTAGTGCTTGCCTGCTTGCCCGCCAGTTTGTGTGGAGGGCCAGTTTGTTTGGCATGGTGGCGGGCAGTCCTGTTTATTGATTCATTACTAATCACCGGTCACCGTTTACCGGTTACTGTTGTTATAGCGGGGTTTACCCCGTTAGATAATTATTATGCTATCTAACGGGGTTTACTTCAAACCGTATTTTCTATAAAATACAAAATCATGAAAAATAATGCCTTCACAAACAAAGTCGCACTTGTAACAGGCAGTTCGCGCGGAATAGGCAGCGCAATAGCAAGAAAATTCGCACTCTCAGGAGCTGATGTAGTGATAAACTACAGGAAATCCGGGGGTTCGTCCCAGGCACAGGCAGAAGAATTAAGTAAAGAGATAGATGGAATGGGTCGCAAGTCCGTTCTAGTTCAGGCGGATATCTCTAAGAAAGCCTCGGTCAAGGAATTGTTCAATGAAGTTGCTGAACGATGCGGAAGGCTGGATTTTCTTATTCTTAATGCCGCAAAAGCCCCTTTCAAGCCGCTTGAGAGACTGCTGGAAAGGGAACTGAGACAGTTGGTCGAAACAAACTATCTCGGCAACATTTTTTGTATTCAGCATGCATTGCCGTTACTGGAAAAAACCTCGGGCAAAGTGGTATTTATTTCCAGCCTTGGTAGCCGCTTTTACAATCCGTCGTACCCTCTCGGGAACATGAAGGCAGCCATGGAATCCGCGCTAAGGGACTGCGCTGAGAGCCTTAGAGACAGGAATATCACTGTTAACGGGGTTTGTGGGGGTATTGTTAAAACTGATTCATTCAAAGTTTTGCGACAGTATTGGGAAGATATTGATCAGCTGCCTGATGAGATGTTTGTTGAACCCGATGAAATAGCGGATACAGTGTTATTTTTGTGCGGCCCTTCAGGCAGGGGCATACGGGGCCAGACTATCGTTGTCGACAGGGGTTTTAGCAACAGTCTTCATCGTTCGGCAAAGAAGAAGTAGTTTATAAAAAAGACTCAAAATATTGCAAAATGTCCGCCTTTACAGACCTCGGCCCGTTGCTTCGCCCCGAGGCGAGCGAGACGGGTAAAATTGACAATTAACTGCTAATTTTTCAATGATAATTTTGAAATTTATTATGTGCTCGAAGCTACATTAATTTACACGACAAAAAAATGATCTAAGGAGGTATTGTGAAACAAAGTCTTATTACGGAACAACAGGTGATCGAAGAAATAAAGAAAGCCACTGTTGAAACACTGAGAAGCGACAAAGCCGCTATTAAACCTGAGAGTTCGTTAATTAATGACCTGGGCGCTGAGTCACTGGATTTTCTTGATATCAACTACAGGCTGGAGCAGGCCTTTGGGATCAAAACAGCGCGTCATTTTGTACTTGAGCATATTGAAGAAATGTTTGGTGAAGGAACAGCTATAGATGAAGATGGACAACTTACTGAAAGGGCAATTGAACTGCTGAAGATACGGTTCGGCGATGAGATGCCGGATCTGAAACCGGGTATGGATATGGATGAAGTTCCAACCTTGATTACAGTAAAATCCATGGTAGACGGAGTCATGGATATACTTGATACTCTTCCGGATAAATGCTCCGGCTGCGGCAATTCCGCCTGGAAATCCGACGATGGTATACATATCAAGTGTGGTTCATGCGGGGAAGCCGCTACCTTTACCAATGGTGATGATTTAATAAAAGAATGGCTGACGAGCGTCAGCGCGGAAAAATAAGCTTTAAATTTGCCTGTCCTCCATCCCGAAACGTCGGGACTGCGGAAGATGGATTTAGTATTTAGATATTCGTATTATTATTTCAAAAAACATGTCTCTAAAATCCTCAAAACGAAGAGTAGTCATTACCGGGCACGGCATGATCACACCTCTGGGGAAAAACTCCGGAGAAACATTTGAGAATGCACAAAAAGGGGCTTCAGGTATTGATTATATTACTTCATTCGATACCCGGGGCCTTCCATGCCAGATAGGCGGAGAGGTAGACAGTAAATGGATTGATGATCATGACAACAGTTCAACCCGGAATTTCGAAAAATTTTCATCGCGCGGACTCAAATTGATGCTGATAGCAGCCGCAGAAGCCGCACAACAGGCAAAACTCGATGAAATCAATGATCGTGAAAAAATCGGAGTCTCCCTGGGTTCCCACGGTGACAATCCGTCTGTTGAA
The DNA here is from genome assembly GCA_964574765.1 of uncultured Nitrospirales bacterium. GTDB lineage: Bacteria > Nitrospirota > Thermodesulfovibrionia > UBA6902 > BMS3Bbin08 > CAZNPC01. Next base: position 9,157 of record CAZNPC010000064.1, on the reverse strand, counting down.
GAAATGATGTTTATTCACAGGTTCTATCAGGGTGACGGACGCTGGGACCTGAAAGAGCTGATGAACGCCGGGGGTTATTCGTACCTCAATTTTTTCCGCAGAAAACCCGATGTCGCAATGTCCATATTATCAATGATCTTCAACTGTAAAGGAAGCAACCTTTCCATAGTCTCTGCGTGCGCAGCCGGTACCCAGGCGATTGGAGAGGCATATAAAATGATACGGGAAGGAACCAGTGATGTAATGATCGCGGGCGGCTGCGAGGCTGCCCTTAATTTCTCAGGCTTTGTCGGCTTTGTCCTGATAAGGGCACTTTCTGAAAAATACTCAACACCCCAACAGGCCTCCAGGCCCTTTGACAGAAAACGAAACGGCTTTGTGATGTCAGAAGGTGCGGGAGCAGTAATACTTGAAGATCTGGAACACGCTCTGTCACGAGGCGCTGTAATATTAGGTGAGCTTCGGGGTTATGGAGATTCTGCTGACGCCTTCAGGATCACAGACACCCACCCAAAGGGACAAGGGGCCATTCTGGCCATAAGGTCCGCCCTGGAAGACGCCTCCATTGCGCCTGACGACATAGACTATATAAACGCTCACGGTACTTCCACCCAGCAAAACGATCTCACTGAAACACGGGCAATCAAAGAGGTGTTCGGCGAAAAGGCAGAGAATATTCCTGTAAGTTCAAATAAATCCATGCTTGGGCATACCATTGGAGCGGCAGGCACCATAGAGTGCATCCTGACACTTATGGGAATCAACAGTTCAGTTGTTCTGCCCACAATTAACTATAAATTCCGCGATCCCAGGTGCAACCTTGACTATGTTCCTAATGAGGCAAGGGCTATAAAACATAATATAGCTATTTCAAATTCTTTCGGTTTTGGCGGACAGAACGCCTGCCTTTGCATCAGCAAGTTTGAGGGATAAGACCGGAACCGGAAATGATGGCTGCCATTCGTTCAGTTTCACGAGCAAATTGCCTTTTTCTACCTTAAGGTCTTTTACGCCGGCAGCAAACAACTGCCAGAATCCTTCTTCTGAGCCGAACTCCTCAATCAGGTTTTTCTCTTTTATATATCCGAGCCAGGCGTTTGGAAGCGGAATCGCTCATGCCTCTACCTATGGCAGGCAGGTTTGTTTTGACTATGAGCTATGAACTATGAGCCATGAGCTACGCCTCTATTGCATGATACAAGTTACATTTTGTATCATGTTTTCATCATGAACGATAGAGTAGTTATCACTGGAACCGGGCTTGTCAGTTCCCTTGGCCTCAGCGCGTCAGATACATGGGATGCCCTAATGTCAGGGGAGAGCGGCATTAAACCTATAGAGGGTTTTGATGCCCGCGGCTTTAATTGCAGTTTGGCAGCGCAGGTCTCAGGACTTGACGCAGATTCACTGAAGATACATCCCAGAGACTCACGCATCATGGACAAACACTCATATATGTTAATTAAAGCAGGCCGGGACGCGTTCCATGACTCAAAAATCGGCATTGCGTCCATTGCCGCTGAAGATATTGGGTTTTTTGCCGGCATGGGAATGGTTGATTACAATATTGAAGACCTTCTTCCTTCAGTCCTGAAGTCGTTAAATCCATCAGGAGGCCTAGACTATGATGAATTCTTCTCAGGAGCGTTCCGGGAAATATACCCTCTGTGGCCTCTTTCAATGCTGAATAATATCAGCTTTTGTCAGGCTGCTATAGATTTGAAAATAAAGGGAGAAAACACCGTATTTTCACCGCATTCAGACTCAGGAATGCAGGCTGTCATCGAAGCATACAACTCGGTTTTAAATAATAAAGCAGCAATTGCTCTTGCCGGGGGCGTCAGCGGAAAAGTTTCTCCACTAAGCATGGCGCGGGCACATTTACACGGTATTCTTAACACTTCAGAAGATCCTGAAGAGCAGGCCTGCCGCCCTTTCAGCTCCCGCAGAAAAGGCACAGTGCTGGGTGAGGGATGCGGGATTCTGACACTTGAACTGCGTTCTACCGCTGACAAACGCGGCATTCCATACACTGCCATGATCTGCGGTTACGGTCGTTCTTTCGGTTTGGAGAGAGGGTCGTTCAGCCCTGCTTCCACGACCATGGCTCATTCAATGTCCACAGCTCTTGCCAGTTCAGGCCTTGAACCTGCAGACATCGACGTTATCATTGCCCATGGTGACGGAACTCTCACAGGAGACAGAAACGAGACAGATGCCATTCACCGGGTTTTTGCGGAAAACATTGAAAATCTTACTGTTTATTCCTCTAAAAGCTCCCTGGGGCATTTACTTTCAGGCGCTTCAGCCGTTGATACGATACTGGGAATTTACGTGTTAAAAAATGGTATTATTCCTGCAGCCTTTAACTCAGTGCCCGTGGAAAAGAACACAAAATTTCATCTGGCCGGAAGTAATCCGTTTAAAGTACACCCGAAGAGAATAATGATCAATTCCCACAGTTACGAAGGACAATGCGGGTCACTGGTAATAGAATCAGCTCTTTAATGTATTTCACGGAGAATATATATGCGATTTTTGTTTTACGATAAAATAACCAGGATCGAAAAAGGTAAATCAATTGAAGGGGTTAAGACCTTTTCTCTTTCAGAAGAATTTCTACGGGGTCATTTCAGCAAGATTGCCCTTATCCCCGGTGTCATTCTCATTGAGTCCATGGCACAGCTGTTGGGATGGCTGATCATCTATTCTCATGATTTCAGGCTTTCATCCATTATGTCTCTTATTGAGGACGTAAATGTCACATCCAATTTAAGGCCGGGGTTCAAGGCTGATATTCATGCCGAGATCATCTCAACATCAAAGAGGGATTCCCTTGGAAAGGCCCAGGTCTATGCTGACGGAAAACTCATAGCCTCTATTAACCGTATTATATTCAGCCATTTTCAAATGGCCGATTCTGAAGAACTTAAGAAGCGCTTCCGCTACTACAGCGGACTTAAAATCTGAAAGGAACTTATTGACAACGTTAATGAACGAAAAGAGACGGGTTGTTGTCACAGGCCTTGGACTGGTAACACCTCTCGGCCTTGATGTCAAGAAAAACTGGCAAAAAGTACTCTCCGGCGAATCAGGAATAAAAAGGATTAAGCTGCCATACGCTGACAAATCACCCGTACAGGCAGTTGGAGAGGTAAAAGAAACTGACTGGAACAGGATAAAGGAAGATTTTCATGATGAAGCCATCCGGCATGGTGAGAGACGCACTCTCTTTGCGTTATGGGCAGCGAGGTCCGCACTCGTTCATGCCGGTGCGTCAAACAGACAGGCAGATAGTGACCGCTGCGGTGTTATGCTTGCAGCGGGTCTGGGAATAAACAGGCCTGAAGATATACAAAACTGGGTAAACCGGGACGGGCATTTCGATTTCGCAAGATTTGAAAGGGAGCGGGATCAGGTGCACATGGAATCCATTATACGAAACAACTCAAACAGGGCGTCTTCTGTTATTGCGGACAGGTTCGGATTGCACGGGATCAACAGTACGGTTACAACCGCATGTGCATCAGCCACTCAGGCACTCGGATTGGCCTATCGTTCGATACAGAGGGGTGATGCTGATATGATCGTCTCAGGCGGAGCTGATTCAATGATAAACCCGATAGGTCTTGTCTTTTTTGTCCTGCTTAAAGCCGCTGCTGTCTCTACTGAAGATCCGGAAAAAGTATGCCGCCCCTTTGACAGAAAACGGTCAGGACTTGTGATGGGCGAAGGAGCAGGTATGGTCGTCCTGGAAGAAAAATCCCGGGCAGTTAAGAGAGGGGCCGTAATACTTGCGGAAGTTGCGGGTTACGGGACAACTATGGACGCATATCAGGTAACAGCGCCGGATCCACGGGGCCGGGGCGCGGAGTCCTCGATGAGGAAAGCCCTGAATGACGCAGCTCTCAATAATGACGGAATAGATTATATTAATGCTCACGGAACAGGAACTAAGCTTAACGATATAGCGGAAACGACTGCAATAAAAAACGTGTTTAACGGTCATTCACGAAATATTTCAATAAGCTCAAGTAAATCAATGATTGGACATTTGCTTGCAGCATCCGGAGGACCTGAATTTGTCTATACGGTACTTAGCGTTTATAATAATAAAGTTCATCCGACAATAAACCTGACAAATCCGGATCCTAAATGCGACCTGGATTACGTTCCCAATGTCAGCAGGAAAAGGACTGTAAGGGCCGCACTGTCTAACTCGTTTGGATTTGGCGGACAGAATGCGTCAATTATAGTTAAAAAGTATAGTGAGGTAAACAGATGAACATCGATTTATCAGGGAAAATCGCCCTTGTGACAGGAGGTTCAAGGGGAATAGGAAGAGAAATCAGTTTACTGCTGTCAGGGGCCGGGGCAAAAGTAATTATCAACTATAACAAAGCAAAGGAAAAATCAGAAGAACTCCTGAGGGAAATAGAAGCGTCAGGATCAGAGGCAGAATTATTCAGGGCCGATATATCAATGCCGGAAGAGGTCTACTCGCTTTTTGATCATATTAGAAAGAAATACGACAGGCTTGATATCCTCGTTAACAACGCGGGAATAATTAAAGACAACCTGCTTCTGGCAATGGAGCTTTCAGATTGGGACAAGGTGCATGATGTCAATCTGAGAGGGGCTTTCCTCTGTACAAGATCAGCAGCTGAATTAATGGTAATTAACCATTCGGGGAAAATTATAAACATAGCTTCAACAGGCGCCGTAAAAGGCGGGCGCGGACAGACAAACTATGCTTCTGCAAAAGGCGGCCTGGTATCATTTACAAGAGCTTGTGCCGTTGAGCTGGCAGGCAAAGGCATACAGGTAAATTCAATCTTGCCCGGTATGATCGTGACAGAGATGAGCAAACGAGTCAGAAAACGCGCTGGAGAACAAATACTCGGCATGATACCAGCCGGAAGATTCGGAGAGCCGGTCGATATAGCGAATCTCGCTGCATTCCTTGCCTCTGACAGATCGGATTACATTACTGGGCAGGCTATTTGTGTTGACGGAGGTCTCAGCGTCTCATGATTCAGATACATCAGGGTGTTGACATAGTAGAGGTTCCCAGGTTCAAAAAAGTATTCCTTAGCAATAAAAATTTCGCTTCAGATATCTTTACAGAAAAGGAAAGAGAGTACTGCCTGTCAAAAAAAGACCCATATATTCACTTTGCAGGCCGGTTTGCCGCCAAGGAGGCAGGCGCCAAAGCACTCGGTACAGGAATACCCGGCTCAGGTATTGGTCATATCTTTCAGGAAATAGAGATACTGCCGGGTGCTTCGGGTAAACCTGTGCTTTCTCTCAGCGGCTGGGCTGCAAAGACCGGCAGAAAAAAGAAGATAAACCAGTTAACTGTTTCAATTTCACATTCTTCCGATTATGCGGTTGCATCAGTGATAATGGTAGGGAATTTAAATGCATTATAGATTAAATATCAGTTTAGTCCTTACATTGTGTCCCTGTAAGGAACACTAAATACAGTAATGTGTTATATGTAACGCGTAATCAGTAAAGACGTTCATTACTCATCACGCATTACTATTTACAAGGAGTTTTGATAATTATGCGTTATTTATTGATCGATCATATAACGGAATGGAAAGCCGGAACCGGTATAAAAGGCATAAAGAACATTACCATGAGTGAAGATTTTCTGGAATTTCATTTTCCGGGGCACCCTATTATGCCCGGGGTCCTGCTGTTAGAGGCTTTGGCTCAACTGGCCGGATGGCTTGAGGCCGCGTCTTCCGATCTAAAGAACTGGATATTGCTTAAAAAGATAAGAAAATGCAGTTTCTACGGGTTTGCTTTGACCGGAGACCAGGTTGAGCTTGAGGTTGAGCCCCTGCCTGAGGCAGATACAGGCACAAAGGCCTATCGTGGCATCGGAAAAGTAAAAGGGAAAAAGAAAATAACAGTGGAATTTGAATGTGCGATCATACCGCTTACAGAAATTGAGGATGTGGAAGAGCAGAAAAGATTCTTTAAAGTTCTGACCAGGGAGTTAACCTGACATGCGGGAAAGAGAAGTTGTCATTTCAGGGATCGGGCTAGTGACTCCGCTGGGACGAAGCGTTAAGGAAAACTGGGAAAACCAGAATGCAATGAATACGGGCATTGATCATTATTCAGCAGATGACGTTCCGGATTTTTTCCAGTACGCAGGCAAAGTACCTCATGTCGCAATACCCGATGATATCCCCCCGAAGCTCGTCAGTCAGAGTAAATTTTTAAACCGGGGTTCTGTTCTTGGATTCCTGGCCGCACGGGAGGCAGTTGAAAAAGTTGTTCCCGGCATTTCTGATGTCCCTCCGGGCCGCAGGGCATTGTATATAGCTTCAGGAGATTTCACCAGGCTGGGATATGACTTTATGTATCCGGCTGTAAAAGACGGGACAGGCGGAAAATGGCAGAACATGGACTATGAAAAATTAAACACATCGACCGTAAACAAAGTTAATCCGTTCTTTCTTCTCGAGTCCATCCACAACAACCTGTTCAGTTTCCTGTCTGCTTTTCTTGAGTTCATGGGCCCAAACACGAGTTTAGCCAGTCTGTCGCCTTATGGCGGCCAGGCGCTTGAACTGGCCTGCAGGAGTATTATGCGCCGTGAAGCTGACGTTGCATTGGCAGTCGGCTGCGGCAGCTGGGTAAATGACATCGCCCTATACGAACTTGAAGGACTGGGGATACTGTCCAAATGCAGAAATGGAGTGCAGTCTTTCAAACCTTTTGACAAAAACAGAGACGGCTTTATCCCTGGTGAAGGCGGTGCGGCTATCTTTCTTGAAGCAGCCGAAATGGCCGAAAGGCGTGGTACCGAAATACTGGCAAGGGTAAAAGGTCTTGGTAACTGTATTGAGTTATCCTCTGACCGGGATTTCAGCGTTCCCTCCCAGGTCAGTAAACGCTGCATTGAACTTGCTGTGAAAAACGCCGGCTGTAACATGGCTGATCTGTCCTTTATCACTCCTCATGGAAGTGCCACCAGAAAAGGTGACGCGTCCGAGCTTAATTCCATAATGCACTCTCTCGGAGACAATAAAGCAGAAGTACCGATATGCGGCATGAAGCCTTATACTGGCCATATGGGCGCGGCCAGTGACATAGCAGAGATAATTCTCAGTATTAAAAACGTCATGAACAGGACCGTGCCGGCCACTTTAAACTTTGAAGAGACCGAAAAAGAATTTATGGATCTCGCCATCTTCAGGTCTCCCCAAAAAAGTGACAAAAACTTATTCCTGTCTGTCAGTTATGGAATAGGGGGACAGTCGTCCTCTGCAGCTATTGAAGTTATGTAAAAATGAAAAAGACCAAAAAGAAGTCGAAAAAAAAAAGCAAGCCAATCCAAATTCTGGAATATACTGCGGTATACCTGATAATTCTTTTCTCCCGCGCGGTTCCTTTGAAGGCAGTACATATAATAAGCGGATTCCTCGGTACTCTTTTTTATTTTTTAGTACCAAAGCGCAGAAATATTGCTCTTGATAACCTTCGCCATGCATTTAAAGGAAACAAAACCGAAAAAGAGATCAGATCAATTGCCCGCCAAAGCTGCAAATCTCTGTTTCTGACATTTCTGGAAACAATTAAGCTTGGCAACCTGTTTACAGGGCCGGATACTATGGATAAGATCAGGCCAAAGACTCAAAACATTGAACAGCTCTTCCTTAAGGCGAAAAAGATACATGACGAATCCGGCGGATGTATATTTGTAACACCGCATATAGGTAACTGGGAAGTATTGCCGAATGTAAGTGCCACAGTCGGAATTCCCCTTGCCATAGTTGTCCGGCCGCTCGATAATGTGTACCTGGAAAAACTGATCTATTCCAACCGGGCTGCCAGCGGCCAGCTTATCATTCCCAAAAAGAACGCTCTTTTTGTGCTTCAGAAAACCCTGAGGCAGGGAAAATCTATTGGTTTGTTACCGGACCAGAGTACAATGAAAGGCGTTTCCGTCGACTTCTTCGGCCGCAAGGCCACAACTACACCCGTTCCTGCCATCCTTGCAGTAACATACAACAGGCCCATCGTCGTTGCTGCATGCTGCAGGAAATCTGACACCCAATATGAAGGATTTGTATGCGACCCGATCCGGCCCGGAGAATATACAAGCGAAAAAGCTGAAATAATACGAATAACCGAAGAAATGAATAAAAAAATGGAGTCCATCATTCTAAAATACCCCGAACAATACCTATGGATACACAACCGCTGGAAAACATATAAAGGTAAAAAAAACCTGCTGGCATGAAGGGCAAATTCAATATATTTCAAAGGACAATGCTGCTCTGGAATAGTATTCATCCGTATAATGCTGTCCATGTGGTTAAAATCCCCGTCACCATGGATATTGCAAAACTTGAAGTCATTATTAAAGATCTCCTTAATAGATATGGTTTGGGAGAGTTGTCCATAGATCATAAAAAAAAGAGATTTAATTATCATAATGACTCAGATTCAGTCAAAGTCAGCGGCGTTGACCCCGGGAGTGATCCTACTGCCGCCCTGAACCGCGAAATTCAGAGGCAGATCAATCTGCCGTTTACCGGCGATACATTGAATCCTTTCAGATTCTTCACGGTTGCGGAAGACTCATCCTTTTTCCTGGGCCTGACATATTTCCACCCTGCAGCCGACGCGGATTCTGTAATCATCATAATAAAGAATATCGTGTCCGCTTATATCGATGATGATAAAAGATCATTGACTCACCCACAGCTTGATCCTTATTCGCAGGGCAGCAGATCTTTATTTTTATGCAGTCTGAAAGATCTGTTTGTGTGGGCAGTAACCCTTCCCGAACATATAGCCAAACTGCGGAGTTCATTAAGACCGAAATATCGCGATATAAACGATCATGATAACGCGTTTTCCTTTTTCAGTATCAGGCCTCAGCAGTTTCATTTATTACTGAACACGGCCAAAAAGTGGGGTGTGACCCTGAATGATATGTTCCTTGCTTTTCTGCTTAGCTCTCTGAGCCCATTTGCATCCGGAAGATTTGAAGCGGCGAGACGAAAGAAGATCTCCGCCGCTTCCATTGTTAACGCGCGCAGAGACCTGACGGCAGATGATCCTGACGCTTTCGGTCTTTTTTTAGGTTCTTTTAGCGTCTCACATACTTTACCTGAAGGAATTTCGC
>CAZNPC010000063.1:0-11540 GCA_964574765.1 uncultured Nitrospirales bacterium | reverse complement strand
TGATAACAGTTGAGCATTATTCTTATGAAAATAAACTGCTCAGGACGATAGAGGGTAAAAGCAGCAGAAATATTTATCATACACTTATATCCAATAAATGGGTAAAAGACCTGACCCATGCGGCATATTTGGGAAAGGAGCTTGAAAGGGCGGAACTTTCTATCCGGAAAAAGTTTAAATTTGTTCAGGACGGAGCGTAGCCTTAACAGGCAGTAACCTGTAACACGTTACGCGTAACCGGTCACGGATTTATTATGGGAAAAGTAATTGCAATAGCCAACCAGAAGGGCGGAGTGGGAAAGACCACAACTGCCATTAATATTGTGGCTTCCATGGCTGCGGCAGAGAAGAAGGTGCTTCTTATAGACGCCGACCCTCAAGGCAACTCGACCAGCGGTTTAGGAGTAGACAGAAGCAGCCTGTCAGCGAGCCTTTATGACATATACAAAGAGACAAGAAAAATTGAAGAGGTTATCCAGAAGACCGATCTTGATTATCTTGATATTATTCCGTCAAATATTGATCTTATCGGCGCTGAGCTGGAGCTTATTTCAAAAGATGGCAGGGAAGGTATTCTCAGACATGCCCTTGAGTCAGTTAAATCCGGATACGATTATATTTTCATTGACTGCCCTCCCTCTCTCAGCCTTTTGACAATTAACGCGCTTGTTGCCGCGGAAAGTCTCATGGTGCCGGTACAGTGTGAATATTATGCCCTGGAGGGCATTTCTTCTCTAATGAGGACCCTTGCGCTTGTCAGGGAATCTTATAATTCATCTCTTGACATAGAAGGCATTGTAGTTACGATGTTTGATGCCAGGAACACACTTTCAAATCAGGTTGCCGCTGAACTCAGACAGCACTTCGGCGATAAGGTCTATAAGACAATTATCCCGCGAAATGTTACGCTTGCGGAAGCTCCGAGCCATGGGAAACCTGTTATTCTCTACGATGTCAGCTCAAAAGGAGCACAAAGTTATATAGCTCTTGCAAAGGAGGTAATGGATAATGAAAACGGCACTGGGTAAAGGTCTTGGAGCCCTTATTCCTGAGAAAGGAAAGATAGGCGGAGTACTTGAACTTGACCTTAATTCAATAGTCCCCAATAAATACCAGCCAAGACGGATCTTCAGGGATACTGCCCTTATGGAGCTTGCTTCATCCATAAAGGAAAACGGAGTTATACAGCCTGTTATCGTGACAAAAGACACGGGAAATTTGTTCCAGCTGATCGCAGGGGAGAGAAGGTGGAGGGCTGCCAAGCTTGCCGGACTTAAGAAACTGCCTGCCATTCTGAAAGATGCCGCTCCGGCTGAATCGCTGGAACTCGCACTCATAGAGAACATACAGAGGGAAGACCTGAATCCTCTTGAATCTGCAGAGGCGTTCCAGAGGCTTATAAGTGATTTTAATCTTACTCAGGACGATGTATCAAGAAAGATAGGGAAGGACAGGGCCACGGTATCAAATTATCTCAGGATACTGAAACTTCCGGCAGATATTAAAAAATGGATTGCGGAAGGTTCTTTGACTGTCGGACATGCTAAGGCAATTTTGCAGGTAGAGGATGCAAGTGTGCAGCTTGATACAGCCAGGAAAATCATAAAGAAGGGCTTAAGTGTCAGGGAGGCAGAAGCTCTCTGTAAAAGGGTATCTTCATCCTCAAAGAGTCAAAGTTCTAAATCTCATAGCTGGAAAGATCCTCAGATAGCTTCACTTGAAGATAAACTCAGACAAAGTCTTGGTACGAAGGTCAGGTTATTACATAAAGGCAAAAAAGGCGGCAAAATTGAGATCGAGTATTATTCTCTGGATGAGCTTGACAGACTTTTGGAACAGTTAATGCCTTAAAGCTTTAAAACAATTGAAAAAGGGAGAGTTAAACATCAAACTCTCCCTTTTTTTTAATCAGCCAGGAACTGTTGTGAGTTTTCTTATTTTTTCAGGACACCGTCAATAGCTGTTTTAAAATCATTGAAAGACCGAGCCGTCATTTTCTTGCCGTTAAGGTAAAGTGTGGGAGTTCCGCGCACTCCAACAGTGGTGCCGAGATTTATCTCATCCTGAATCTGCCTGTCATATTTGGTACTGTTGTAATCCGCTTCAAACTGTTTCTTGTCCAGCCCCAGTTTAACTGCAAATTCAGTAAACATGGCTTCAGTCAGAGAATTGAACTTCTCAAATATGAGATCATGCATTTCCCAGAACTTGCCCTGTTCGCCGGCTGCGAGAGATGCCTTGGCAGCATTTCTTGCCTGTTTATGAAAATCTAAAGGGAATTGTTTATACACGAGCCTTACATCATCGGGATAAGCGTCCAGGATCTGTTTTATTGTAGGTTGTAATTTCGAGCAGTAAGGGCACTGGAAATCAGAGAATTCAACAATTGTGACCTTTGCGGACATACTTCCTTTAATAGGTGAATTCCCTAAAGGTATGTCATAAACCTTGTTTGGATTTTCCTGGGGCGGACGCCGCCGCTCAAAGAATTTCAGCATCTTATTCTGGTTCTGCTCGATCGTCTCAAGTTTTGCCAGTATTTCTTTCTGTGTTCCATCTATTTCGACGGGCTTCTTTTCACTGGCGCAGCCTGCCAGAACAAATGCAAGCAGTATTAACGACAGGATAATTACTGAGCTTAGTTTGGTCATTTTATTTCCTCCAGGTTGTCGGGATGCGATTTGTTCAAATCGTGATTATTTTAGCATAGAACATACCTTCTTTAATAGAAGGTTGTTATTTTTTTGTCTGCGATTTTCTGAAAATGTACGCAGGGGTAAAAGAACTAAAATATGGTTGCCAGCCTGTCCACTGATTTGCGCAGGCGTATTGAAAGTATCCGGTTAAGTCCTTTTAACATCTTTATGCCGATATGGGGATGATCCTGCATAAGAGAATCCAGGGCTTTACGTCTCAGGATAGCGAGTTCTGAATCTTCATGCGCCACTACAGTCGCGGAACGGGGTTGATCATCAGCCAGGGCAAGCTCTCCCACGAGGGACCCCTTACTCAGAAGCGCAAGCACTATCTGTTTCCCCTTGAATTCGGTCTGCTTCTTTACCTCCAGTTTGCCTGAAGCGATAAAACCGACAAAATCCCCCGGATCTCCTTCACTAAAAAGTGTTTCTTTGGGTTTTAAGGTGATTTTTTCAAAAAGAGGGACTATCTGTTCAAGTTCTTCGTCACTCAGCAAATTAAAGATCTGCAGATCATCCTTTAATTCTATAAGTATCTGTTTTAAATCACTTTCCATAAATGCTCCGGCTACAGGGCCTTGACCTCAGCGAGTTTCTTCTTCATTTTCTTGATAAGATCGGCATAGGACTCTTTCATTATGATCTTATTATACTGATTTCTGTAAGTGCTGATGAAACTTACACCTTCAATCGCAATATCATAAACCCACCATGTAGCGCCTCTTAGTATGACCTTATAATCAATTGGAATGTCGACGTTCTTTGTGGCGATAGTCGTGCTGACTACTCCATATTTTCCGCCGCCTTTGATCTCTTCCTTATCATATGTGATCTTCTCATCAGAATACCCCTCGATTTTACCGATGTAGGAAGCTTCAAGCAACTGGGAGAAAAGAGAGACAAACTCTTTCTTTTCCTCGGGAGTCCTTTTTTTCCAGTGCCTTGCCAGAGAACGTTTTGCCATTTCTTCAAAGTCGAACCTTTCATTGATCAAACTTCTGATTTTATTGCGTCTTTCCTCTTTCTTGGCAGGATTGGAAAGGCTCTTGTCCCTGATGGTATCAAGAATAGAATCTATAGTCGACTGTACCGCAATTATGGGGCTGTTGTTGGCAGCCGCCATCGCGGAAAAAATGAAAAAGGTCATACAGGTAATTATGCAAAAAAACCACTTTTTGCTTTTCATAATCAATACCTCGCGTATTTATTTTACAACTTCACCAATTGACATGCCGGATGTCTGCATGACATTGGCGTAACTCATATTAAAATTATATACCGATTCAATATATGCCTGCTTGATCTGACCGTAAGCAACAATGGCGTCACCCGCGTCACCGGCTTCGCCGACTCCCATATCATAATTCATCACAGCTCCGATCATCCACTTTCTGGCTGACTTGTAAGCCTTTTTCGTAGCCTCAATAGTTTTTTGAGCCTCTACCAGCTCTCTGTAGGATTTCTCCACCTGCATTGGTATCCCGACGGCTGCGTAATCGCGGAGCCGTTCCAGCTTAAGACGGTCAGCCCTGGCATGATTTAATTTTGCCTTTGTTATGCCGAAATCAAAGTTCCACTTAAGTCCCAGCGCTATACCGCCCGCGTTATGCCTGAAGAAATCATATATCCAGGGGTTGGTTACCTTGTCTCTCTCAGTAGCCGCGGAAAAAGAGTAAAGGCCTACCGCGAAAAATACTGGATAAAGGTCAGCCCTGGCCATTTCAGAAAGTGATTTTTTTGCAATTAGTCCTGCCCTGAGCTGTTCAAACTCGGGTCTTAAAAGCCTGCTTTTTTCAGAGTAAAAGTCCAGACTCTCAATGCTAACCTGTACGGGCGTGTTATTAGTGTCTTTGAGGGCAAACTCCATGCCTTTCTCCATGCCTGTAAAGGTGCGGATAGCAGCTTTACTGAGCGTAACGTTCTTTTTTACTTCTTCTCTGTATTTTTCCAGCATTCCCTGAAAAGCTTCCAGTTTGTATAAATCCAGTTCAGTGACATCCTCGGACTCTTCGTTCAGAAGCTTTTTTGTGCGGTCAATGGCTGATTCCAGATAACCGGCTATTTCGTTGATCAGTTTTTCTCCTTCCTTGGATGCCAGGTGTCCATAATAATATTTCTTTATGTCCATGGCTACGTCTGCTGCCTTTTGCCGGACTTTGGATTTTTCTACTTTGATCCCTTGTGTAGCGGCTTTCTTTGCTTCTGTGATCTTACCGAACGTGTAAATTGGTTGAACAACAGTAAGATCAATACTTCCGAATACTCCCAATCCGTGAATTTTATCGCTTTTGTGTTGGGAGAATATATGATTGCCCCTTGCCTTTGGTGCGGGACCTGCCAGTGTCATGACATCCAGCTGGGGCCGCGCCCAGCCTTTAGCCTCTTCCAGCTTGGTCTTGGCCATTTCCACCTCCTGCTCAACCTCTTTGATCTGAGGGCTGAATTGCACAGCCATCTGTATGAGATCGTCAAGAGAGTATTCCGGGACATCATTGCTGAAAGACTGAAGGGGAGATAAGATAGTAATTACCGCAAATACCATAACAGTTAATATTATTTTTAATGTGCTGGTCTGCATTTTTATTCCTCCTTTTTATGTTTTTATTCTTCTTTGCCGAAAATATATTTGCCTATAAGTTCTTCAATATCAATGGTTGATTCAGTCTCAAATATTTCCCCTCCGGGCTCTATCAATTCATCAGCTCCGCCGGGATTGATCTTTATGTATTTATCGCCGATTATGCCCTGGGTCCTTATCGAGGCTATGGAATCTTCCTGGAGCTTTACTTCCGGATCAATTAACAGCTCTACAGATGCCTCATAGTCCTCGAGGAGTATTTTTGAGACCTTTCCTATCGTTACACCCGCGATTTCAATGGGTGCGCCTTCCTTAAGTCCTGAAATGTTGGCGAAATGCGCTTTAACGGCATACTGGTTCGTACCGAAAAGGCTGACATCTCCAAGGCTGATGGAAAGGTATCCCAGGCATAACAGTCCGACGATCAATAATATGCCGACACCTGTTTCAATATTGATTTTCTTCATAATTATTTACCCTCCATGCTTGTACTGGAATATAATTGTCCCATAGTTGTTTCAACGAATTCTTTTATTACCGGATTCTCTGAAAGCTGAAACTCCTCTGGTGTAAGATAATCCTGGACCTGTCCCTGGTAAAGAAGCGCTACATAATCAGCCAGTTTGAATATCTTGGGAACATCATGACTCACTATAACAGCTGTATAGCCCAATTGCGACTGGCTTTTGAAAAAGACACGGTATATTTCATTGCTCTTTGCCACATCAAGTCCTGTGGTAGGTTCATCAAAAAAAACTATCCTTGGGTTTAAAACGAGGGCGCGGGCAAGCCCGACCCTTTTTTTCATGCCTCCGCTTATCTGGGCCGGATATTTATCATTGCTTCCCTTAATGTCCATCAGGGCAAGATTATCATTGACTATGTCACTTATTTCCTTTTCAGTTTTTTTAGTACGCTCCCTTAGTGGAAGGGCAACGTTGTCATAGACAGTCATTGAATCGAAAAGGGCCGAGTTTTGAAACAGAACCCCGAAATTGGTCCTGATCTCTCTGAGCTTTTTCTTGCTGACCCTGTTGATATTATGTCCGAATACACGGACTTCACCGCTGTCAGGCTGGACGAGTCCAAGTATGTGTTTTATTATTACGCTTTTTCCCTGACCGCTCCCGCCGACAATGACGGTTGTTTTTCCTTCGGAAATGGAGAGGTTGGTCCCGCGCAGGACCTGCTGGGTGCCGAAAGACTTTTTTACCTCAATAAGCTGTATGGCCGATTTTTCGTTCATATAAGCACCGATGTTAAAAAGAAGTCGAACACAAGTATAGAGACCGACGACAGGACCACGGCATTTGTGGTTACCCTGCTGACTCCTTCAGCCCCAAAACTGGCGTTTCTTTCCATATGGACAAAATAGCCTTTTGAAGCGGATATCCATACTATCAACAGGCCGAAACAAAGGGACTTTACAATACCCATATAGACGTCAATAAATTCGACGTTACTGTAAATGCTTGAAAAATATGCCCCTTTACTTGCGCCGAGCATTTCTACTCCGACCAGGTAACCTCCGAAGATACCGACGACATCAAAGACTGCTGTTAACAGGGGCATTGCAATAATGCCTGCTACAAATTTGGGAGCTATGATGTATTTGTGAGGGTCAATAGCCATGCAGTCAAGCGCATCGATCTGTTCTGATATACGCATTATTCCGATTTCAGCGCAGATAGCGGATCCGGCACGTCCTGTTACCATAAGCGCTGCCATAACAGGCCCGAGTTCCCTTATGAGTCCCAAGGCTACCATGGATCCGAGCCAGGCTTCAGCTCCGACTTTGTTCAGCGTATGATAACCCTGAAGTCCGAGAACCATTCCGGTAAAGGCGCCGGTAAAAATGATAACGAACATGGACAAAGAACCGATAACATATAGCTGTTTAATAATGGGGAAGAGTTTGTAAGGCGGTTTAAATATGCTTGTTAAAGAGTAGAAGAGGAATATTCCCATTCTTCCTGTCTGGTTTAAGTGGTAAAGAACGAAATCTCCCAGTTTTTCAAATAAATTAAACATTATACCCCTGGTTGTATGCGAAATGATAGGATTTTATTATACAGATTTTTTCAAATTTAGGGATTTTTTCTATTATAGAGACCTGTTTAAACCTGATAATTCCTATCCTTTTCATTATCACGTTGAACAGTTGAATAGTTTTAACGATTTTCTTTCAACAGCATAACCGCAAGTAATGCCGTGACAATTGCTGCTACTCCATTGATCCAGAATGGCACAGCCCAGCTGTTAATGACTATTTTCACATCAAAAACAATGCGAAGTATATGCAAAGTGGAAATAACAATTAGAAATATACTGGCTATTTTAGTAAATGGTTTCATTTTTTTTAGTAAAGGTGGACAGTTTAAACTTCTGACTGTTTGTTGTTAATATTATTTTTTCAGCTTTTTTGCTTTTTTGAGCACATCCTCAGCCATTTTCTTCTTATAAGCCTTCAGAGTCTTTGCGAGTTTTGGATCTTTTGACTGTAGGATCTGGGCCGCGAATATGGCGGCGTTTTTTGCTCCCGCTTTGCCCACTGCCATTGTTGCCACAGGAATACCCGGCGGCATTTGAACCGTCGAGAACAGGGCATCCAAACCTTGAAGCGGTGAGGAATTAATGGGAATTCCTATTACAGGGAGAGTTGTATGAGCTGCTATAACGCCTGCAAGATGTGCGGCAGCGCCTGCGCCTGCGATTATGACCTCAACTCCATTTTTCTCTGCATCCATGGTCAGCTTCACGGTCCTTTTAGGGCTTCTATGCGCAGACGCGACTGTTATTTCATACGGGATATTAAACTGCTTTAATACCTTTTCTGTCTCTCTCATTACAGGAAGATCAGAATCACTGCCCATTATTATCAAGACTTTAGGTTTCATATACAATTTCCTTCAAGGTAAGTTATTTACAATACAAGATACAATATGTATGATGCAAGCCCTAAAAAGCTGTTTATATAGACCGAACAGATTACCTTATAGCTTTATCAGCAATATCCTTCCTGTAATGCATCCCGTCAATATGGATCTTGTCTATTGCCGCATAAGCATTAAGCCTGGCTGTCTTAATGTCACTGCCCAGCGCGGTTACTCCGAGCACTCTTCCTCCGGCAGTAACGAAGCCTCCTTTTTTCATACCGGTACCGGCATGAAAGACAACCAGATCCTCTCTCTTCTTAAGGGAATCAAGCCCATTTATGGGTATGCCTTTTTTATATTTTCCGGGATATCCTCCAGATGACACTACCACACATATAGACGGCTCATTTTTCCATGAGATACTGATATCTTTCAGTTTGCCGTCAGCAGCAGCTGTTAATGTGTCGAAGAGGTCGCTGTCAAATCTCATAAGTATGGGCTGAGCTTCAGGGTCACCGAAACGGCAGTTGAATTCCAGCACAAAGGGTTTACCGTCGCATACCATGATCCCGGCGTAAATAACACCCCTGTAATTAATCCTTTCTCTCTTCAGCCCTTTCATAAGCGGATCGATCACGGTCTTATTGATCTCTGCCCGGAGTTCTTCTGTCACGATCGGAGCAGGGCTGTACGCTCCCATCCCGCCTGTGTTGGGCCCCTCGTCACTGTCAAAGACCTGTTTGTGGTCCTGGGAGGTAGCAAGGGGCAGAACTGTTTCACCGTCTGTCAGGATCATAAAAGACGCCTCTTCCCCTTTTAAACATTGTTCAACTATTACTCTGTCCCCGGCGGAACCAAAAGCTTTTTCCTTCATGATAAGTCTTAAAGCATCTACAGCTTCATCAACACTATTGCAAACAATAACACCTTTACCGGCTGCGAGGCCGTCTGCCTTGATTACAAGAGGCGCGCCTTTGAGTCTTACATATTCTTCCGCATGAAGGTAAGATGTGAAAGTTTTGTATTCAGCGGTCGGCAGTCCGTATTTACGCATAAAGTCTTTTGCAAAGACCTTGCTGCCTTCCAGTTGAGCTCCTGCCGCTTCGGGCCCGAATATCCTGAGACCCTCTTTCTGAAACCTGTCAACAACTCCAAGGGTCAGCGCGATTTCCGGCCCAACCACTGTCAGGTCTATCCTTTCGTATTTAGCGAAATCCAGCAACCCTTCTATATCGTCTGCCTTAATGTTCAGGCATTCAGCAGTTTCTGCAATTCCTGCATTTCCCGGGGCGCAGAAGATCTTATCTACTTTTGGGCTCTGGCTTAATTTCCAAACAAGGGCGTGCTCACGTCCGCCGCCGCCTATTACTAATACTTTCAAATTAACCTCCTATACAAAACACAGATGATCGCAGATAAATTGATGATCCATTCTATTTTAATGTTCCCTTCGGAAACCTATGTAAAGAAATGCACATTTAATTATATCCGCTCGCTACAGGCTCGTTGCTACATTTATTCTGTGATAATCTGCTTCTACTATCTGTGATAATCTGTGTTTCTTTAATGCCTGAAATGCCTCATTCCCGAAAATACCATTGTCATATTGTGTTCGTCAGCCGCAGCAATAGTGTCGCTGTCCTTAATGGAACCGCCAGGCTGGATAACCGCAGTCGCGCCGGCAGTGGCTATGACATCTATTCCGTCCCTGTTCGGGAAAAATGCGTCTGAGGCCACAGCGGAATTCTTCAGCGATATATCGTAATTCGCAGCCTTCATTGCGGCAAGCCTGGCTGAGTCGACCCTGCTTGTCTGTCCGCAGCCTATACCAAGAGTCCTGTCTCCTGAAGCATAAATAATGGCATTGGATTTCATATGCTTGCATATTTTCCACGCAAAGGCCATGGCAGAATATTCGTCATCAGTAGGCTTTCTTTTTGTTACAATCTTGAGAGACTTCCTGTCTTCTATCATGCCTGTGTCTCTATCCTGAACCAGCAGGCCCCCCTGTATTTTCCTCATCTCAAATCCAGTGATCTCTTTGGAAATATCAAGCTCCAGCAGTCTGATGTTGGGCTTGGTACTGAGAAGTTTGAGCGCTCCCTCATCAAACCCCGGGGCAATGATTATTTCCACAAAGAGATTAAGTATCTCCTTTGCAGTGGCCTCATCAACATTTCTATTCAAAGAAATAACTCCTCCAAAGGCAGAGATCGGGTCGGTCTCAAAGGCGTTCTTATACGCCGCCTGAAGAGAATCTGCAACCGCAACCCCGCAGGGATTGTTATGTTTGCAAATGACCGCGGCAGGCAGGCCCTTAAATTCTTTTGCCAGGTCGATTACAGCGCTTGAATCCAGATAATTGTTAAATGACATCTCTTTTCCCTGGAGTATTTTCGCGTCTACAAGAGACAGTCCGGAATACAGGGGTTCTTTGTATACAGCAGCTTTCATATGAGGGTTTTCACCGTACCTGAGACTGCTGATCTTGTTAAAACTTAAATTTATATTCGGCTGAAAAGGATTGTCAGGTTCAGCCTGTTTGTTGAGATAATTGGAAATTAACGTGTCATACCTGGCAGTATGCGAAAATACCTTTCTGGCAAGATAATATTTTGTTTCATAACTTGTATCCCCACTGCCTGATTTTAATTCATCCATGACCTTTGAATAATCAGCAGGGTCAACAATAACCGTGACGTATTTGAAATTTTTTGACGCTGCCCTCAGCATTGTCGGGCCGCCTATGTCGATGTTCTCAATGGCTGTGTCAAATGCAACATCAGGCTGTGACACGGTCTGCTCAAAGGGGTACAGGTTAACGACGACCATATCAATTGATTCAATGCCGTGTTTTTCAACTTCTTCCCTGTCTTTTGCATTGTCCCTTCTCCACAACAGGCCTCCGTGAATCTTTGGATGAAGGGTCTTGAGCCTGCCGTCCATCATTTCAGGAAAACCCGTGTGATCTGATACGTCTTTGACCTTGATTTTTGCGTCGCTCAATGCCTTAGCTGTCCCGCCCGTGGAAAGGATCTCTACCCCCAGGCCGCTCAATTCACGCGCGAAGTCCACAATACCGCTCTTGTCTGAAACGCTTATAAGTGCTCTCTTGATCGCTGACATGTTTCTCTCCCCCCCTATATATAATTTTCGATTTAGTAGTCACCCTTCGGGTAAGCCCTCCACCATGCCAAACAAACTGGCCCCGAAGTGTCGGGATCTCCGCACAGCTCCGACAGGCAAGCACAAATCGGCGGGTAAACACAATGTAAGGAATAACAAATTATTATATTCGCTCACTAACCACTCGCTATGCATTTAAAGATCGTTTATAAATTCATATGGCCTTTTTCCATAAGGCTCTGATAATTGCCATCGCTGATGATT
>CAZNPC010000062.1:0-11841 GCA_964574765.1 uncultured Nitrospirales bacterium | reverse complement strand
AACTAATACCTGTTGTTGAAGTAATCATCAAGGATCTGCCTGTGGTCAAAGGCTATTTCATCAGGAAGCGAATCCCTTGTAAATATCCCCACTTCCCCGGCATCGTCACCCGCTTTCGGTTCTCCTGAAGCAGTGGCAATAAATATTGTGGAGACAGTGTGGTGCCTGGGGTCCCGCTCAGGGTCGGAATAAGTATGGAACTGTCTGCTCAATTTAATGTCCAGTCCGGTTTCCTCAAGGGCCTCTCTGCGAACAGCGTCTTCAAGTGATTCACCGTAATCTACAAACCCGCCGGGGATTGCCCATCCGGGGGGAGGATTCTTTCTCTTGATAAGTATTATCCCGCCGTCAGTTTCTATGATAACATCTACCGTACAGAGAGGGCTCCCGGACGTGTCACGCATTAATCATTCACCCGGGGGCTGTTGGCGCATTATATCAACATCTTTATCAGGTATGATCGTAGATATCGCGTGTTTATATATAAGCTGCTGCTTTTCCTGCTTGATAAGAATTACAAAATTATCAAATCCCTTTATTATTCCTTTGACGCGAGCACCGTTTATCAGATAAATTATCACCGGAATTTTATCCTTTCTTAAAGAATTAAGATAGTGGTCCTGAAGACTGCGGTTTTTGTCCGCCATAGGGGTCCCCTTGTCCTGATGTTTTTCCGGTCAGTTCAATAGTTGCTTTTAACATAAAATAAATCCTCCCGAATTTCAACCCCGCCGGAAATCAGATATGCATATATTCCTGCCCAGCCAGGAGTTTTCTAAAGGGTTCGACATCAGTTACAACTTTTCCATAGATATCTTCCGCATTGATAATTCCGGTTATATCCACCCATTCGACACCGGGCTCTTTATTGAACCATGTATACTGCCTTTTGGCATAAGCCCTGGTTCTTTTCTTTAACAGATCCACAGATTCTTCCATGCTCACCCGGCCATTTAAAAAAAGCTGCATTTCCTTATATCCCAGCGCCTGCAACGGAGTCCGGCCGGGATTTGTTTTCAATAATGATTCCGTCTCCTGCAGCAGGCCTTTCCGCATCATGGTATCCACTCTCTGATCTATCAGTCTGTAAAGCTCTTTTCTTTCTCTTGACAGTCCAATCTTGATGAAGTTATAAGCAGTCCGCGTTGTTGACATGTCCTGAAGCTCCGATATGGTTTTCCCTGCCTTCAGAAAAACCTCAAGCGCCCTTATTATCCTTCTTGTATCATTGCGGTTTGTCTTTCCAGCTGTCACAGGATCAACATCTTTCAGCCTGTTATAAAGATAGCCTTCACCATAGTTCTTTTCCTCTTGTATTAATTTATCCCTGAGTTCCCAGTCTGCTCCAGGGCCGTGAAAGAGCCCTCTCGTCAGTGCCCTGATATACAATCCCGTGCCCCCGACAATTATCGGGGTCTTTCCTTTACTTTTCATAGAATCGATTATCTCAATCGCCATTGTCTTGAATTTACCGGCGCTGAAAGATCTGCCAGGAGACAGGATATTGATCAAGTGGTGTTTTACCTCATCAAGTTCACGCTGTGACGGCTTTGACGTCCCTATATCCATACTGCTATAAATCTGCATGGAGTCCGCACTGATAATTTCCGTATTCAGGGCCTTTGCGAGGATAATGGACAAGGCTGTCTTGCCGACACAGGTGGGCCCGACAAGGACGACCACCGGAGCGGTATTGGTAGATTTTAGGCTGACCGCGTTAAGTCCCATGCGGGTATTATAATACCGGAAGGTTCCTTAAAGCATGCTTATTCTTAAACTACGTCAGGAATTGATTCATATGCCGCGGGTAAAGAGAAGTAAAAGACAAAAAAAAAGTTAAAACCTTATTGAAACAGAATAAAAAAGGTGATGAGATCTTAATCAGATAATTTTTTCAGAATGTCCTTTGCCTTCTGATGCTTTTCACCCTCTTCTTTCATAACAAGCCTGTAAAAATCACATTTAAGGCAATTACCCAGTTTCATTGCAAATGTTCCCTGAATTACCCCGCCGCATAAAGTCCCTGCCACAGCCCAGCACGCACGGCCTGCGTTCTTACCCTGATTTACGCCGTTTGCCCTGATCTCTGTAGTCGCAGCGCAGATACCCAGTTCATCCGACTTGGCACCACCCGGCTCTCTGCCGCACTTTTTAAATTCCCAGCAATTAATTTTCTTTGTCATAGGGTTTTCCTCCACACAATTATCGCCACAACAAAGCCTCTAAGGCCAAGCTCAACTATAGCCGATCAAACTGAATCCCATATGCTAATCATACTATACTTCATATTTACACAGGTTTTCAAGGACTGCTGTTTCAGCCGGGCCTACTGATAAACAAAGACCTTTAGAAGACAGCGTTTTACTTTCTGCGACAGGGAAGTATACCGGCCAGACCTTTTTAGTGTTTTTTCAGATAAGTTCTACCGCGTAAGCCGGTATTTAAATATGGTCCAGAGTATTCGACAGCCCACGGAAACAATCCCCCTTATATCTCCTGTTATCTTTGATTTGCCGTGTCCTTTCCTGTAGCTAACAGGCACTTCTGTTATCCGGTACTTTTTTTTGACCGCTTTTATCTGCATTTCAAGTGTCCAGGCCAGATTATCATGCAGATTCAGTTCCAGCAGCCTGCTGAATTTAATGGCCCTGAACGGGCCCAGGTCCGTGTATTTGAAACCATAGAGCAATCTGATCAAAGTAATTGCCAGCAGGTTGCCGAAACGCACAGGCAAACGAAGAGATCCCGGTTCGGCTTCACCGGCAACCCTGGAGCCAAGAACCAGATCATAATCCTCTTTAATCACCGGTTCGACCAGCCTGATAATTTCCTTTGGGTTATCGCTGTAATTTCCATCAAGAAAAACAACTATATCAGGGTTTCTTTCCCTTAGGTATTCAACGCCTTTAAGACAGGGATACCCGTAACCTCTTTTAGGCTCAAACAAAACAGTCGCTCCCAGACCCTTCGCTATGGAAGACGTCCTGTCGGTACTGCCATTATCTATCACAACCACCTCGTCAACCAGGCCTGGAGGTATATCGTTAAATACTTTAGGAAGAGTGTCCTCTTCATTCAGTGCCGGGATGATAACACAAATTTTTTTTGCCTGCATGATTAGCATTATAACAGATTTAATATCAGCATCCACATCTGTCCAAAATAGAATTGTTATCCTGTTTATGAATATTTCAGACAGCAGTGATCGACATCTTTAATTGACAAAGGAATAAACATCCATTACATTTATCCTATACACCGGTCATGGACGATCCACGGAAATAGCCAGGCAGAATATTTAATTAAATATATTCAGGAGGCAGGCAAATGGGAAATACCACGGTTACACTTGTTAATAATATGCAGTTTGTCGGCAGTGCAGATTCAGGGCATGCGGTTGTAATGGATGCCCCGCCGACGGTCGGTGGAAACAACTCAGCTCCGAAACCCATGGAGCTTTTGCTTATGGCATTCGGCGGCTGCACAGGAATGGATGTAATCTCAATACTGCGAAAGAAAAAACAGAATGTGGGCAAATTCGATATCAATCTCAGCGCTGAAACAGCTGATGAGCATCCTCACAGATATACCTCAATAAATATTGAATACGTAGTGACAGGGAAAGACATATCTGACGAGGCCGTAACGCAGGCCATTCAGCTTTCTCTGGATAAGTACTGTTCAGTTGCCGCAACCATTGGTGAATCAGCTAAAATATCAAGTTCATACAGGATCATTCACGAGAAGGGGGAAGTCCATGTTAGCGGAGACTGATTCAGGGCCGGAATAAACCTGCTTCCGGCAATTTTGTATACTGACGGAAAACAGGAGAAAAAAATGAACAACAAACTTCAGCAGACAATCGCAACATGTGGTTTCATAGGTCACCTGCCTTACGCCCCCGGCACTTTCGGCTCGGCGCTTGCCCTTTTACTGGTATTTGTCATCAAGCCGGACAATCTGGAGCTGCTTATTATATTTCTGCCTGTCTTCCTGCTTGGACTGATAACTTCACATACAGCGGAAAAAAACCTTGGCAGGGACAGCGGCCATATTGTAATAGATGAATTCTCAGGATACCTGGCCGCGGTTTTGTTTATCCCGAAAAGCACCGGTTATCTCCTTGCGGCATTCCTCCTGTTCAGGATATTTGACATAATAAAACCCCCGCCCATCAGGAAGATGGAAAAACTCTTTTGCGGCGGCACGGGCATTATGCTTGATGATATTATGGCAGCGGTCTATACTAATATCTGCTTACAGATATTCATGCTCATGTTCTAGATAATTACGACCGGCCAGGGATGTTGCCGACGGCTGCCAAGCCATCCGCCAACGGGCAATTATATACTACTTTTTATTGTCTATTCTGTGATATGCTATTGATAATAAACGGATTAGGGATTTTTCTGTTACGGAAAAAAACTGTTTATCTTTGAGAAGTTTTTTGGCCATAGAACTGTCCGAAGCGGTAAAATCCGCACTGTCAGGACTTCAGCGTAATTTCAGGAGTTGCGGGGCCGACATCAGATGGGTTAACCCGGACAACATTCATCTTACACTTAAGTTTCTTGGAGAAATAACAGAAGAAACTGTCAGGGATATTGTAAAACTCATGACACTGATTTGCAGCCGCAATAATTCTTTCCAACTGGATATCAAAGGCATAAACGTCTTTCCCGGCTTGAAATCTCCCCGAGTGCTTTGGGTAGGCGTCGAAGACCTCGACTCCCTGAACACACTTCAGCAGGAGATAGAGGAAGGAACGACATCATTAGGATTTAAGAGAGAGAATAGGAAATTTAAGCCGCACCTTACGCTTGGGCGGTTCAGATCCTCAAAAGAAAAAGAAAGCATTATTAAAGCATGCAGTCTTCGCAAAGAAGATGTTCTGGGCTCAGTGGACGTTAAATCTGTATCTTTAATGAAAAGCGAACTGAATTCCTCAGGTGCGCGTCATTCTATTATCGCAGAGCTGCCCCTGGCCGGGAAGCATGCCGGGTAAATTTGATGTTAATAAATAAAAAACATAGAATATTAGGAATAAGGAGGCAAGATGTCTAACAAAGAGCGTACAAAAGCTCTGGAAATGGCCATTTCCCAGATAGAAAAACAATTTGGCAAGGGTTCGATAATGCGGCTGGGTTCTGAGGGAATCGCAGAAATCGCAATCATACCGACAGGTTCTATCGGACTTGATGCCGCACTCGGAATCGGTGGTTTTCCAAGAGGAAGGGTCGTTGAGATCTATGGGCCTGAATCGTCAGGGAAAACTACTCTTGCCCTCAGTGCGGTCGCTGAGGCTCAAAAAACAGGCGGCGCGGCCGCTTTTGTTGACGCGGAGCATGCCCTTGACGTTACTTACGCCACAAAACTGGGCGTTAAAATTGATGACCTGCTTATCAGCCAGCCCGACACTGGCGAACAGGCGCTGGAAGTTACCGAGACACTGGTCCGCAGCGGAGCTCTTGATATAATAGTTATAGATTCTGTCGCAGCCCTTGTTCCAAGGGCGGAAATTGAAGGAGACATGGGAGACAGCCTGCCCGGCCTCCAGGCGAGGCTTATGAGCCAGGCCCTGCGAAAGCTGACGGCAACCATATCCAAGAGCCAGACAACAGTAATATTCATAAACCAGATAAGGATGAAAATAGGAGTAATGTTCGGAAGCCCCGAGACGACAACGGGCGGCAATGCGCTCAAGTTCTATTCATCGTGCAGACTTGACATAAGAAGGATAGAAACCCTGAAGTCGGGGCAGGAAGCAATCGGCAACAGGGTAAGAGTAAAGGTAGTGAAGAACAAGGTTGCTCCACCGTTCAAACAGGCGGAATTTGATATATTTTATAGTGAGGGCATATCACGTGCAGGCGAACTTATTGATCATGGTGTCTCAAATGGCATAATAGAAAAATCAGGGTCATGGTATTCATATGACGGAAACCGCATAGGCCAGGGGAGAGAAAACGCAAAGGGATACCTGAAATCAAACCCTGAGGCTTCTGAAAAAATTGAAGCAGCAGTTCTGGAAGCATATAACCTGAGGAGGTAACACATGTCTGCATATATCGACGAACTCCTGAAAAAAGCTGTAAAGATGGGAGCATCTGACGTACATATAAAAGTAGGTAACGCCGCAATAATCCGCATTAACGGTGAACTTTCATTTATGCCCGGCGAAAAGAGGCTCTCCTCCGAAGATACCATGGAAATAACCACGCATGTCATGAGCGCCCATCAGAAAGATGCGTTCAAAAAAAGAAATGATATAGACATCGCCTATAGTGTTCCTGGACTTGGAAGGTTCAGATGCAATGTTTTTGTGCAGAGAGGGACAATCGGAATTGTTTTCAGGATTATTCCCATGAAAATTCTTGATACTGATCAGCTCCACCTTCCTCCTATCATAAGGACAATATCCCTTGAACCGAGAGGACTCATACTTGTTACAGGCACAACCGGAAGCGGTAAAACCACATCACTCGCGGCAATGGTTGACCATATAAATTCAACACGGACTGACCATGTTATGACGATTGAAGACCCTATTGAATTCCTTCATAGAGATAAACGCAGTATTGTTAATCAGCGTGAAATCGGCACTGACACAGAGTCTTTCAGCAAGGCCCTGAGGGCCGCCATGAGACAGGACCCTGACGTAATCCTCGTTGGTGAAATGCGTGATTTTGAAACAATACAGACTGCACTTATAGCGGCGGAAACCGGACACCTTGTATTAAGCACCCTGCATACTGTTGATGCAGCTGAGACCATTAACAGGATAATATCAGTTTTTCCGCCCTATCAGCATAAACAGGTCAGGGTACAGCTTGCATCAGTCTTAAGGGCCATCATATCCATGAGGCTGGTTCCCATGGCAGACGGAAAAGGGAGGGTGCCGGCTGTGGAAATACTCAGGTCAACTGCCACTATTCGGGGATGCATAGAAAACCCTGACAAAACAAAACTGATTCCTGATGTCATTGCCCAGAGCTTCAGCCAGTATCAGATGCAGACATTCGACCAGTCTCTGATGCATCTGTTCAAGAATGAATTGATCACATATGAAGATGCATTGCGCAGAACTTCAAACCCTGATGATTTCATCCTGAAAATCAAGGGGGTTCAGACTCTGGATGACCTGAAAGAAGAAGAGGATCAGGCGATCCAAAGCCAGAAAGATCCTGAGATTGAAAGATTCTCGAAATAACGCAAAAAACTACGCCTTACTGCTTCTCCGTTATCGCTCCAGAAGCAGAAAAGAGATGCAGGAGCGTCTGAGACGAAAAAATTTCGATACCGGACAGATCAATTCGGCGATGAAGTATCTTGAAAACGCCGGTTTAATGGATGATAAGTCAGTTGCCTCAGAACTCTTCCTGTACGCTGTTGAAAAAAAACACCTTGGGAGAAAAGGGATTGAACATTTCCTCTTTATACACGGCATCGAAAGAGACCTGATCGAAGAAACTCTTGCCGGGCACTCCGGAGAAACTGAGAAAGAAACAGCCCTCAGATTAGTCAGTAAAAAAATAAAATCTCTCAAAAAATATCCAGTCCATACAGTCAGAAGAAGGCTGTGGGGCATGCTTATGCGGCGGGGATTTTCCGGCAGTACTGCCGCTTACGCGATAAAAGAAATTTCAAAAAAAGAGCGGGAATCCGCGGCAGATATCGTATCACTTCCATTAAACTCATAGAATACTGCAAATACTTTTTCGGCCCGACTCGTCAATATTACCGTATATGATCATCATTCCCCGATAAACCGGGGCAAGCAGGCAGGGCTTTTTTCTTCCCCTTTTCATCAATACATACGAATGTCACACTGGTGGAAAAGATCAGATCATCCGGCTCAGTCCCTCCACTTCCCCGGAATACTTTTACCGCATACTCAAGCGAAGTATTTCCCGAACCTGCTTTTTCAGAGATAAATCTCAGTATAGTCCCTCCCCGGACGCTCTTTCTGAACTCAACTTTGGCCAGTCCTCTTGTCACAAAATTACATCCGGGATAATCCAGGGTCGCGGCTATCCATGCGACCTCATCTACCCACTTCAGCAGATATCCTCCAAACAGATAACCATACTGATTTAAATGTTCAGGCAATACTAATTTGTGATTTTCCATATTTCCTCTTTTGATATTAACATACAGATCAGCTCCTCCTTCAATTTATTGAGAATTATGTCTAATAATCAGTTGCCCGGCCATTTTTTGTATTATACGTAATGACTATTCAATGTCAATAAATCGTTCAGGAAGAGAATCAAGGTTAATCAGGTTTTCTCTGAAAATTTTGATATAATACGGTTATTGTTCAACATCTGAGAATTAAAGGTTTTTATTTGAACTGTCATGAAAAGTAATGAGATAAGACAGCGGTTTCTGGATTTCTTCAGTGAGAAGGGGCACAAAGTCCTTCCAGGTTCCCCAATAATGCCCCGGAACGACCCGACCCTTCTCTTTACAAACGCCGGAATGGTCCAGTTCAAATCGGTCTTTCTCGGAGACGAAAAAAGGTCCTGCAAAAGGGCTGTTACGGTTCAGAAGTGCCTCCGGGCAGGCGGTAAACATAATGACCTTGAAAATGTGGGAAGGACCTCCCGGCATCACACATTCTTTGAAATGCTCGGCAATTTTTCATTCGGCGACTATTTCAAAAAGGACGCAATTAAGTGGGCATGGGACTTCCTCACCGAACGGGTCAAGCTTCCTAAAGACAAACTCTACATAACAATTTATGAAAAAGACGACGAAGCCGACAAATTGTGGCGTAAAGAAACTGATGTAAAGCCTGACATGATATTCAGGCTCGGGGCCAAAGATAATTTCTGGCAGATGGGAGAAACAGGTCCGTGCGGTCCGTGCTCAGAGATACTGATAGACCAGGGCCCTGAAATGGGCTGTGACAGGCCTGACTGCAAGGTCGGATGTGACTGCGACAGGTATCTTGAGATATGGAACCTTGTATTTATGCAGTACAGCAAAGATTCATCCGGCAAACTGACTCCCCTGCCAAAACCAAGTATTGACACAGGCATGGGGCTTGAAAGGCTTACAGCGGTTCTGCAGGGGAAAACAAACAACTTTGATTCCGACCTTTTCAGTCCGATCATTAAAAAGATAGAAAACATTTCAGGCAAAAAATACAGCGCCGGCCCTTCATCAGATGTATCAATCCGTGTTATCGCTGACCACCTGAGGTCAATTGCCTTTTCCATTGCCGAGGGTTTAATGCCTTCAAATGAGGGAAGGGGATATGTGTTAAGAAGGATCATAAGGAGGGCCGCAAGACACGGTTATATGCTGGGAATTGAAGAGCCGTTTCTTTATAAAATCCTTGACTCTGTATCTAAAGTAATGTCAGAAGCATATCCTGAACTTGTCGAAAATACAGAGAGGGATATGAAAGTTCTCAGGTTTGAGGAAGAGCGGTTTGCCCATACTCTTACTTCAGGCATGGCAATACTGGACAAGCTGATCAATACGCTGAAGAAAAACGGCAAAGATACTATCCCGGGCGGCGAGCTGTTTAAATTATATGATACATATGGTTTCCCGCTTGACCTTGCACAGGATATCGCAGAGGATAACGGCCTTAAGATCGACGAACCCGGGTTTTCCAAAGAAATGGAGCTTCAGAAAACAAAAGCAAGGGCGTCGTGGGTCAATCAGGAACAGGCGGCTTCCGGCATATACAGGGACATGCTCAGGCAGTCCGGCACTACAGAGTTTACAGGTTATGACTCATCAGAGGGAGATAGTATTGTTGCCGCGATAATAAAAGACGGGAATGCTGTTCAGGAGGCAAAAGAAGGCGATACCATAGAAGTAATACTTAAAAGTTCACCTTTTTATGGTGAATCAGGCGGACAGGTCGGAGATACAGGCACTTTAAGAGCTGGCGGCCTGAAGATCAATGTCTCTGATACAAAAAAATTCAATGACATAATTATACATTCCGGTACTGTGAAGAAGGGTACTATCAAAACACAAATGACGGTGACAGCGGGTATTGACGAACCAAGAAGAAAGTCGATCATGCGCAATCACACTGTAACTCACCTTCTTCATGCCGCGCTCAAATCCGTTCTCGGCGACCACATCAAGCAGGCCGGTTCGCTTGTTGCTCATGAGAGGCTAAGGTTTGATTTCAATCATTTCTACGCGGTGGACAGCAGAGAACTTCAGGAAATTGAAGATATTGTTAATGAAAATATCATGAAAAACTTACCCGTTAATACAACATTGACCACTCTGGACGATGCTATTTCCAAAGGCACAGTAGCCCTTTTTGGCGAAAAGTACGGAGAGAAAGTGAGGGTTGTCAGCGCGGGAGATTTCACCTCTGAACTCTGCGGCGGAACCCACTGCAGCGCCACAGGACAGATAGGGATTTTCAAAATAGTTTCAGAGGGAAGTGTAGCCGCGGGGATTAGAAGGATAGAGGCTGTCACCGGATTTCATGCCCTTGAATTAATAAGGGCAGAAGAAAACGAATTAAAGAAAGCCGCAGACCTGCTTAAAGTCAGCGAGCTTAATGTCTCGGACAAACTGAAGAAAATAATTAATGAAAACAGGGCCCGCGAGAAAGAGCTGGGAAAAGCCAGAGGCAAAGCGGCTTCGCAGAATTTGGATTCCATAATTAAGAACACCATGGAAGTCAACGGAATCCAGGTACTCTCCTGTAAAATAGACGGCCTTGATATGAAGACACTGAGAGATCTCGCAGATAAAATCCGCGACAAGATCGGTTCAGGCGTTATTGTGCTTGGTTCTTCTCTGGACAGCCAGGCATCCTACGTCGCTGTAGTAACAAAAGACCTGACAGGCCGGCTCAACGCAGGAGAGATACTTAAGGCTGTAACCGGGGGAAAGGGCGGCGGCAGGCCTGATATGGCCCAGGGAGGGACAAAAGATGTTAAGGGCATTGATAAAGCTGTAAGTTCGGCAGTTGATATTGTCAAAGATAAATTGAATTGAAATTAGACGAAAAATATCAGATAATTAGGTTAAGCCCAACTATAAGTCTGTGCTTGTTTGTCCTTAAATTTTAATAATGACAGAGGTTAAGAAGATAGGAAGTTAAGAGGCTAAGAGGTTAAAACTTACAAAACCTCATCTTCTCAATTTCTTAATTGCTCAACTTCTTATCTTCTGCTTGTAAAGAAGGAGGATACTATGCCGGTATTGGATTATATACATAAGGCGCTGCTTGCGGGCCTGGGTGTTCAGGAATCTGTAAAGGAATTGGTTGATGAGCTTATCAAAAAAGGCGAATTAAGCGAATCCCAGGGGGTTGTTCTGATAAAAGAATGGACAGATAAAGTTGAAAGGTCAGGGGAGAATATTGGCAAAAACTTTTCTGATCTGATCAGCAAGACCCTTGAAAAAATGAAGGTACCGACCCGCGACGAGGTCGAAGAACTGCATAATAAGGTCAGGGCACTTTCAGCCAGGATCAATAAGCATGAAGAATCTGCGCATTCCAAAGACTGATATATGGCAATAACCGGCATTTTAAAGTTCTGGCACACATATAAAAACATTGGCAGGATGGGACAGATCGTCAATGTTTTCCTCAGACACGGGTTCGGGCAGTTTATCGAGCAGATTAATCTTCAGCGATTCATTCCCCTTAGAAAGAGATTAAAGGCATTCGGCCACTGGCCGTCTGTTGAGAAACGCACTGCCCCTGAAAGATTGAGAATGGCGTTCAGTGAGCTGGGTCCTTCTTTTATTAAACTTGCCCAGATCCTTTCATCAAGGCCGGACCTGATAACAAATGCATATGCAGACGAGTTCAAAAAACTCCAGGACAATGTCCCTCCTTTCCCG
>CAZNPC010000061.1:0-11973 GCA_964574765.1 uncultured Nitrospirales bacterium | reverse complement strand
CCCCACCGCTTTGCTTCGCAAAGCGAAGCAGTGGGGGGACGCGGGGGCAGGCAGGCAGACTGCTGAAAATCATTACTCCGGAAGAGGAGTATGTTGTAGAGACCCGTCTTATCGGACGGAACAATATTTATAACATTCTAATGTCCATAGGGACAGCTTATGCCATCGGGGTCGGCAAAGACGCCATTGTGAAAGGTATAAGAGAGGCCGAACCTGTTGAAGGACGCTTTGAAAAGGTGGATGAAGGCCAGGATTTTATGTGCATAGTGGATTATGCGCATACAGAGGACGCGTTGAAGAGCCTTATACAGGAGGCAAGGCTTATAACAAAAGGCAGGGTTATAACAGTCTTCGGGTGCGGCGGGGACAGAGACAGGACAAAGAGGCCCGCAATGGGTGCCGCTGCATCAGATCTGAGTGACATCGCGATCATAACCTCTGATAATCCCAGAACAGAGGATCCCATGAAAATAATAAATGAGATATTGGAATCTGTTAAAGATAATTTTGTAATACAGCCTGACCGGACAGAGGCCATAAAACAGGCAGTATTAATGGCCGGCAGGGAAGACACTGTGCTGATCGCCGGCAAGGGGCATGAAGATTATCAGGAGATAATGGGTGTACGTCATCCATTCAGTGACAGGGAAGTCGTTAAAAAAGCAATTAAAAATTACAGTTCGACAGGCTCACTGTCCCGAGCAAAGTCGAGGGGAAAACCTAAAAAGAAAGATTAATGATATGGCGATTATAACGACAGAAGAAATAATTGAAGCGACAGGGGGAGACCTGCTCTGCGGCAATCCCACAGACAGTTTTTCCGGTGTATCGATTGATTCCCGGACAATTGAGGCAGGAGAGATTTTTTTCGCGTTAAGAGGCCCGAATTTTGACGGGCATGATTTTCTTGATGATGTTCTGTCAAAAGGGTTCGGTGTTGTCATTGATTCCGGGTATAGGCCGCCGCATGAGGGGAATATCATAATCCGGGTAGAGAATACTCTTAAGGCCCTTCAGGATCTGGCCCACTATCTGAGAATCAGACGGAAGATCCCTGTTGTCGCGATAACAGGCAGTAACGGCAAGACAACGACAAAGGAGATGACGTGCGCGATCCTTTCCAAGCGGTTTAAAGTGCTTAAGAATGAAGGCAATCTTAATAATTATATCGGACTGCCGCTGAGTCTTACCAGGCTTAGTCCTGATGATGATGTGGCTGTCCTTGAGCTGGGAATGAATTCGGCAGGGGAGATAAGGAAACTGTGCGATATAGCCTCTCCAAGTCACGGTATAGTTACGAATATCGGTTCCGCTCACATAGGCAATTTCGGAGGAGTTGATGAGATAAGGAATGAAAAGCTTGAGATCCTGAACGGGCTTACACATATAGTGCTGAACGGTGACGATGATTCTCTGATGGAAGGGTATGACACAGCTGTCAAATCGGGCAAATGTGACGCGGAGTTAACTACATTTTCCATAAAGAGCGATTCCGGAGTTAAGGCTGAAAATGTCTCAGCCTTTGATTCAGGCAGCAATTTCACACTTAAACTTAATAATGGAGAAAGTGTCGCAATCACTTTAAATATCAACGGGCTCTTTAATATCTATAACGCGCTGGCGGCCTCGGCAGTGTGCATTTCTCTGGGTATGACCGTTGAGGAAATTAAAACGGCTCTTGAGTCGTATAGGGCTTTTCCCATGAGGTTTGAGGTAATAAAAGCTAACAACATAGCGATAATAAACGATTCTTATAATGCCAATCCGTCCTCGACTGAAGAATCCTTAAAGGAACTGGTCCGAATGGGATCTAACAGAAGGACTGTCGCGTTTCTGGGAGATATGTTTGAACTGGGTGAGTTTTCAGAAAGAGAACACAAGGCTCTGGGAAAGACGATCGCCGGTCTGGGTGTAGGTGTTTTTGTGTCTGTTGGAGAGTTGATGGGTATTGCCGCGGACGAAATAAGGAAAAACGCAAAGACGGCAGATTCCGGCATGCCTGAGGTCCATGAGTTTAAGACTGCGGATGAGGCATGCGGCAGGCTGAATGATATTGTTAAAGATGGTGATGTTGTACTCATTAAGGGTTCACGCGCAATGGGCATGGAGAAAATAGCAGAGATATTAGGGGGAAAGGGTGTTATATAAGCTTCTATACTCCATGCATGACGTTTTTTCTCCGTTTAATGTGTTCAGGTACATTACGGTCAGAGCTACCCTTGCGGTTTTTACTGCTATGCTGATTATTTTTGTCTTCGCCCCATGGGTTATAAAGACACTGAGAAAGTTCAGTGTAACCCAGCACGTCAGGGATGACGGCCCGAAGGCCCATCTGGACAAGACAGGGACACCTACTATGGGCGGGATATTGATACTTTCATCAATTATTCTAAGTGTGCTGATGTGGGGGGACCTTTCGAATAAGTACATCTGGATGATGCTTGCCGCGACATTTTTCTTTGGTTTTATCGGTTTTGTCGATGACTATCTCAAGGCAGTGAACAAGAGTTCAAAGGGGTTAAGGGCGCGGCATAAATTTGCTGCCCAGATAGCTCTGGCGCTTGCAATTGGTGTTTTACTGTACTTTAATCCTGATGACCCCGAGTTTGCCTCAAATCTTATAATGCCTTTTTTTAAGCAAATATGGATCCCAATGGGTTTATTATTTATACCTTTTTCCATTCTTGTTATTGTCGGGTCTTCGAACGCGGTCAATCTTACTGACGGAATAGACGGACTTGCCATTGGACTGGTTGCCATTGCCACCCTGGCAAACGGCGCGCTTGTATATATATCGGGTCACTCGGGATTTTCATCCTACCTGCATGTCTATCATATGCCCTGGATAGGGGAACTTACGATATTCTGCGGCGCCATGTTCGGCGCTGCACTCGGTTTTTTATGGTTTAACAGCTATCCCGCCGAGATATTTATGGGCGATGTCGGCTCGCTTGGCCTTGGCGGCGCGCTGGGTACACTCGCGGTAATAAGCAAACACGAACTCGTCCTCGCAGTGGTCGGCGGTATCTTTGTTATTGAAGCGTTATCCGTAATGCTGCAGGTGACATCTTTTAAATACACAGGCAAGCGGATATTCAAGATGGCCCCTCTGCATCATCACTTTGAACTGAAAGGATGGTCTGAACCCAAGGTGATCGTCAGGTTTTGGATCGTAGGTATCATCCTTGCGCTTTTGAGCCTGACAACCCTGAAGTTAAGATGAATATAAAAAAAATGCAAAATGCAGAAATCAAAATTAATGAAATGAAAAGATTTGAGGGTAAGAATGTTCTCGTGGTCGGTCTTGCGAGAAGCGGAACCGGAGCCGCTAACCTCCTGTCATCACTGGGTGCTAACGTATGTGTGACAGATATACGACCCCGCGAGTTTCTTGAAGACGATATTCGGAAACTTCCGTCTTCGGTCAGGATCATTACCGGCGGGCATCCTGAAGAGCTGTTCAGTTCAGCTGACCTTATAGTTGTCAGTCCGGGGATTCCGCTTAATATTCCGCCTGTTTTACAGGCCAGAGCAAAAGGAACAGAGATAATCGGCGAGCTTGAACTTGCTTATCAGGTTGCGAATTCTGTATCTGAAGCTGAGCGTCCATTACCGCGGTTTATCGGTGTAACAGGGACTAACGGTAAATCAACAACATGCACTCTTATAGACAGAATGCTGAGGGCGGCTGATTACGGGACGATCCTGGGCGGTAATATCGGCAATGCGTTGACAGAAGAGGTTTACGGCTCAAAGCTGACTAATGCTGATTATATTGTTGCTGAAGTCTCAAGTTTTCAGCTTGAGACGATCCGGGACTTCAGGCCCCATGTGGCAGTGATACTGAATATTACCCGTGACCATCTGGACAGGTACGGCAGTATGCGGGGATACATCAATGCCAAGGCGCGAATATTCGAAAATCAGGGGCCTGACGACTACCTGATACTTAACGCTGATGATCCTGAGATTATGAAGATATGTGATGAAAAGGTCAAAACAGGCGCTGAATTGCCAACACTTCTGTTTTTCAGCAGAAAAAGAGAAGTCGAGGGTATGTATTTAAAGGACAGCAGCATCCACTGCAGCTTACTCTCCACCTCAAGGACAGTCCCCCTTTCCTGCTTTGATGAAAAAGCAGGGGGGACTGTCTCCTCCCCCCAAATGGTTGCTGAAGTTGACGAGATGAAGATAAGGGGAGTCCACAACTTTGAAAATGCCATGGCGGCATCGTTAGCTGCAATTATTTCAGGCTGTCCGGTCAGGACCGTAAGGGAAGTATTAATGGAATTTCCAGGCCTGGAGCACAGACTTGAATTTGTCCGTGAGATCAATGGTGTGCGTTATATAAACGACTCAAAGGGAACTAACACGGGTGCAGTAGCCAGATCCCTCGAGAGCTTTGAAAATGTTGTGCTGATAATGGGAGGCAGGGAAAAGGACAGTGATTTCGAAGAATTGAAAAGCCTGATAAAAAAGAAAGTAAGAGCGCTGGTCCTGATAGGCGAAGCAAAGGATAAGATATCCGCTGCAGTTGGAGATGTTACAGACACCATCCCGGTCGACACACTGAAAAAAGCTGTAGAAGTTGCTTCGGTAAAGTCGGAACCTGGTGATGCCGTTCTTCTTTCGCCGGGTTGCGCGAGTTTTGATATGTTTGCTGATTTTGAAGAGCGCGGAAGGAAATTCAAAGAGGCAGTAATGGAATTATAGAATGATAAGAAAAAAATTGTTCATCCCGA
Organism: uncultured Nitrospirales bacterium; assembly: GCA_964574765.1. Classification (GTDB taxonomy): domain Bacteria; phylum Nitrospirota; class Thermodesulfovibrionia; order UBA6902; family BMS3Bbin08; genus CAZNPC01. The sequence goes on along the minus strand of CAZNPC010000061.1, from coordinate 7,231 downwards.
CGCTTCGGGACAAGCTGCCTGCCCTGCTCGCCTCGCGGCGAAGCCGCTGGTACCCTTGTGGTACATGGGTTCAAACTGGATTCTAATTATGAGATATTTAAATACAGACAGAAGCGTACGCGGCCTGGTTATACCTGTTGCGGCTCTTACGATGATCGGGATACTGATGGTTTACAGTTCGAGCGTTTTTATATCAGCTGACAGGTACGGCAGCAGTTTCCATTTTCTGGGCAGGCATCTTTTTACTGTCTTTATTGGGTTTTCAGCCATGATAATTCTGTCGAGATTTAATTATCATAAGCTGGGATTTTTTGCTCTCCCGCTTCTTGTGTTTTCCGCTATCCTGCTTATCCTTGTGTTTGTCCCCGGGATTGGAGTATCAGCCGGGCCGCAGAGCGAAGTTAAAAGATGGATCAAGCTATGGCCGTCAACATTTCAACCTTCAGAGCTTGTGAAAATTACCATTGTAATTTTCCTTGCAGATTATATGAGCAGAAATTCGCAGAGAATGAATGACCTTCGTTACGGAGTGGCCGTTCCGGTTTCTATTGTGGCTGTTTTTCAGTGCATTATCCTTCTGCAGCCTGATTTCGGTTCGGCCATGAGCATTGGCATCATAAGCCTGACACTTCTGTTTGTCGGGGGACTCAGGTGGAGATATCTCTTGGGCATTATTCTTCTGTCTCTTCCGGTAGTTTATAAACTGATCCTGTCCTCTCCATACCGAATGAAGAGGATAATGGCATTTCTTGATCCCTGGCAGGATGCGCAGGGCAGCGGGTTTCAGCTCGTGCAGTCTTTCCTTGCTTTTGGAAGAGGAGGACTTGCCGGTGTGGGAATAGGACACAGCAAACAGAAACTTTTCTTCCTGCCTGAGGCACATACGGACTTTATTTTTTCGTTGATTGGAGAGGAGCTGGGACTCATCGGGGTTCTGGCAGTTGTGTTTCTGTTCCTCCTGCTTTTCATAAAAGGAATGAAGGTGGCAATGCGGTCTGATGATCTTTTTGCTTACTATCTCGCGTTAGGTCTTACGATAATGATAGGAAGTCAGGCGCTTGTGAATTTTGCGGTCGCGACGGGAATAATGCCGACAAAAGGACTTCCGCTGCCATTTATCAGTTATGGAGGCTCGTCGTTCCTTATTAATATGATGGCAATAGGAATACTTATGAATATCTCAAAAAAATGCGGAGAGTTGTCGGCGGAAGATAGTAAATGGACTAATCGCGGAGTTGCTTATTCGTTTGGAGGATTACGGCGGAATCCCTGCCCTGATCATTTCACTTTTTCGGCCGGGGACAAAGATGATGAGCCGGATACATATGTTTTGCAGAGGTCGGGGATATCCCGGCGGGTAAGGAGATGAAAATGGTAATTGCCGGAGGCGGAACAGGCGGGCATGTTTTTCCGGGTGTCGCAATTGCCAGACACTTCAGTGAAAAGATAGATAGATCGAAAGTGACTTTTGTCGGCACAGCGGAAGGAATAGAGTCAACGGTGATTCCAAAGGAGGGTTTTGACATACGATTCATCAGGTCAGAGGGATTTGTCGGGCGAGGTGCTATGCAGAAGATAATGTCTGTGCTCAGGCTGCCGATTTCGATAAAGGAATCCCGCTCAATTCTAAAAGAACTTGATCCTGATGTTGTACTTGGTGTGGGCGGATATTGCTCAGGGCCTATACTGCTTACGGCATATCTTATGGGAATACCTACCATGATCCATGAGCAGAACACGATTCCGGGGCTCACAAACAGAATTCTGGCCAAATTCGTAAAAGCTGTTGCTGTAACCTACTACGAAAGCATCAGCTTTTTTTCAAAAGACAAGACATATTTTACCGGCAATCCCGTAAGAGAGGAGATCCTGAAAGGAGACAGGGAAAGAGGCAATACGACTTTCGGGCTTGACAGTGGCCTGTTTACAATTTTTGTTTTAGGAGGCAGTTCCGGCGCCAGCAACATAAACAGGGCCGTCGGCGAGTCTCTGGCATATCTGGAAGATTTAAAAAAACACATACAGTTCATTCATCAAACAGGAGACAAAGATTTTGATATTGTCAGGGAGTTCTATAAAGAAAAGGGTTATAAGGGAGCTGTAATACCTTTTACGCATGATATGCCGGATGCTTACGCGGCCTCGGACCTTATTATATCAAGGGCCGGAGCAACAACTCTTGCTGAAATTACAAGCTGCGGCAAGGCTTCGATACTTGTTCCATATCCGTTCGCGGCAGGAGACCATCAGACTGCGAATGCAAAAAAATTGTGGGATATCAACGCGGCACAGATGATTCCGGACAACGAACTTGACGGCCGGTCACTAGCAAATATGATCAGGCATTTATTTGAAGATCCTGATGCAATGAGCGAGATGGAGATGGTCGGCAGGTCGATCGGCAAGCCGGATGCGACAAAAAAGATCTTTGAACTTATCATGAGCATAGCAAAAAAAAGAAAGGGAGGGTGAATACGATTGACGAGTGACGAATAATGAACAAAAGCGCTAATAATATAAAACAATCAACAATCAACAATCGTCAATCAACAATTTCAAAGGCAATTAACGATATTAAATATGTATAAAAAATTTAAAATAATTCATTTTGTAGGTATCGGAGGCGTCGGAATGAGCGGGATCGCGGAAGTCCTGTCAAACCTTGGTTATGAAGTAAGGGGGTCGGATATCAGGGCTTCAGATACGACAAAAAGACTGGAATCTCTCGGTATAAGTATAACCGTAGGTCACAGAGCTGAGAACATCAGTGGTTCTCATGTAGTGGTGATATCCTCAGCCATCGGTTCTGATAACCCTGAAGTTATGGCTGCGAAAGAGAAATCCATACCTGTTATTCCGAGAGCAGAGATGCTGGCGGAGCTCGAACGTCTTAAATACAGTGTACTCGTGGCCGGCGCACACGGGAAGACGACGGCAACATCTCTTACAGCTTGCGCGCTGGCCTCAGGCGGTCTTGACCCGACCATTGTTATCGGCGGTAAGCTTAAAGGCACAGACAGCAATGCGAAACTCGGACAGGGGGATTTTTTTGTGGCGGAGGCGGATGAAAGTGACGGTTCGTTTCTGAAACTTTCTCCAACAATTGCTGTTGTTACAAACATAGACAGGGAGCATATGGATTTTTTTGAGAATATTTCCGAGATAAAGGATGCGTTTATTTCTTTTGTTAACAAGGTGCCTTTTTACGGTATTTCACTGCTCTGCGCGGACAACGAACATGTAAGGGAACTTCTGCCGAAAGTTCAACGCAGGTTTGTCACATACGGGGTGAGTGAAGGTGTTGACCTGACGGCGAGGAATATTAAGAAGGAGGGGCTGAATTCAATTTTCGAGGCAGTGTTCAGGGATAAGTCGCTTGGAATGTTCGAAATTCCTATGCCGGGCGTGCACAATGTGTGCAACAGTCTGGCTGCGATAGGCACGGCCTATGAACTGGAGATTGATATGGACAATGTCAGGGAGGCACTAAGGAAATTCGGCGGTATTCAGAGAAGGTTTGAACTGAAGGGTGAGGTGTCGGGAGTCAGGGTCTTCGATGATTATGCGCATCACCCCGCGGAGATAAGAGCTACCCTGAAGGCGGCTAAAGAGGCTGTTGGGCAGGAGAGATCAGGCAGGCTTGTAGCTCTTTTTCAGCCTCACAGATATTCGAGAACACAGGACCTTATGGGTGAGTTTGTTAATTCTTTCGGGGATGCCGACAAAATAATTCTTATGGACATATATCCTGCCGGAGAGAAGCCGTTAAACGGGATAAGTTCAGAGAGTATTTTTGTGAAAATAAGAGATATGGGCAAGGACATTATATATATGAAGGACAGGGCTGAAATAGTTCAATATCTGGCTGGAGATATGACAAACGGCGATATTCTGTTGACGCTCGGTGCGGGTGATGTATGGAAGACAGGCGAGGAATTTTTAAAAAAACAGGAATTGAAGTGTGATAAGCGAAATTAAGGAAGGAAGTTTGATTGGACGAAGAAAAAGAGAGAAGAGATTTGGCGGAAAAATTGGGACTCAGCCTGGAAAAGAGTCTTTTCAGGGGAGAAATAAAGTTTAACGAACCTATGTCAGCATATACGTCACTGAAAATAGGAGGCCCGGTAGACATTATGGTTATCCCGGAAGATGCCGCATCATTAAAAAGCGCCCTTGCAGTACTGGCAGAAGATAAGTCTCCGTTTTTCATATTGGGCGGGGGCACAAATATTCTTGTAAAAGACAAAGGCATCAGAGGCTGTGCAATATCGATGAAATCTTTTAATAATATCAGCCCGGTGCGTAACCCTGACAGAGTTGCTCCTTACCTGTTTCCGCCTTCAGGGGCAGGCGGGTACATAGTACTTTTTGTTGAGGCCGGTGTGCCTTTGGGAAGACTTGTGAATTATGCGAAAAAGAATGGATATTCGGGCATTGAAGCCCTTGCCGGGATACCAGGCACATTCGGCGGGGCCGTTTCCATGAACGCCGGCTCGTTCGGAACAGAAATCAGGGACGTGATTGTGTCTGTGGCCTTGATGAGCTCAAACGGAGAGATCGTGATCCTGAAAAATGAAGATATCGGGTTCTCTTACAGGAATTCGAATATGCCGGAAGGTTCCATAATACTCAGTGCGAATATTGCTCTTAAGAAGGACAATCCTGAAAATGTTGCGAAACGGATAAGTGAGTATTTGCGGAACAAGAGAGACACACAGCCTGTCGGCGAGCTTTCGGCAGGGTGTGTTTTTAAAAATCCCGAGGGCGGACAGGCGGGCAGGCTTATAGATGCCGCTGGATGCAAAGGGATGAAGGCCGGAGGAATTGAGGTCAGCGGTGTCCATGCCAATTATTTCGTCAATAAAGGCGGCGGCACTCACAAAGATTTCATCAGGCTTATGGAGGATGTAACAGAGAAGGTTGAGAAGGATAGCGGAGTAAGGCTTGAGCCTGAGATAAGAATGATAGGAGAGGACACTTAATTAATGATAAATTTACGTTTTTCATGTAAAGACAAGAAAGACTGTCTCAGGCTTTCTATAATCGACGAACTGTTTGAATTTCTGTTTGTCCTTTTAATGTTAGAGTTTTTTCTTAAATACCTTAAAGTTTATTTTTTAAGGTGTCGTATAGAAATCTTTCACCAGCCTTTCTTGTCTTTAGTCAGGGGGAGCAAATGACTAAAGGATTAATTACTTCAAAGAAGATCGGGGTTCTGATGGGAGGGCTTTCCGCAGAGCGCGATGTGTCCATGCGGAGCGGGCTTGCGATATATCAGGCTCTGCTGGAGCTTGGCTATAACGCTACGGCAATAGACGTAGGCAAAGACATAGTAAATGTGCTGAAAAAAGAAAAAGTGAGGTTTGCCTTTATGGCCCTTCACGGAGGCATGGGAGAGAACGGCGCAATGCAGGGAATGCTTGAGGTTGCGGGGATACCATATACGGGCTCAGGTGTTCTGGCATCAGCGCTTGCTATGGACAAGGAAATATCCAAGAAAATATTTTCCTATCACGAATTGCCTATACCATCATTTAAAGTAGTAACAAGGGATGAGTTAAAAGTAAAGCGTCTCTCGTCTCTGATTGATTTCCCTCTGCCGTGGGTCGTCAAACCGGCAGGGGAGGGTTCAAGTATAGGGGTCACAATGGTCAGGGATGAAGCTATGCTGTCCGAAACCCTGGAGAAAACCTTATCTTTAGGGAAAAAAGCGATCATTGAAAAGTTCATTGAAGGCAAAGAAATACACATAGGAATACTCGGTAATGAGGCTCTTGGAGGAGTCGAAGTCAGGCCGTCCCTGGAATTTTATAACTATGAGGCCAAATATACATCAGGGCTGACTGAATATATACTGCCTCCTGAAATAGACGATGATTCATATGAAAAATTAAAGTCAATTGCTTTACAGGCGCATACGGCTTTGGGGTGTTCAGGAGCGAGCAGAGTTGACCTGAAATTGGATGGAAACGGTACTCCTTATGTTCTTGAGGTAAATACCCTGCCGGGTATGACATCAACGAGTCTGCTTCCTAAAATTGCACGTTCAAAAGGTATGGATTTTAAAAAACTGATAGAGGAGATGATTAAAATTGCCATCAAAGAAAAGTAAAAAAAGATCTGCCTACTGGCGCGGTGAAAAGCTGGTCATTTTTTTCAGAAGGGGCATTATTGTCCTTCTGTCAGTGGCCCTGGTCCTGTTTGCCGTGCTTGGGGTAAGAGTGTTGTCGTATGCCTTTCCGGTAAAAAATGTACTGGTTTCGGGCAACTATCATCTTGATAAAGACGAGATCAAAAGAGTGGCTAACATTAATAACAGAAGTCTTCTGAGACTTTCACTTGACGATCTGAAGGCAAGTATTGAGAGAAATGCCTGGATAAAGAATGTTGTTTTGAGAAAACAGTTTCCGGATACGATCATGGTGAATGTTGAAGAGGCGGAACCTAAAGCGCTGCTCCGCAATGAAGGGCATATGTTTCTCCTGGATGCGGGAGGAAATGTACTTGAAGAGATCGAAGACAGCGGCACGCCTTTTCTGCCTGTGTTGAGAGGAATAAATCCTGACAAGGATATCGGAGGTGTTTTGGAGGCGCTGAAATTAATAGACGCACTTTCCGAGAAAAATATTCTGTCGGGAAAAGAGTCTGTCGAGATCCTGCTGAAGACATACGGGCTTGTATTGAATATGGACGGTGAATACATAAAGGTGGGGTACGGAGAATATGCGAAAAAGCTCGGACGATGGCAGGACCTTGAAGAAGAGATCAGGAAGAAAAACATTACTGTTGACTATGTTGACCTGAGATTTGATAACGAAGTTATTGTCAAGCCTTTAAAACAGAAGAAAAAAATAAAAGAGACGAAATTGAAAGGTTAACTGTGAATAGAGTCGAAAAAAGTAAGAGGTGCAGACGATGAACAGAGGTAATCTCGTTGTAGGGCTTGACGTAGGCACTACAAAGATCTGCGCGATCGTAGGTGAAGTTAAGCCTGGAGAAAACCACGATAACGGCTTTTTTTCCAAAAAGGATAATGGCGGAGGGCCAGGGGCTGGTTCAGTGATCGATATAGTCGGGATAGGCAGTGCCCCGTCTAAAGGACTCAGAAAGGGTGTTGTTGTAAATATCGAGAGTACTGTAGAGTCGATCAGAAAGGCCGTGGAAGAAGCGGAGACCATGGCCGGCATAGATATCAACGCGGTTCACGTTGGTATTGCAGGCGGACACGTTA
>CAZNPC010000060.1:0-11975 GCA_964574765.1 uncultured Nitrospirales bacterium | reverse complement strand
CCGCGGGAAAAGCAAGTCCGGCGCCGCCCATCGGCCCTGCGCTTGGTCCGCATGGAATCAACATAATGGAATTTTGTAAGGCATTCAATGCCCAGACCCAGGCAATGGGAGACACGATCATACCTGCTATTCTTACAATATACCAGGACAGGTCATTTACCTTTATTTTGAAGACGCCGCCCGCTTCAGAACTGCTCAAGAAAGCGGCAGGCATAATCAAAGGCTCCGGCGTTCCCAATAAGGAAAAGGTGGGTAAAATAACAATGGATCAGGTAAGAGAGATAGCCAAGACAAAAATGCCTGACCTTAATGCTTTCAATATTGAGCAGGCATCGGAGACGGTTAAGGGAACGGCCAGAAGCATGGGGATAGAGGTCGAGGGGGAATAATGGGAAAGTTATACAGGGCCGTCGCGGAAAAAGTAGATATCACAAAACAATACAAACTTAAAGAGGCTATTGATTTGGTCAAACAGTCTGTTTATACCAAAATGGATGAAACAGTTGATCTGGCTGTAAATCTTGGGGTTGACCCCAAGAAATCGGATCAGATGGTTAGAGGTACAGTTGTTCTGCCCCACGGACTGGGCAAGAAAGTTAGAGTAGTCGTGTTTGCAAAGGGAGAAAAAGCCACTGAGGCTGCTGATGCCGGGGCTGATTTTGTCGGCGCGGAAGACCTTATTGAGAAAATAAACAAGGGATGGCTGGATTTTGACAAAGCTGTTTCCACACCTGACCTTATGGGTATGGTAAGTAAGCTTGGAAGGATACTGGGGCCAAGAGGCCTTATGCCTAATCCGAAGACAGGCACAGTCAGTTTTGATGTGGGAAGGGCAGTTAAAGATATAGCGGCGGGGAAAGTGGATTACAAAACTGAAAAGGCCGGAGTAGTTCATGTACCTATAGGCAAAGTATCGTTCGATAGTCAGAAGCTTTATGATAATGCCAAGGCGATCCTTTCATCTATTGCGAAGGCAAAGCCGTCGTCCAGTAAAGGCAAGTATCTTAAAAAAATATCGATTTCATCTACTATGGGAGTAGGTATTCGTATAGACGTTGCAGATGTAGCATAGATAGCAGACTGAAATTGAAAAAATACAAGGTCAGAGACAGTAGGTGCCGAGACCCTTTTTGAGGGAAGGCCTAATCGGAATAATCCCGGCCTGCATAGACCGAAAATGGAAAAGCAGTTGAGAATTGACCCTGCACCCCCTGCGTCTTCCTGTCGGAAGACAGGAGCTGGGGAACCGTGAGGGCTTGAGAAGTTGAGAGTTGGAATTATTTGGCAGCTTTTAACTTATAATTTACAACTTCAAACTTCATTCCCGGAGTCTCTGATATTACGAAAGGGGGTATTAAGCTGAAAAAAGAAGAAAAAACCCAGATAGTATCAAGTCTTCAGGACAAGTTCTCAAAAGCCACTGGACTCATATTCACAGACTACAAAGGTCTGACAGTTCAGGAGATCTCTGAACTCAGAAATCAACTGAGAGACGCATCGTTTGAGTACAAGGTAGTTAAGAACACTTTGGCCAGAAGGGCCTCAGAGGGTACTGCGGTTGAAGTGTCAAAAGACGCGTTTGCCGGACCAATAGGTGTCGCAATCGGCTATGACGATCCTGCGCTTCTCGCGAAGAAGATCCTTGCCTTTGCCAAGAGCAACGAAAAGCTTGAGATCAAGGGGGGGATTATTGAAGGCAGGGTCTGCGAGTTTGACGCGATCAAGTCTATTTCGGAACTGCCTTCCAGAGAAGTGCTGCTTTCCATGTTTATTGGTGCGGTACAGTCACCTATGAGCAAACTGGCGGCTGCGTTGAATGCAACGCTTGCCCAGTTTAGTTATGCAATGACGGCACTTAAGGATAATAAAAGCAATTGAGAAATCAGGCAATTAAATACCTGATGACTCAGCAACTAAATAACATAATGACAGGTTAATTAAGGAGGAATGGATGTCTACTACAAAAGAAAATGTTTTTGAATTTATCGACAAGATGACTATCTTGGAGATGTCTGAGTTTATCAAGGAATTCGAGGACCGTTATGGTGTTACTGCGGCTGCTCCTGTAGCTGTTGCCGCCGCCGGAGCTCCCGCGGCGGCTGCTGTTGTTGAGGAAAAGACGAGTTTCGATGTTGTTTTAACCGCGGCAGGAGACAAGAAGATCCAGGTCATTAAGGTTGTCCGTGAACTCACGAGCCTGGGGCTGAAGGAAGCCAAGGAGGTTGTTGACAGCGCTCCGAAGGCTGTTAAAACAGATCTTTCCAAGGAAGAGGCAGAAGCAGTAAAGGCCAAGCTCGAGGAACAGGGCGCATCTGTAGAAATCAAATAACTATTGGAACACGGCGTCCTGTACCGTACGGTACAGGGCGGAGTACAGACAGTTGCAGTCTGTACTCAGAGCTTTGACTTCCGGGTTCTGTATCTTAAGAGGAGAATTATGGCAAAGGCTTTAAGGGAAAGAAAGAGTTTCGGTAAGGTACCTCATATACTTCCAGTACCCGATCTGATAGAGATTCAAAAGCGCTCATTCGATCGTTTTTTGCAAAAAGGTGTTACTGCGGGTAAAAGGGAAGATACAGGTTTGCAGGCGGCTTTCCATAGTGTTTTCCCGGTTGTAGATTACAACGAGACGGCCTCCATTGAATTTATCGAATATATGGTGAGAGAGCCCAAGTATGATGTGCAGGAAAGTCTTCAAAAAGGCATTAATTATGCTGCGCCTCTTAAAATAAAGGTGAAATTGAACTTGTGGGAAAAGGACGTTTCCGACAAAAGGATCTTAAAAGAGTCCCGTGAACAGGAAGTTTATCTGGGAGAACTGCCCCTTATGACGGAAACGGGCACTTTTATTATTAACGGTACTGAGAGGGTCGTTGTCAGCCAGCTTCACAGGTCTCCGGGAGTATTCTTTACCCATGATAAGGGTAAGGCGCATTTTGGCGGCAAGGTGCTTTATTCAGCCAGAATAATACCCGCTAGAGGATCCTGGTTTGATTTCGATTTTGACTCTAAAGATATTCTTTATGTGAAGATAGACCGCAGGAAGAAACTGCCTGCCACAATAATCCTTAAAGCCCTGGGTTATTCAGATGAACAGATCCTCAAGATGTTTTATTCCGTTGAGGAAGTCAAAATTAAGAAGGGCATTGCCAGCAGACTTGTAAGCGACGCCCTGGTCGGTGTCAGGGCCCTGAAAAATGTCGTTTCATCCGGGTCAAAAGAAGTGATAGTTAAAGAAGGCAGCAGAATAACAAAGGGTGCTCTCAGAAAAATGCAGGCATCCAATATAAAGGAGATCCCGATATCCAGGGACGAACTTGTTGGACGGATAACTTTATATGACATTATAGACCCGGAGACGGGTGAGGTAATAATAGAAAGCAATCAGGAGATTGCCGAAGATGTTGTAGAGAGGATAATAAACCTGAAAATCTCCAAACTCCATCTTCTCCTGATCGACGGCATCAACTCACTCCCGTCAATAAGGGATACGCTGCAGCTTGACAAGGCCACCTCTGCAGATGAGGCATTAATCGAGGTTTACAGAAAGCTCAGGCCGGGTGAACCTCCAACAATGGCCGACGCAAAGGCCCTGTTTGACGGATTGTTCTTTAATCCTAAAAGATATGACCTTTCTCCCGTAGGCAGACTGAAGCTTAATACACGCCTTGGGCTTGATATCCCTCTTGATACAAGGGTTTTGACTGATAAGGATGTAATCGAGATCATCCGCTGTCTTTTAAACCTGAGGGTAGGTAAGGGAGAGGTTGACGACATAGACCATCTCGGCAACAGAAGGGTCAGAGCAGTGGGAGAACTCCTTGAAAACCAGTTTCGGATCGGACTGGTCCGTATGGAGAGGGCGATAAAGGAGAAGATGACTCTGGCGGAGCTTGATGAAGCAATGCCTCACGACCTTATAAACGCAAAACCGGTAATAGCGGTTATTAAGGAATTTTTTGGTTCAAGTCAGCTGAGTCAGTTTATGGACCAGACAAACCCTCTTTCTGAGATTACTCATAAAAGAAGGCTGAGCGCTCTTGGTCCAGGGGGACTGACAAGGGAGAGAGCGGGTTTCGAAGTCAGGGACGTGCATCCAACGCATTACGGCCGTATATGTCCTGTTGAGACCCCGGAAGGTCCGAATATCGGACTCATAACATCTCTTGCGACCTATGCAAGGATCAATGATTTCGGTTTTATTGAAACACCATACAGGAAGGTAAAGAAGGGTAAGGTTACTGAGGATGTTCAATACCTGTCCGCGATAGAAGAGCAGAACTATTGCATAGCGCAGGCGTCATCAATAATCGATGATAAAGGTAATCTGGCCGAGGAGAATATTTCGGCCAGAGCCGGCGGAGATTTCAAGATGGTTACACGGGATGAAGTCGATTTTATGGACGTTTCTCCAAAGCAGATCGTCAGCACGTCCGCGGCGCTTATTCCGTTTCTTGAAAATGATGATGCCAACAGGGCATTGATGGGTTCCAATATGCAGAGACAGTCAGTGCCGCTTTTGAAATCCGAAGCGCCGATTGTTGGAACAGGCATGGAAAGTGTTGCGGCCAGAGACGCCGGGGTCATGGTGACTGCCCAAAAAGCCGGTGTTGTTGAATCTGTTGATGCTTCAAGGGTAGTGGTCAAGTGTGACGGAGGAGTTGATATCTACAGATTCAAAAAGTTCTGCCGTTCAAATCAGGCTACATGTATTAACCAGAAGCCGATCGTTAAAGTAGGCCAGCATGTTAAGAAAAAGCAGGTTATTGCTGACGGCTCTGCAACTGATCAGGGCGAACTTGCTCTCGGCAGGAATGTTCTTGTTGCTTTCATGCCGTGGAGAGGCTACAACTTTGAGGACGCTATTATTATCAGTGAGAACCTCGTCAAGGATGACAAACATACGTCGATACATATTGAGGGGTTTGATATCGAGGCCAGAGAGACCAAGCTTGGCCCTGAAGAGATCACCAGAGATATACCGAATGTTGGAGAAGATGCCCTCAGGAACCTTGATGAAAGCGGAATTATCAGGATCGGCGCCGTGATAAAGCCCGGCGATATACTTGTGGGCAAGGTAACGCCCAAAGGCGAGACCCAGCTGACTCCGGAGGAAAAACTTCTGAGAGCAATATTTGGTGAAAAGGCGGAAGAGGTAAGGGAAAACTGTCTCTATGTCCCTCCTGGAATTGAAGGTACGGTTCTCGGGGTTAAAATATTTGCCAGAAAGGGTGTTGAAAAAGACGCAAGGACAAAGAGCATAGAAAAAGAGGACATAGGTTCCATACTGCGGGATCTCGAAGAAGAAACAAAGATAATAGAGGACAGCAAGTATCAGAAGATCAGGGGAAAACTCGTCGGCCTGAAAGTGACGGAGGACGTAAAACTTCCAAGGAGCAAAACAGTGCTTTGTCAGAAAGGAAGTAAGCTTACGGAGCCGCATCTTAAGGATATTCCTGACGAGCAGCTCCTGAAAATAAAGCTGTCATCCGCCGATGCAAAAGAAAAGATCAAAGCCATAGAAAAAGATGTCCAGCAGTACCTTTCTTCTCTTAAAGATGTGTATACCGAGAAGATCAGCAGGGTCAAAAAAGGTGATGACCTGCCGCCGGGAGTTTTAAAGATCGTCAAGGTTTTTATCTCGATGAAAAGGAAGATCCAGGTAGGAGACAAGGTCGCGGGAAGACATGGTAATAAAGGAGTAATTGCCACTGTAGTCCCGGAAGAAGATATGCCGTATATGCCTGATGGAACGCCGGTAGAGGTAATCCTTAATCCTCTCGGTGTACCTTCACGAATGAATGTCGGCCAGATACTTGAGACTCATCTTGGATGGGCGGCTAAAACCCTGGGTCTACATTTTGCTGCGCCTGTTTTTGAAGGTGCAAAGGAAAGCGAGATAAAAGAGATGCTGAAAGAGGGAGGCCTGCCTACCAGCGGGCAAATAACGCTTTGCGACGGTAAGACCGGGGAGCCGTTCCACAGGCCGGTTACCGTGGGATATATGTATGTAATGAAACTTCATCATCTTGTTGAAGACAAGATCCACGCGCGTTCTATCGGGCCATACTCACTCGTTACACAACAGCCGCTGGGAGGGAAAGCCCAGTTCGGCGGCCAGCGTCTGGGAGAGATGGAAGTCTGGGCTCTTGAAGCATATGGCGCGGCCCATACCCTGCAGGAATTTCTTACGGTCAAAAGCGACGATGTCCTGGGCAGGGCAAGGATGTATGAAGCTATCGTGAAGGGAGAAGTCAATCTTGAACCTGGTGTGCCGGAGTCTTTCCACGTTTTGATCAAGGAGCTTCAGAGTCTTGGCCTGGATGTTGAAATGCTGGAGGACACACCAGCGGTAAAGCCTGAAAAACGTAAATCTTCAGCTTCAGCCAAAAAAGCTTTAAAATAATATTGATATGGGTGTAATGATCGTTATGCCAAGGGGGATAAAGTAGTGGACGATATATATTCAATTTTTGAAAAACCGAAAAATCCAACTGAATTTAAAGCCATTAAGGTAAAGCTTGCCTCTCCGGAGAAGATAAGGGCATGGTCCTATGGCGAGATCAAGAAGCCCGAGACAATAAATTACAGAACTTTCAGGCCGGAGAGGGACGGTCTTTTTTGTGCAAAGATCTTCGGGCCTGTGAAAGACTGGGAGTGTATTTGCGGCAAGTATAAGAGAATGAAGCACAGGGGGGTAGTTTGCGATAAGTGCGGTGTGGAAGTCATCCAGTCCAAAGTGAGACGTGAGCGGCTGGGGCATATTGAACTTGCGACACCTGTTGCGCATATATGGTTTCTGAAAGGCATACCCTCGCGTATAGGCACAATGCTTGATATGACGATGCGTCAGCTGGAAAAAGTACTTTACTTTGAAAGCTACATCGTTGTTGATCCCGGCAGTACACGTATGAAGCAAAAGGACCTGCTGAGTGAAGATGAATATAAAAAGAAGATCCAGGAATTCGGTGATAAATTTACGGCGGGTATCGGTGCTGAAGCAGTAAGAGAGCTTATTAGAGATATTGACCTGAATGCCCTTGCAAAGGAACTCAGGAGCAAGATATCTGCTTCTTCGTCGCTTGGAATAAAGCGGAAACACACCAAGCGGCTGAGGGTTGTGGAGGCATTCAGGAAATCCGGCAACAAGCCTGAATGGATGATACTGGATGTGATCCCGGTTCTCCCTCCGGAACTCCGTCCACTTGTCCCCCTTGAAGGCGGAAGGTTTGCTACGTCCGACCTCAATGATCTTTACAGGAGGGTCATTAACAGGAACAACAGGCTCAAAAGACTTGTCGAATTAAAAGCGCCGAGTGTGATAATCAGGAATGAAAAGAGAATGCTGCAGGAGTCGGTTGACGCGCTTTTTGATAACGGCAGGAGAAGCCGGGTATTAAAGGCCGCTACAAAAAGGCCCCTGAAATCCCTGAGCGATATGATAAAAGGCAAACAGGGCCGGTTCAGGCAAAATCTGCTGGGGAAGAGAGTTGACTACTCGGGCCGTTCTGTTATTGTTGTCGGGCCGGAGCTTAAACTTCACCAGTGCGGACTTCCAAAGATAATGGCGCTTGAGCTTTTCAAGCCGTTCATATTCAGTAAGCTCGAAGAGAAGGGTTTTGCAACGACGATCAAGGCGGCAAAAAAGATGGTGGAGCAGGGAGCTGACGAGGTCTGGGACTGCCTTGATGAATCCATCCGGGAGCATCCCGTTCTCCTGAACAGAGCTCCAACCCTCCATCGGTTAGGTATCCAGGCATTTGACCCTGTTCTTGTTGAGGGCAAGGCTATTAAGCTTCATCCTCTTGTGTGTACTGCTTTTAACGCGGACTTTGACGGTGACCAGATGGCTGTGCACGTTCCCCTCTCGGTTGAGGCCCAGGTAGAGACCAGGGTATTGATGATGTCTGTCGGGAACATCCTTTCTCCTGCAAGCGGAAAGCCGATTGCGGTTCCTACTCAGGATATGGTTTTGGGCATTTACTATCTTACAAAACAGAAGAACAGAGCCAGGGGGGAAGGCATGGTATTTCCATCTCCTGAGGAGGTCAGAAGCGTTTATGACTCAGGGGAAGTTGATTTACACGCGTCAATTAAAGTCAGGATGGACGGTTCATTTGTCGATACTACCACGGGCCGGATAATCTTCAATGAGATACTGCCCAAAGAAGTACCTTTTTCCAGAATTAACAGGGAGATGAACAAGAAAGAGGTCAGCAAACTTGTTGAGCTTTGTTATAAGAGTGCAGGAAGGCGGGAGACAGTTATTTTTCTGGACAATATAGAGAGGATCGGTTTCGAGTATGCGACAAAGTCCGGCATATCGATATGCATAGATGATATGCATATACCGGTCAAAAAAGGTAAGCTTATCGCGAAGACCGAGCAGGAGGCCATAGACATTCAGAAGCAGTACGCTGAAGGACTTATTACAAACGGTGAACGGTACAATAAGGTAATAGACATCTGGGCGCAGGTCACTGAAAAGATCGCGGATGAAATGATGAAGGAATTGGGCGCTGAGGGAACAAAGAAGCTCGAAAAAGTGACGGAAGATGAGCTAAAGGAGCGTCGTTCTTTCAACAGTGTGTTTATGATGGCGGACTCCGGTGCAAGAGGTTCTACAGCGCAGATAAGACAGCTTGCCGGGATGAGGGGACTTATGGCAAAGCCTTCGGGAGAGATTATTGAAACCCCGATTACGGCGAATTTCAGGGAAGGCCTGACTCCGCTTCAATATTTTATCTCAACACACGGAGCAAGAAAGGGGCTGGCTGATACCGCGCTTAAAACGGCGAATTCAGGGTACCTGACAAGAAGACTGGTCGATGTTACCCAGGACGTAATTATAAGAGAGGATGATTGTCTGACATCTGACGGGATATACCTGTCGAGTCTTGTTGAAGGCGGTGAAATTATAGAGCCGATAGAAGAGAGGATATTCGGCAGGACCAGTACTGATAATATAAAGGACCCGGTAACAAAGAAAACGATTGTTTCCAAAAATACTGAAATAGATGATGAACTGGCCCTGAAGATTACCGAAGCTGGAATAGACAGCGTCAAGATCAGGTCGGTTCTGACATGTAAGGCCAAGTTCGGTGTATGCAAAAAGTGTTACGGAAGGGACCTCGGACGCGGTGCCGCGGTAGAGATTGGAGACGCTGTCGGTATAATCGCGGCGCAGTCTATTGGTGAACCGGGAACACAGCTTACAATGAGAACGTTCCATATAGGAGGAACAGCCACAAAGTTTGTTGAGCAGACGATCCTTGAGGCGCGGCACAATGGAACAGCCAAGTATATTAATCTTGTAACTGTTAAAGACAGAACAGGTGCACTCGTTGTTATGAACAGAAACGGCAGTATAGCGATCACTGATAAAAAAGGCAGGGAAAAAGAAAAGTACTCTGTTGTTTACGGAGCAAAACTGACTGTTACAGACGGACAGAAAGTTGAAATAGGGATGAAACTTGTTGAGTGGGATCCGTATGCGACACCGATCATAACAGGAATAGGCGGTAAGATCGCTTTCGGTGATATAACCGAGGGTGTAACGGTTAAGGAAGAGGTTGACGAAGTTACGGGACTTGCCCATAAGGTTATCATAGATTACCCCGGCAATATGCGGCCGAGGCTTTCCATTAAGGATATAAACGGCAAAGGCACTCTTAAGATACCGGGAACCAACAGTCTTGCCAGATACATGCTGCCGTCAGGCGCTCACGTGCTGGTTGAAAAAGGCGGGGTTGTCAAACCGGGCGATATTATCGCGAAGATCCCCAGGGAGACCATGAAGACCAAAGACATTACAGGAGGCCTTCCGAGGGTCGCGGAACTGTTTGAGGCAAGAAAGCCAAAGGAACAGGCCGTTGTAAGTGAGATAGACGGTGCAATTGAGTTTCGAGGTTTCTCAAAAGGTCTCAGGGTTATTGTTGTCAAGGGAGGCTCTGATTCAAGAGAATATCTTATTCCGAAAGGTAAGCATATAAGCGTTCATGAAGGTGACTGGGTCAAGGCCGGAGAGGCTTTGATGGACGGTTCTGTAAATCCGCACAGCATACTTGAGATATTGGGGCCGCAGGAACTGCAGAGGTACCTGGTCGATGAAGTGCAGAAAGTTTACAGGCTGCAGGGTGTTGGGATCAATGACAAGCACGTTGAAGTTATCGTCAGGCAGATGATGAGAAAAGTAAGGGTTGACGATCCGGGTGATACGGATTTCCTTGTCGGGGAGCAGATAGACAAGGTAATCTTTGAAAATACAAACAATGCGGTCATAAAGAAGAAAGGCACGCCGGCACAGGCAAAACCTCTTCTGCTGGGTATTACCAAAGCGTCTCTTACCACTGATAGCTTCATATCCGCCGCGTCATTTCAGGAGACCACAAGGGTCCTCACAGAAGCGGCAATTAACGGCTCGATGGACGAGCTTAGAGGGCTTAAGGAAAATGTTATCATGGGAAGACTGATACCGGCCGGCACAGGCATGGCTGAATATCAGGATACATATATAAAGACGGAAGACTCATAGAAACCAATTCCGTTATTCGGAATAACTTATAACGTCTTTATGAAGTTTATTGCGGACTCAATGCTGGGCCGCCTTTCAAGGTGGTTGAGGCTTATCGGGTATGATACCCTTTATTACCCGCATGTTGAAGGCAGACTTCTCCTGAAGTCTGCTCGGCAGGAGAACAGAATTCTGCTGACGAGAAACACTCACCTTGTAAAAGTAAGGGGGCTGGGCCGGCACCTGCTTCTTACGGACAACGATCCTTTTAAACAGTTAAAGTGTGTTGTTACAGCTTTTGATCTGGATCCTCACGGCGAAATAAAACTCGGACAGCCCCGTATGCTGAGCAGATGCGCTGACTGCAATGCCTGTCTTGTGGAAGTCTCCAGAGAAGAAGTGAAACACAGCGTCCCGGAGTATGTTTACAGGACCTCCAATGTTTTCAGGAATTGCCCGGGCTGCGGCAAAGTATACTGGGACGGTACACATCCGGAGAAATTCAGGAAGAAACTTTCAGAAATTCTGCAGTTGATCTAAAACTATTCGATTTCGGCATGATATTGCCGGACTCAGAGATAGTAAATTGCGCTGAACTCAAAAAGTGTATACAGATATTGTAAAAACTTACACTGTCTTGTGCATCAGACCAATCTGCTTCCTGGTTTGTCTATCAGATGTAGGAACAGGGAGACTGCTTCTTTATGTCCGCAATCGACAATTGATTAGATTCTGTTTGATCAATAAAGATAGACGTTTCCGGTTAATTCCTCGAGGTTTTCTTTCAAAGGAGTCGCACGGACATTCATCATCAGCCTCCCTGTTCTGTGTAGAGGCAGATCGCATTATCAAATGACGCAGTGAGTTTAAGCGAATGAATATAATGCAAAGCGAGCAAACAGCTCGTGAATATAACAAAAATAAGCTAATCCTATCATTAGGGTTTCCAAAGGGAACACATAATTAATATAAATTCATTACGGACGTGTCACTCTGTAAATCTCAAACAGGCCTGTTCCCGTGTTCATCCTGTGATAGTATAGGGACCTCTCGTCAGGAGACAAAGCCGGGCCTTCAACAAAGCCTTCAATAGCACTTACTTTCTGCGGCACACCGAACGGGAGCGTGGTACTGGACCGGGCTGCCCTATAGATGCTGGATTCCGAAGTTCCGAGGTCAAGTCGGGTGAAGAAGAGCTCCAGCCCGTTTGACGATATGCAGGGGGCGTATTCAAGATCTGCAGTAGTATTCACATTAGCCATTATGACGGCGCTGTTCGGGTCACGGACAAAGCCGCCGCCGGAGTCAACAGCAATGACTATATCAGCCGTGTCAGGGGGGGAGCCGCCTGTAAAGTCGCCGTCATTGAAATATAGGGTAGAGCCGTCGGGACTGACATCAACATCGAAATTAATAAAGCCCGGTGTAGTAATTGCCAGGCCGGCGACCGCAACACTGCCTG
>CAZNPC010000059.1:2616-11985 GCA_964574765.1 uncultured Nitrospirales bacterium | reverse complement strand
CACAGATTCTGCTTCTACAGATACCTTTGTCCCGTCAGCCATTACGGCCTTTACTTCAGAGCGGAGTTTGTCAGAATGGTCCTGCAAAACAGTGATCTCCAGGTCTTTTAACCCCGCCTTCACTGCCCGGTGCATCCGGGATACTGAGACAGGGATTGTCTCCTCGAGTTCTCCCTTGTACCAGGCATAGCCCGCACCGCCCGCCGCCGCTCCGGCAAGGAGGGAGACACAGCCTGTATTGAAAAGATAAAGAGCAAGCAACGCGAATACGCAAAATCGTCTCTTGAACATATATTACCTCCGGATCGGGAAAAAGTTCATTGTATTTATAAATATTACCATATATCTTGCAAGTTTTACACGGAAGGTATCAGGGGCAGAATAACAACTGTGATTCAAATAGTTGCGATTTCTTAATGTTAAATTGACGAGAAGGAGGTATGCCGGTTTGCCAGTCTTTTGACGGCCTAAGCTTGAGACTGACTGGCTCCTGACTTCCGGGCTGAAACTGGCTTTTTAAAGACAGGCAGTTTCAAACTCACAAACATCTTTATTTAAATAAACGTTCTAAGTATCTGGCTTTTTACCGGATGTCTCAATTTTCTGAGGGCCTTTCCCTCTAATTGCCTGATGCGTTCTCTTGAGACATTGAATTCACTGCCGACTTCTTCAAGGGTATGAGAAGTACCGTCTTCCAGGCCGAAACGGCTCTTAATGATTTCATATTCCTTATCTGTCAGTACATCCATGACTTTTCTTATTTGTGTTTGAAGTTCATTGTGGACGACTGAGTCTAAAGGTGATAGAACTGATTTGTCTTCTATGAAGTCACCTAAATAACTATCATCATCATTGCCGAGAGGAGTCTCCAGTGACACAGGCTCCTTGCAGATCTTAAGGATAGACTGAACCTTTTTCATAGGGAGTTTTAAATTTGCGGCTATCTCTTCCGGCGAAGGTTCTTGCCCGAACTCCTGGACAAATGTGTTTGAAAACCGGTTCACCCTGTTTTTGGTTTCTATCATGTGGACAGGAAGCCTTATGGTCCTTGCCTGATCTGCCAGGGCGCGCATTATGGCCTGCCTTATCCACCATGTCGCGTATGTGCTGAATTTGTAGCCTCTCCTGTAATCGAATTTATCCACTGCCCTCATTAACCCTATATTACCTTCCTGTATAAGGTCGGACAGAGTTAGTTTTTGTCCCATATATTTTTTTGCTATGCTTACGACCAGCCTCAGATTTGCCTCTATAAGCAGACCCTTTAGTTCTATGATTTTCTGTTCGTAGCTCTGAAGCTGTTTCAATGCCTTTTTTATCTCAGGATCCTTGAGTCCGAGTTGCTTCTCTATGATCGCCTGGTCCCGGCGCAGTTCCCTGTATTTACTGAAAAGTATTTTGCCTTCTTCCGGGTCTTTCCCCGACTGGTTCATATAACGTGTTATGCTCCTGTTTTTTATTTTTTCAAGAGGTACACGGAATTTTTTCCTGAGATTGTTTATTTTTGAGGCCGCGTTATTATACTGTTCCGCAGTTTCTCTGAACTTAGTTGTAAAATTTGCGATAATGTTTTCCTTCAGTTCAAGTGACGATATTTTGGAAACCATATCTGATGTGTTTTCCGCCAGTCTGGCATTTGTCAGCCTGATCAGGTTAGCGCTTACTCCTTTCCGGGAGAGTTTTCGGAAATAAAGAGTTCTTTTATGTAAAAGGCGCTTCAGAGATTCACTGGTCTTGACAAACCTGTCCAGCAGATTTATTTTCTCCGCGTCCGTTGTATCTTCACCCAGCAAGACGGTGTTGTTTAGTGAGACAGTACCTTTTTTCAGGTTGGCGGAAAGAGAAAATAACTCTTTTAATACTATGGGGACCTGGATCAAACCCAGTTTCTTTTCTTTTTCAGCGGCTATTTTTTTTGCTATCTCGATCTCTTTCTCCTTTGTGATAAGACCGTATTTTTCCATCCGTTTTAAATATGCCTTAAGCGGGTCGTCTGATACTAAATTTTGCTGCCCTTTATCCTGATTTGATTTATCATCATGTCCTTCAACGTCTTCTAAAATGGATGCGTATTCACTGTTCTCAATATCCGGATAATCAAGTTGTACGGGCATGTTTTTTTCCTCCTAAAAGATGAATAATTTTTGACTGAGACGCGGTATCAAGTCCCGCGATTTCTGAACAGATATTAAAACCTTCTTTAGAGAAGAACTCGATGCTTTCATCCCTGTAGTAAGGGCTCCAGAAGTCCTCCAGTGACTGAAGTATGATGGCCTCTGAAAGGCGTTTAAACCCTGCGAGATCTCTATCACCATTGAGATTGCCGCTGCATTGTTTAAGTATATTGCTTTTCCTATAAGCCATTTTTCATACCGATAACCGGGAAATTAAACTGTGCTGGTGAGCAGTTAACTTCCGCAGAGCTTATGCCTACAAGTCTCATGGATTTATCCAGTTCTATGGATTTTTTGTATGCTGAACAGAGAAGGTCGTTGCAAGTCAGGTCAATGCTTGCCACTCTGCCGAGATTTAGAACAATATGGTCAAAATTATGAAGTGCCTTCATTAATAATGTCTTCAGCTCGTCCTGGTGCTCTGAAGTCAGTTTGCCGTCAAGGGTTAATATTCCGATGCCGCCTGACTGTGTAAGGTCTACCTTCATAATCCCCTTAGATCCCGGATAATTATCGGTATGGAATTTATCTGTTATTGAAGTTCTTTTCGCTGTTATTAACCAGTGTTTTATTGGTAAATCCTTTTTTCGAATATATCTCGCATTCTTCGAAATATTTGCCGCAATAATGTATTAATGCCTCAATATTTCTGCTGGCCAGGTTAACACTGTGACATTCTTCAAACGGATCATGAATATAAGGACAGGTTCGGCTGGATTGTAGTTTTGTCATTTCCCCTTTTTTCAGTAAAAGCTCAGACACGGAAACGATTATATATTTCCTTTCTTGTGGGACAATTACAAACATATGTGTCCCCAAAAGGTATCAGATAGTCACAGCTATTCATTTTTTTGCAATTAACGAAATGGACTTCACGGTTTATGCATTGTTCAACATCATTCAGGCACTTTTTACTGCCTTCTAAACAGGCAAAATTGTTCCTGCACTTTGTTGTTTCCCGCAAGATGTTGTTGTCTATGGCAAAAGGCATTGAGTGTTCCTCCAGAATTCCAAATGGTGAGTACTTATAGAGCAAGTTATATGCCACGAGAAAAATGCTTGGTGTCATGATTGCCAATTTTGTAAAAGAAACTGCGTCATAATGCGGTATTTGCGTCGCAGTGTAACTATCGGAGAGGATAAAATATAATTAAATCAGGCACTTTGGCGCTTAATGAGCTATGAACAGCACTTGGAGAAAAATTATAAGATATTATATTATAATGCTATGTGTAGCCTAAGATCGTGCAGTATGCTTATAAAAAAGTATGACATGTCACAAGATTGTGACAGTCACACATGCCAGACATGTCATATAGTTGTAATGCTATATGTCTTCCCGTATGTTATATTTCTCGATTTTGCGGTATATTGTCCGTGTGCTCATTTTAAGGAGGCGTGCGGCCTTGGACTTGTTCCATCCTGTTTTTTTCAATGCCTCTAAGATAGTATTGTAGTCTCCGGGGGCCTTTTTCACAGGGGTAACTCCGGTAAAGTTTTTTAGATCAGGCGGCAGATGATCAGCTGTAATGAAGTTCTTCCGGCAGACAATTGAAGAATGCTCCAGAGCATGTTCAAGTTCCCTGATATTGCCGGGCCAGGGATATTCCATAAATATATTCATAACATCCTCTGATACACCCTCGATCTTTTTGTTAAGTTTTTGGTTTGATTTATTAAGAAAATAGTTTGTCAGGAGGGGTATATCTTCCCGCCTGTCTCTTAGCGGCGGTATGGATACTTCCATTACTTTCAGCCGGTAATACAGGTCTTCCCTGAATTCTCCAAGTTTAACCTTTTTCTTCAGGTCCTGGTTTGTTGCGGCTATGATCCTGACATTCACTTTGATTGGCGTTGAGTCTCCGACACGTTCGAATTCTTTTTCCTGCAGGACCCTTAACAGGTGCAGTTGTATTTTGTTGGATATATCCCCTATCTCATCCAGAAACAGAATGCCGCCGTCAGCTCTTTTAAACCGTCCGTTCCTGTCCCTGTCCGCGCCGGTAAAAGAACCTTTAACATGGCCGAAAAGTTCGCTTTCAAGCAGGTTCTCCGAAAGGGCCGAACAGTTTACCTTTACAATGGGTTTGTTACTCCTGTTACCTTTATAATGTATCGCCTCGGCAATTAATTCCTTGCCCGTGCCGCTTTCTCCGGTGATCAGCACAGTAGTTTCAACATCTGCGAGGTCCTCGATCAGAGTGTAAATATTCTGCATTTGGCTGCTGTCCCCTATTATGTTGTGGAACTGCTGCCGTTCCTTTAATTCCCGCTCAAGCATGGCCACCTTGGTTTCGTCTCTCATTACAATGACCGTCCCGGAGACTTTGCCGTGTTTGTCCACAAGCGGAGATGTGTTTATTGTCACAACCAGTTTATCTCCGTTTTTATTTACGCATTCCAGCCGGGGAATTTCCGCGGGCTTATTGCTGTTTATGTTCCTTTCAATATATCTAATGCAATTTCCGTTACATCCCGTTGCCACAGAGCTTAACGGTTTACCGGTGTCACTGCGCAAAGTCCCGCAGATCTTTTCGGCCGCATCATTGATCTCGATCAGTACCATACGGTCATCTACGGTGATTATCGCGTCCTTAACGCTCCTGAAAATTGCCTCAAGATTTGAGCGGTATTTCTCTTTCTCTTCTATAAGGGCCTTATGCTTTAAAGCCAGGTCAGTAACATGAAATAGTGTTTCCTGTACAACAGGCTTTGACAGATAATCAAACGCCCCCAGTCTGACCGCTTCTGTGGCAGAGGCTACTTCCGGTGCTCCGGTAACCATTACAACAGGGCAGTTAGGGTCTTTTTTTCTGGCCGTATACAGCAGTTCGATTCCTGATTGGCCGCCAAGGATAATGTCAGCGAATATCAGATCGAACTCATTTTGCTGTATTTTCACCAGCGCTTCGTCGTAATTCGACGCAGTTTCAACTTCATATCCCCTGTCTTGAAGAAAGCTTTCAAATGTGAACCTTATGCTTTCTTCGTCATCAACTATCAATATCTTTGGATTCATGATATCTGTCCTTTGTTGTTTACCGGAAGGTCCAGAATAATGCTGGTATATTCACCGTCAACCGAATCAATTCTGATCTTCCCGCCATGGTCAGTGATAATGCCATGGCTAATACTCAGGCCCAATCCGGTTCCCATGTCTGTTGATTTCGTTGAAAAAAAAGGGTTCATTACCTTGTCCACCAGGCCATACGGTATCCCGGTACCATGGTCATGAAATGTAATATGCAGAAAAGGCTTGTTTTTGATAGTGATCATATCAGTGGAGATTTCAAGTATCTTGTTTTTGTCTTTATCGGGATATTTTTCGTTAAGAGCATACCTGGCGTTGCTGAGAAGGTTTAAAAAGACCTGTTCGATCTGTTGGGGATGAGCAACAATATCAGGGAGACCCTCCGGAACACTTAAATGAAGAATAATATTGTCTTTCAACAGCTGTGCTTCTGTCAGGGCGAATGTGTCAGAAAATATTTGATGGACCTGCGAAGGACTTTTTTCCTCTTTTGTTACCCTGGCGAATGAAAGCAGGTTTTTCACAATGACCGAAATGCGGTCGCCTTCCTTAATGATTCTGGCAGCTATGTCTTTCTCATCGCTCCCCTGCGGACATTTATTAGTCAGCAGCTGCGCGTAGTTTATAATGCCGTTTATCGGGTTATTGATCTCATGCGCGACACCTGCCGCGAGTTCGCCGATAGACGCGAGATGGCTTACATGCAGGGTTTCTGTTTCCGCCCGTTTACTTTCAGTAATGTCAATGCCGTAGATATGTCCTATCTTCAGGAAAGAGATCCCCATTATTATAAAATGAAAATACCTGTCCATAATCTGGGCCGGGTGAGATAGTATCATATTTCCCATTATACACTCAGAGAAGGTGATATCTTCGATACCTGGAATAACTGACTCCAGCGGAACTCCTGTCATATCATTTTTCCTGAAGATTTCATTGGCGGCCGGATTTGCCATAAGCACGTTTCCCCCGGTATCAAATCGCATGACAGGGGCAGGATTTAATTCGGCAAACAACGCCATTAGCTGCATTTCTTTTTCCACCTTTATGCGGTCTGTAATGTCAGAACCATATATGTGTCCAATATTCAGGTCTGATATGCCTTTGAATACAAGGTGAAAAAACTGTTTTCCGATCTTTATTGTACGAGATATAATAGAATCGTTATTAATGCAGGAAATGAAATCAAAATCCTTTATATCGGGAATTAGTGACTGCAGTGATGTTCTATGGAGGTCTTCCCTGCCGAAGATTTCATTGGCAGCGGGGTTTGCCATAAGTATATTACCGTGAAAGTCAAAGCGTAAAACAGGAGAAGGATTTAATCTGGCAAAGAGCGCCATGTGTTCCAGTTCCGCTTCAACAAGTTTGCGTTCGGCAATTTCGGTCTGCAATTCAGATGTTCGTTCCTGTACTAACTCCAGCAGTGCGATATCTGTGTTCCGGCTGAAGTAAAAACTGTCTGGTATTGCTTGTTTAGCAGCAGATGGACCGGATTTCTTTTTGGTTCCGGATTTGCTGGGTTTCTTCTTGATGCTGGAGGCCGGTTTCTTCTTTTTTCTGGTTGTTTTTTTCTTTTCAGCCATCAGATTTCATGGGAATGGAAGGTTAATAATCTTAAGATAAAATATTTCGTGTGTTTTGTCCAGCATTGAATTATCTCGAAAGACGCTCATAGCTCTTAATTCTCCGTTCTTAATTTCAGCCTGTAACTTTCAACTCTTAATTGCTAACTGCTAATCGTTAATTTTCAATTAATTAGTTTCTCCAGCTCTTCCAGATTAAATGAACTCTCCCGGCATTTTCCCATCCATCTTGAGCACAGGTTGGCGTCCAAAGGGATTCCGACAGATGGAATGTCCAGCTTACTGCATAATCTCATGCCCTGAGCAAGTTCAGGGATGCAGGCAATGCCCAGGGCGCCGACGCTTTTATGCCCGGATTTTATCTTTTCAAAAAGCTGCTCAAGTTCCATAGTTACGGAAATATACGGGTGGATGCCGTATTTCTTCAATAGAAGGCTTCCGAGGTTTATAAAACAATCCTTTGTACAGGATTTGCACTCGGCTTCGAAATCTCCCGATTCAGAACGGCAGTCCGGCCTGAAATCACGCAGGCAATGGGCAATGAGAGAGAATTTATATTCACTTTTCCCGAAAGCCGTCTTATTGATCCGGTTCATCAGCTCGATCTCGATCATATACAGATGATACTGATGTTCTTCCGTCTTTATAATGGGATCTAATCTCTGTGAGATAGGCACTGTCTTTAAATGCTGTTTAACTCCTGTGGTATAGACGGACAAGGATTCTTTTAACGTCTCTTTAATTAAACGAACAAGCGGCTTATCAATGCGTTTTCCCGCAAGACTGTCTATGAGCGGTTTTTTACCGCCCTCTCTCCGGATCTGACAAAGGAGTTCTTTTTTATCAGGACAGCGCTTAAGCAAGAGATCAGTCAGCTTTCTGATCAGGCTGTAGTATTTATCAGTTGCTTCAGACTCTTCGTAAAGGGAATATGTTTTCCCCTGCACAGTTTTATATATGTTTTTCAATTTATTCATGTTTTATTATAAATGGTTACAGGGCGATAATGCTTATGTAAAAAAAGGGGAATAATGAGAAATTGTAAACTTCTTATTCACTTTATAGCCGCTAATTTTGTATACTAAAAAGATGCGCGATGAAGAGAAAAGACATTTCAAGAGATATGAAGGCCAGTCCGAATGTGAAGTAAGATCAGGCTCAGAGACTTATAAGGGCAGAATTACCGACTATTCAGATGGGATCGGAGCGGTTTTTGAAAGCGCGCCTCAGCTTGATCGCGGCAAACAGGTGGATATAAAGGTCTTTGATCCTGAAATGGAGTTTAAGGGTGAAGTCGCTTGGGTAGACAAGTCTGGTGATGAGGTAAGGGCAGGGTTCAGAAGACTGGATACGCTTCAGGGTTCTTTAAAGAACTTTGCAGTGGCTGATCTGCTTATCGGACTTCAAAAGGGTACAAGAACAGGTGTTCTGAAAGTTGAGGGCGGCTCTATAGTCAAAGAGGTCTATATTAAGAACGGCGATATGATATTTGCCATCTCTAACCTGGAAGAGGACAGGCTTGGAGACCTTCTCTTAAGGGAAAAGAGAATCAGTCCTGAAGACTTTCAAAAGGCTGAAAGTTTATTTGAAAATAACGGCGGGCAGTTGGGAAAGATATTTGTCGATCTTGGCTGCCTGAAACCGAAAGAAGTTTTTCATGCGGTCAGACACCAGATAGAAGAAATCATTCTCAGTATTTTTGCTATTGAGGAAGGAAAATTTCAGTTCCAGGAACGCTCGCTTCCTTCAGAGAACCTGATAACTTTCAGGATCAGTGCCGCCAATATTATTTATCGCGGTATCAAGCGGATTAATGATAATGAGCAGATAAAAAATGTTACCCCTGCTTTAGAGGAAGTTCTTGATCATTCTGAGAACCCGCCTGAAATGTTTCGTGATGTTGTGCTTGATGAGACTGACAAGACGATCATTTCTTTTATAAACGGAAAGAACTCGCTGAAAAAGGTATTAAAAAAATCGCCTTCTAATGAGTCTGATACTCTCCGGGCAATCTGTGCCCTTTTGTGCATCGGGATGATCACTGTAAAGAAAGAGGAAAGCGCGCCTGAAAAGGTCCATGTTGATGAGATCATAAATGAGCCGGCTGAAGAAGTAACATTAGAATATATAGAAAAAGTTGAGGAATTTTCCCACAGGATTGATAGTATCGGATTCTATGAAATACTGGGCATAGATAAAGACGCTTCAGCCGAAGAGATTAGTGTGGCCCACATTGGGGCTTTGAAAGAGTTCAGCCCTGACAGGCACTTTGCTTCAACGTCCGACGATCTGAAGGCCAAGCTTACGGCAATATCTACTCGCCTTGCAGAGGCGTATAAAGTCCTGTCTGATCCGGGAAAGAAAGAAGAATATGACAGGTCGCTTGAGCCGGAGGCTGAAAAAGAGGCTCTGGTGACTGAAGAAAAGCCGGTTGAAGAGGAAGCAGAAATGCAGATCAGCAGAAATGAGGCTGTAATTCCTGAGAAAGAGGAATCTGCCAGTGAAAGTGCTGATGAGCAGGCTGCAGAAGAGGCCAGAAAAGCAGAAGAGGCCAAACAAGCAGAAAAGGCTAGAAAAG
>CAZNPC010000059.1:0-2516 GCA_964574765.1 uncultured Nitrospirales bacterium | reverse complement strand
CCAAACAAGCAGAAAAGGCTAGAAAAGCAGAAGAGGCCAGAAAAGCAAAAGAGGCTAAACAAGCAGAAGAGGAAGAAGTAATCAAACAGAAAAAGTCTGAGGAAGAAGAAGCGCCTGTGAGTGTGCATGCGGCTTCGGTTGCCGAGCCAGTGGATAAGGTATCTGAATGGGAAAGGCTGGAAAAGAAACCCCTTTCATACAAGGCTATAGGAATAGCAGCGGCAGTTGTTTTGCTGATTGTACTTGCTGTCGCGTTTTATCCTTCAGATAAAAGTTCGGATACTGCTGATGTGACTGAAGAATACGTAATGTCTGAAGCTGATAAAGAGCTTCTTGCTTCTAAGGCCGATGAAGCTAAAACAGAAGAAAAGCAGCAGCCTGACATAGAGGAGCCTGATGTAGCTGAGTCAGTGGGCACTGATAAACCTCTTTTGACAAGGAAGACACCGGTTGTCGAACCAGAGCCGGAACCTGAACCAGTTGTCGAACCAGAGCCGGAACCTGAACCGGTTGTCGAACCAGAGCCGGAACCTGAACCGGTTGTCGAACCAGAGCCAGAGCCTGAACCGGTTGTTGAACCAGAGCCAGAGTCTGAACCGGTTGTAAAAGTGGTCCCAAAGACAACATTAAAGGAGATAGCAAACTCTGCATCCATGGCCGGGAATATTACACGCTACAGTGAGCAGTTTGATGATGAGTCTGGTCAATGGGATGTGTTTGAATCAACCATGGCGACTGCGCGTATAGGAGACGGCCGGTATTATATCGACAACAAAAGAGAAAAGGGCATATATATCATATTGCATCCGGCTGATTTCCCTCATGACAGGACGTTTATAATCGAGGTCTTTATCAGAACAGTGAGGGTTTCAGATGAGTATTCTTACGGATTTGTGCTTGGTGCCAGGGATGCAGGCAACAATTACGCGTTCCTGGTCAGAAATAATGACAGCTATTCTATCAGGAAGAATCGAAGCGGAGCTTCTGAAGAAGTGGCTGTAGGAAGTGTAAGCAGTTCAGTTATTGACAACGGTTACTTTACAACATTCAGAATGGAGAAACAGGGCTCAAGAGTGAGATTTTTCCTTAACGATACTTATATGGATGAAGTCTCAGATGTGCTTTTCTTCGGTAATAAGATCGGTTTCTTTGTTGAAGGCAATGTAGGAATTTCTATTGACGGGACCCGCTCACAGATCTGGCCGGAATAGTTTAGCTATTTGCTTATAGCTCGTAGCTGATGGATCACAGCTCATGGCTGATAGTTGATCACCGATTACCGCGTCTTTATAAAATTCCTCTGTGTTTTAATTCCCAGAAACATTTTGCGCATGCCATGATATCAACAGATGCGTCATGCGCCTCTTCAAAGTCAGTTCCAAACAGTTTGACATGGAGTTCTGACAGCTTTGGCCATTTATACCCGTAAGGACCGGGGAGTTTGCAAAAGTCAGTTGTTGACTTCATGGTGCAGATTCTTTCAGTCTCAAAAAGTCTGTTCTTTATCTTTTCACGAAGAAATTCGGCGCCAACAATTTTTTCATCAAAGTTCATGTTATGCGCAATCAGCGCGCTTGATCCATTTATAAGCCCGGAGAATTCCTCAAGAACCATCTTCAGTTCAACACCCTCTTTATTAGCCTGATCAGTGGAGATGCCGTGAACTTTGGACGCTTCAACAGGAATAGTAAAACCGTCCGGTTTAATGATGTAGTTTTTCTCAAGGATCTTATTCCCTTTATTGTCATACTCCAGCCAGGCGATCTGCACTAATCTCGGCCAGTTATTCAGGTCTGATACAGGGGATTTCCAGTTTCTCGGCAGGCCGGTTGTCTCAGTATCAAAAAAGAGGTACATAGCTTAATTAACTTTCTCCGGAAGTTTGAGATTAATAATAGGGCATTTAATTCTGAATGTCAAAAAAATCTTAACCGGTAATCAGTGATAATGAAGAATTGGGAATTGATAATTGTTAATTTTATCCAGCCTCAGGCAGATCCGCTCTCCACGGCGAGTCTTCGACCGTGGAGGACATTTTGCATTATTTAGTTATTAACTATGAACTTGTCCGCCTCTGGCGTGGCTATGAGCTATTTCTTCACCGTCACAAGAAAGGTCAGGCCTGTTTCGTCTTTTTCAATTTTAATGGCGTCGTCAGGGAAGCCGACTTCGGTTAAAAGATTCCTGATCTCATCTTCATCCCTGTAGATAAGTTTCCAGTCTGCCAGATACTCCTGCCATACCTGATAAGGGTTGCCTTTTTTAATATTTGTAAAGAACAGGGTGCTGTTTTGATCCAGGAGTTTATTAAAGGCGTGTTTAAGGAAGAAAGAAATGTGTTTGTCAGATATATAGTCAAACAGGCCGCCGGCAAGTATCAGGTCGAACGGCCCTGACTTTTCAATCGTTCTTAAAGAGTGAAGGAAATTTCCGCTGACCAGATGCAGATTCGCCTTCAGGGCACTTAGTCTTTTCTTTGATAATTCCAGGGCGTCACTGTCTATATCATGCAGGAC
>CAZNPC010000058.1:3806-12267 GCA_964574765.1 uncultured Nitrospirales bacterium | reverse complement strand
GCTGTTATTTTATTTCGTATTCCTTCATCCATTATAAGCGGGAACTCATCAGGGTTGATCTCTATCCTGGCTGTATCAGAATGGTGCCTGACCCTTAGCTCTTTTATCCCGAAAGACCTTATAAAATACTCAGCCCGGTTTACCTGCTGCAGCGCGTCTGCCGTGATCTTCTCACCGTAAGGGAAACGGGAGGAAAGGCAGGGTGTTGCAGGCTTGTTCCATGTCGACAGGCCAAGACTCCGGGATATATCCCGGATCTCTTTTTTGCTCAGACCCGCATCCACAAGAGGGCTGATCACGCCAAGTTCTGAAGAAGCGCGCCTGCCGGGACGCCAATCCTGAGTATCATCTGCGTTTGATCCGTCAAGGATATAAGTAAAATCCTCTTTACCAGCTATCTGTCTGAGCCTGCTGAACAGTTCTTTTTTGCAGTAATAGCACCTGTCACCAGGGTTGCTTGAGTAGTTCCGGTCTCTGAGTTCGTCTGTCTTTATTATGGAATGCCTGATATTCAGCGCTGAAGTTATTTCCGAAGTAAATGAGAGTTCTTCATCCGGAATACTTTCAGACGCGCCTGTAACAGCGAGTATTTCATTCAGGCCTGATAATGAAGCGGCCTTTAAAAGCAGGGTGCTGTCAACACCTCCTGAGTAAGCAATGATAACCCGGCCCATACGGTTAAGGTTCTTCTTTAACTCTGTGAATTTATCGGCGGCAGACATGGTGTATAAAGACAGTTCAAACCGATCAAGCCGGTCAAACTGTTCAAGGTTGTTCAATGTAGTTCAAGTTTGTTCAATTTTAAACTACTTTGAGCCATATTGAACTATTTTGAACTATATGTTTTACAGTCTTACAACTTCATAATATTCCTGATGGAAATTTTTATCAGCTTTTACTATTGTCTTAAACCCGTCTGTTTTTTCAATGTTTTCAAGAATCTCTCTTTCATCTTCGTAAAGCAGGTCAGTTATAAGCGGGTTGGCAGTTATCATGACTTTTCCGTTTTTTACTCTCGGGCCTATTTTCCTGAGTTCTCTAAGGATTTCGTAGCAAAGAGTTATGGGTGATTTAATAAATCCCCTGCCTTCACAGTAAGAGCACGGCTCGCACAGCACTCTGCCCAGGCTTTCTCTTACACGTTTCCTGGTCATCTGAATAAGACCGAATTCCGACACCTCAAGTACAGTGCTTTTCACTCTGTCTTTGTTTGTCGCTTCCTGGAACGCGGTAAACAGTTTTTCCCTGTTCTCTTCTACTTCCATATCAATAAAATCAATTATGATTATTCCGCCCAGGTTACGAAGCCTTATCTGGTACGCGATCTCTCTGACTGCCTCAAGGTTGGTCTTGAACAGAGTGTCTTCCAGCGATGCCTTGCCGACAAACTTGCCTGTGTTCACGTCTATTGATGTTAAAGCTTCGGTCTGGTCTATTACGATGTAACCTCCGGATTTCAGCCATACGCGTTTCCCCAGTGTCTTTGGTATCTCAAGTTCAATGCCGTAGGCGTCAAAGATCGGCTCATCTCCTTCATAAAGTTCAATCTTATGGATCAGTTTAGGGAAATACGTATTAACAAATTCCTTCAGGTTGTTGAATTCATCCTCGGAGTCTATTATCAGCCTGCTGACTTCATGTCCAAGAAGGTCTCTTACGCTTCTGAATGCCAGGTCTATATCGCTGTATAACAGGTGAGGAGGCTTGCTCTTGTCTTTTTTTGACTCAATATTGTCCCACAGCAGCATAAGGAAATCTATGTCTTTTTTTAATTCTTCTTCTGTGCATCCTTCACTGGCAGTCCTTATAATAAGGCCGACATTCTGCGGCTTCAGCCTGCTGACAAGATCTTTTAGCCTTACCCTTTCATCTTCATTGGAGATCCTTCTGGATATGCCGACATGTTCGACTCCGGGCATAAGCACAAGATACCTGCCGGGGAATGTAACATATGATGTTACTCTCGCCCCTTTTGTTCCTATAGGGTCTTTTGATACCTGCACCATGACCTCTTCTCCTTCCTGTAGAAGGTCCTCGATCGGGAGGTGATGGGGGATTGTTTCTTCTATGTCCTCGCCAAAGACAGAATAATCAAGACTGGAGTAAACGTCTGCGACATGAAGGAAAGCGGCCTTCTCAAGCCCGATGTCAACAAACGCCGACTGCATGCCCGGCAGTATCTTTACGATTTTGCCTTTGTAGACATTGCCTACAAGGCTCGCGTCCTTTTTTCTTTCGATATAGAGTTCGGCCAGCTGACCCGACTCCAACAGGGCAACCCGCGTCTCTTCCATTGATGAATTAACGATTATTTCATTAGCCATGTTCTTTCGCTCTCCAGAGGTTCTGACCACATTTTATCAATGAGGCCGTAAAGCTGAACCCTTCTTGCCTGTATAGTCTGTATCGTTTCATCTGTTTTTTGCAACAACTCTTTCAGAATTTCATAAAGCCTTACCCTGCTGTCAGCGCCGTCAACCAGAGTAAGTTTTAGATCCGGGCCTGTCAATTCGGCCCTTTCAACCATAGGTCTTATATCTACCTGCTTCCGGTCTCTTGAAACCATACAGGCAGGCAGGTTCATAAAGGAAGTCACTGTATCATCAGCGGGCCAGTCAAGTTTTATTTCATATTCATAACGTGTTATGAATTCATCCAGAGACTTTTTCTGTCCCGGTATCCGCAACGCATTGAGGACCTCAAGCCCTTCGGGCAGACAGGCATTTACTTTATGTTTCATCTCAACCGGATTAACTGAAGACGAAAGATCCATGTCAAAATATTCATTTAACCCTTCAACTCCTACCGGCAGTGCGGGGCCGAATGAGACCTTGGGATGGGGATGGAAGCCCCTGGAATATTCAAGATGCACCTTTGCCCTGTGCAAAGCCCGAAGAAACGCGGTTATTACCTCACGATGGGACAGGTACCGCAGGATTCCTGTTTTTGAAAACTTTACCCTTATTCTGTTAGAAGCCAGGGATTTGGGCTTAGGGATTGGAATTTTGAGTTCGGAGTTCGGAGTTCGGAATTCAGAGTTTAATGTTTTACATTCCGCATTCTGCGATCCGCGATCCACAGTCTGCGTGTTATCCTCACAGTTTAGTCCGCATCCA
Organism: uncultured Nitrospirales bacterium; assembly: GCA_964574765.1. Taxonomy (GTDB): domain Bacteria; phylum Nitrospirota; class Thermodesulfovibrionia; order UBA6902; family BMS3Bbin08; genus CAZNPC01. The sequence continues at coordinate 9,151 of CAZNPC010000058.1, read as the reverse complement.
TGGCACGAGTGACGGCAGTCCTCTGTCATTTTTCCTGCCATGGCTTTCTCATACTCTGACCTGAGGAATTCCTCATTGATCCCTGTGTCAATGAAACCCCAGGGAAGTTCTGAGTTAATATCAATATTTCTTGACGCGTATCCATATAGGTCAATGCCTGTTTTTTTTGCCGCTGACAGCCATTTATTAAAATCAAAATGCTCGGACCAGCTGTCAAACCGGCACCCTTCTTTCCAGGCTGCCTCCAGCAGAATAGCGCAGTCGGAATCTCCGCGTGAAAAAACCGCTTCAAGAAGACTTGTCTCTACATGCTGTCCCTTGAAATTGATACCTTTCCTCTTAAGTGTTTTTTTCAGAAAGTCCTGCCTTGACCGCAGGTCCCGGGCATTGATCTGTCCTCTCCACTGAAACGGCGTGTGGGGTTTAGGCACAAAGGCCGAGATGCCGGCGTTTATGTTAACGCGGCGTTTGGATATTTTCCGGCCCTTTCTGTATGCCAGTTCGGACATATGGATTATTCCGTCAATATCTTCTTTGGTCTCTGTCGGAAGCCCGATCATGAAATAAAGCTTTATGGTCTGCCATCCTTCGGTGAACAGCTTTTCCAGAGTGTCTATATATTCTTCGTCTGTGAAGTCCTTGTTTATTACAGTTCTCAACCGCATTGTACCTGCCTCGGGAGCTATGGTAAAACCGGTCTTTCTGACGCTCTTTATTTCCTTAAGCACTTCACTGCTGACCGAGCCGACCCTCAAGGAGGGAAGGGACGTAGAAATATTAGAGCCGGAGTATATTTTGTTAAAGCTCTTTATAAGCGGCAGAAGACAGCTGTAGTCTCCGGTGCTGAGGGAGGCAAAAGAGATGTCCTCATGGCCTGTGTTAGGTATGGAGTTTTTCGAGATGGACAACACGGTGTCCAGAGACCTTTCCCTCAAAGGCCTGTAGATCATACCGGCCTGGCAGAAACGGCATCCTCTTGTGCATCCTCTTGATATTTCAACCGTGACCCTGTCATGCACTACTGGAGTATAAGGCACAACAGGAGCTTCAGGAAACGGGGTTTTATCAAGGTTGCTGACAACACGTTTTCTTATTTTTACGCTTTTTGTATCATGAACTGCCGGTACATATACCCCGTCTAATCCGGCAAGGGCTTTAAGCAGGTTTTCTTTTATCCCTGTGTTTGTCGCGGCTGATATCTGAGCCGAATCAGGCTTTGTGTTTTTCAATTTAAAATTATCATAGACTTCTATGATGTCCTCAATTGCCTCTTCTCCGTCTCCTATTACAAAGGCGTCTATGAACTGCGCCAGAGGCAGTGGATTGACAGAGCACGGCCCTCCGGCGATTATAAGAGGATAATTTCTTTTCCTGTCTTGTGACTTAAGTGGAATCCCGCCCAGATCCAGCATATTAAGCACGTTGGTGTAGGAGAGTTCGTATTGCAGTGTGAAGCCGATTATATTAAATTCCTTAAGGGGACGGTTGTATTCAAGCGATGAAAGGGGGTGCTGTTTTTCCCTGAGAAACGCTTCGTAGTCAACCCATGGAGCAAAGACCCTTTCTGCCGAGGCAGAGGGAATATTGTTTATTATCGAATACAGGATCTTAAGTCCCAGATGGGACATGCCGATCTCGTATGTGTCCGGAAAACAGAGAGCTACCTTAATGTCAGCGATTTTACGGCTGATATTTATCTCATTGCCTATATACCTGCTTGGTTTATGAAAACGGGTCAAATTGACAGACATCTTTTATTATCACACAGCGATTTACTTAAAAGCAATTTGCAGTCGGCTTGGTGATCAGAGGTATATTTCATTGAAAAACGTGCATGATAATTACTGCCGGACAGGCTTTAATCAATAGCGGTGAGGCATCTAAACATAGCCTATCCTTCTTCCTTTTTCTTCTTTCAGAAGGCCTGTAATAAAGAAAGAGGATAATAATATTGCTGCGGCGGACAGTATTCTTATATGTTTAACCGGGATATCAAAGACCGGTTCTGAAATGATTCCTTCAGCAAAGGCATAAAACAGAAGCGCAACACTGCACAGTACCAGCCCGGTAAGAAGAATCTTCTCCCCGGTATTTTTTTTGATTTTAATATAAAAAAGGTTAAGACATCCTACACAACCCAGTAAAGCACCGTTAAAGCCAAAGCTTCTCCGGCTTATTTCCTCAGTGGTATCAAGGGAAATAATTCCTGTCAGATGTAAAACAAAAAAAGCGAGAACCAGTAAAGCGGCAACAACTTTATAGTTGATCCGTATTGATGTTTTATAACCTAGGATGGCAATGCCGAAATGAAGCAGAAAAACATTTGAAATTACAGAAGCTTCTATACGAAGTGTGTCAAGAACAATGATAAATACAGCTTCCAGAGACAGTGTATTGTTTATCAGCGGCAAAGTTTCGGGAGACATTACGATTGACCATCCCGGCAATATGGATAAAGCCTTCATTATGGAAAACCCGGTAAAGGCCCACAGTATATCTTTCAAAGAAGTCGTGCTAACTTTCCTGGTTTTCCATATGAGCACTATTGAAGCAACAAGATAGATGAGACCGTAGATCAACTGGATGTATTCTGTGAAGGGTTTAAGCATTTTTTATAATCGGAACAGTGCATACATAAAAGTATGCTCAAGACGACAATAATTATCGGTTTCGACTTTATTGCTGTCCTTTTTTATGACTTTATCATAAAAAGATCCCATTTTCAATGGTGTTTTGCTATAATTTATAGCGTGTAAACATTCGTTATATAACGGAGGCAAAATCTCATGAGAACTTTTAAAGTGTTGGTGGTTTTTTTAGTGCTGAGTTTTTTTAGTACCGGATGTTTTGCTGAAAAGAAGAAAGAGGAGGCTGAAAAAATGTCTGAACCCAGGGCTGTAATTGAGACGAAATTTGGAAACATTGAGCTGAAGTTTTTCCCGGACGTGGCACCGGGGCATGTGGAGAACTTTATCAAGCTTGCAAAGAGCGGTTTTTATGACGGCACAACTTTTCACCGCATTATCCCCGGTTTTATGATACAGGGCGGAGATCCCAATTCCAAAAGCCCGGATAAGTCAAAGCACGGTATGGGCAGTCCCGGCTATACCATAAAGGCGGAGTTCAGCAAAAAGCCGCATAAGCGCGGGATCCTTTCAATGGCAAGGTCCGGGCATCCTGACAGTGCCGGATCCCAGTTTTTCATCTGCGTGGCTGACGCGGCATTTCTTGACGGGAAGTATACTGTCTTCGGCGAGGTTGTATCAGGCCTGGATGCTGTGGATAAAATAGTCAGCCAGCCCAGGGACAGCAGTGACAATCCAAATGAAAGAATCGAGATGAAGGTCAGGATCATAGGGGAATAAGCAGACTTACCTGACGGCTTTTACTGAAAAGACCTGATAGGTTACCATGCAGCCTTTGTGATTTTGCGTAAACCACTCATCCATTGCATTTATCCTGGACCTGGTCAGTATTAACGGCCGTATGGAATACCCGCCCGAAGTGCCGGTGTTCCTGATATGCCTCAACAACTGGAGAGTAGACGTATATTTGTAAGTGAAGTTCAGTTCCTCAATATCAAAAGAACTGAATATTTCTGAAAATAAAGAGAGAAGGGTATCTTTTTCAGGGAAGTTCTGCGCCGGAAGTGTAACCACTCTGCCATAGGCATGGCTGAGGGCAAGTCCCAGTTCGTAAAAAGTCTGTGAACCAAAAATAGAGCAGAGAAATGATCCGCGGACTGAAAGCAGGGCGGCTATTTGCCTGACAGATTTATCGAGATCTGAAAACCACTGCAGTGTTGCGTTGGAAGTTATCAGATCAAACCGCTGTTTTGTTCTTTCCGCGAAGTCTTCAGCATCATTGCATATGAAGTGTACATTTTCCCTGCCGGATAGCTTTGGCAGGGCAGTTTTGATCATCGGTTCTGAAAAGTCAATGGAAGTGATAGAGGACGAAGGGAACCTGTTTACGAGCATTAATGTGTAATTGCCTGTTGCGCAGCCGATTTCAAGAATTGATCGCGGCTGCAGACTCTCAAACCGGTCCATGAGATTCTCAGCTGTAGCTTTCTGTACATCGGCATACGCATCATAAGTAGATGCTGAACGTGAAAAAGCTTTCTTTATTCTGTCTTTTCGAGGTCCCATAGTTTATTTTGCCGGTGTGTTTTTTTATTATATATTAACCCGCTCCATGGATTCCCACTAATGATTTACGTGTGGTAGACTTTAATCTTAAACGGGATATTTCCAAGATGAAAAAAATCATTGTTCTGTCCGGCTGGGCTAATCCAAAAGAATCACTTGACGCACTAAGCCGCGAACTGCTTTCTTCGTTTGATGTAACAACTGTGTCCATACATGACCTTCAGTCTGCCTCTGACAGCCGGAAGGATTCAGTTGGACTATCCGGATATGCGGCAGGACTTATTAACCTTGTAGAGCAGATCAACGAGCCATGCGTTGTTGCAGGCTGGTCAGCCGGCGGAATCGCGGTTCTCGAGGCTGCTTGCGCATGTCAGCACCTGATTAAGGGCCTGATACTTATCAGTTCAACATCAAAATTCTGCTCTGACGCTGACTACCGGTTCGGCAAACCCCTTAAGACAGTTCACGCTATGGCTCAGGGTTTAAGAAAAAATGCGAGGAAAGTTCTGGCAGGGTTCTTTGAAAATTCCGCGCTGCCGCATATTGAGGAAGCCGCCTCGATTAGATCATCGATTGATTCAGCAGAGGCATTCGGTATTGACGAACTGCTTGATGGACTTGAGTATCTTCAGAAGGCCGATGTACGCGGTATGCTTGCGGGGCTCGACATTCCGGCGCTGATATTGCACGGAGGCGAAGATAAGATAATTCCATGGGAGGCTGGTCAATATGCGGCAAATAAAATGCAAAAAAGCATATGGGTCTTAAAAGATGGAGCAGGGCATGACCTGCCGCTTCGGCACCCCGGGTTTATCGCGGAGAGGGCGGCGGACTTTATAGGGAAGCTGTCTGCCTGAATATGAATATACCGGTTGTTAAAGAGCACGGGTCATGGGCGGTATTTATCTTCTCATGCGCCGCTGGAATTATCACAGGCCTATTGACGCGCCCCTGGCAGGCCGGACGTGAGTATTCCGTTGTTACACTTCTGACCGTTCTGGGACTTGCCCTGTTGATCAATTCAAAAAGCCCTCTTTCATCGGCACTAAATGCTGTTAAGAAAAAGAAACATATATTGTGGTTTGTGTTTTTCAGTCTTGCCGGACTTGTTCTTTTGATCCCGTTCTTTTATCAGGGACTAAAAGTTTTTATATTTTTTTCTCCTCTTGTGTTTATCTATATTCTCCTGCTTTT
>CAZNPC010000058.1:0-3706 GCA_964574765.1 uncultured Nitrospirales bacterium | reverse complement strand
TAAAAGTTTTTATATTTTTTTCTCCTCTTGTGTTTATCTATATTCTCCTGCTTTTCCTCGGCAGGGAGCATCATCTCTTTACTGAAATAACCGGTTTTGCTCTGCTGGTTCTGTCTGCTCCTGCCGTGTATTTTGTGATAACAGGGGATTTGCAGATCAGGCTGTATCTCGCCGTGCTGATTTTTTTTACCGCAGGGGTTTTAAAGGTCCGTGTAAGACTCAGAAAAAGCCTCTTTTACAGATGGACAATGATAGCTTACTGCGCTGTTTCCATTTTTCTTTTTTATCTTCTTGATATTTCCGTTCTGCTTCTCCTGCCGCTTGCTGAAAATGTTATTTATGTTATCCGCATAAGAGAGGAAAAACTCCGCATGACCGGAAACATTGAACTTTCAAAAGGTGTTGTCTTTACGTTTCTTCTCGGTTTTTTCTGGAGATATTGACCGGCATTTCAGAGCATAGGACTGTACTGATAGAAAGATAACTATACCCCCTATTGACAAAATTTCTTTCCCCTGATAAACTCTTTAAGTTTCCCCTTCGAACTCTTATTTAGAGTATCGTTAGGGAATACTGTTTTTATTTAATGGAGCAGAAATGCCGACAATAGCACAACTTGTAAAAAAGGGCAGAAAAAAGGTAATCAACAAGACGAAGAGTCCTGCGCTGAAGTTATGTCCTCAGAAGCGGGGCGTCTGCACGAGGGTCTATACAACGACCCCGAAAAAGCCTAACTCAGCGTTAAGAAAAGTTGCGAGGATAAGATTGACAAATGGAATGGAAGTTACTGCTTATATCCCCGGAGTAGGCCATAATCTTCAGGAACATTCGATCGTTCTGATAAGAGGAGGCAGAGTCAAGGATCTTCCAGGTGTTAGATACCACATCGTAAGGGGTGCCCTCGATACCCTTGGCGTTTCCGACCGCAGACGCAGCAGGTCGAAATACGGCGCTAAGAGGCCTAAGTAATCTTATAAGGTAGAAGAATATGCCCAGAAGAAGAGTCATTGATAAGAGAGAGATATTGCCGGATTACAGGTACGATAGTAAGTTGGTGAGCAAATTCATCAACGCGTTAATGAAAGACGGCAAGAAATCCATTGCTGAAAAAATGTGTTACGGCGCTTTTGATATCATTCAGAATAAGACAGGTGGAGACCCCATGAAGGTTTTTAAGTCAGCACTGGAGAATGTCAAACCTGTTGTTGAAGTGAAGTCCCGCCGGGTCGGTGGCGCGACGTACCAGGTGCCGGTTGATATAAGGGTTCAGAGAAGAATCGCACTGGCTTTTAGATGGCTAATTGGTTTCTCCAAGAAAAGAGGGGAAAAATCAATGAGAGAAAAACTCGCGGCAGAGCTTATGGAAGCTGCAAACAGTGCCGGGGCATCAGTTAAAAAGAAGGAAGATACACATCGGATGGCGGACGCCAACAAGGCGTTTGCACATTACCGGTGGTAATTATAAGAGGATATGAAATTGGCTCAAGCTGCTGAGAAGACCAGAACATCTCTGGCGAAGACAAGGAATATCGGCATTATGGCGCATATAGACGCCGGAAAGACTACGACTACCGAACGCATCCTCTACTACACCGGAGTTACATATAAGATGGGTGAGGTCCATGACGGGACTGCTGTTATGGACTGGATGCCTCAGGAACAGGAGAGGGGCATTACAATAACGTCTGCCGCCACAACCTGTTTCTGGCGGGACTTTAGAATTAACATTATAGATACTCCCGGGCATGTTGATTTTACAATAGAGGTCGAAAGGTCATTAAGAGTGCTTGACGGCGCTGTTGCCGTGTTTGACGCTGTTGCCGGGGTTGAGCCTCAGTCTGAGACAGTCTGGAGACAGGCTGATAAGTACAATGTGCCGAGGCTGGCGTTTATTAATAAGATGGACAGGGTAGGCGCTGATTTCTACATGAGCACTGAATCAATGATCGAAAGGCTTGGCGCGATCGCGGTTCCTATCCAGATACCTGTAGGCAAAGAAGACGATTTCATCGGAACTGTAGACCTTGTAAAAATGAAGGCAAATCTTTTTGAGGAAGACTCCATGGACGAAAAACTCATCGAGACTGAAATACCTGAAGATATTCTTCCCGTGGCGGTTGAGTACAGGGACAAGATGCTTGAGGCACTCTCTGATTTTGATGAGGTGATAATGGAAAAATACCTTTCCGGAGAGGATATAGAGCCTGACATAATTAAAGCTGCAATCAGAAAAGGAACCATAGGGCTGAAGATGACTCCTGTACTCTGCGGCGCTGCTTTCAAGAATAAAGGAGTACAGCAGCTTCTTGATGTGGTTGTAGATTATCTGCCGTGCCCGCTGGACATTCCCCCCATAAAAGGAATAGACACAAAAACAGACAAAGAGACAGAGAGAAAGGTATCTGACAAAGAGCCGTTTGCCGCATTGGCATTTAAAATAACGACAGACCCGTTTGTCGGACAGCTTTCATTCCTCAGGGTATACTCCGGTGTTTTGTCAGCCGGTTCTTACACGTATAACTCATCAAAGGGAGCAAAAGAGCGCATAGGCAGACTTCTGCAGATGCATGCAAACAAGAGAGAGGAGCTTGATGAAGCTCGTGCGGGTGATATTGTGGCTGCAGTAGGATTAAAACATACGCTGACCGGTGATACGCTTTGCAGTGAGGATAAACCGATTACTCTTGAGGCAATTGAGTTTCCCGAGCCTGTTATTTCAGTAGCTATTGAGCCGAAGACCAAGGTCGATCAGGAAAAACTGTTTATTTCGCTTGGAAAATTGGCACAGGAAGATCCTTCGTTTAAGGTTTCATATAATGAAGAGACCGGGCAGACAATAATATCAGGCATGGGAGAACTTCATCTTGAGATTATAGTTGACCGTCTTCTGAGAGAGTTTAAAGTAGGTGCGAATGTCGGTAAGCCCCAGGTTGCATACAGGGAGACAATAAGATCCGCTGTGAAAGCTGAAGGCAAGTATGTCAGGCAGTCCGGCGGCCGCGGCCAGTACGGTCATGTATATATTGATGTGGAGCCGTTGGAGGCAGGCAGCGGTTTTGAATTTACAAATAAAATTGTAGGCGGTGCGATACCGAGGGAATATATCCCTGCGGTTGAGAGAGGCGTTAAAGAGGCTCTTGAAGACGGAGTTCTTGCCGGATATCCGGTAGTTGACGTAAAAGTTACACTGTATGACGGGTCATTTCACGAAGTGGATTCATCAGAAATGGCATTTAAGATAGCTGGTTCCATGGCTTTTAAAAATGCTGCGAAAAAAGCCAGGCCGGTGCTTCTCGAGCCGATAATGAGCATAGAAGTTGTAACTCCTGAGGAATATATGGGAGATGTCATGGGAGATCTGAACTCACGGAGAGGGAAGATCCAGACCATGACGCAAAGGGCAAAGGTCCAGGTGATAGCCGCCCAGGTACCTCTTTCTTCTATGTTCGGATATGCTACAGACCTGAGGTCAAAGAGTCAGGGACGCGCCAGTTATACGATGCAGTTCTCTCATTATGCTGAAATCCCGAAGAATATTTCTGAAGACATTATCACTAAGATTAAAGGGGAATAAGTATATAAAAAGAAGTAAGAAATTAAAATAACAATAACTTAATGACTTGATAACTTAATAACTTTTATTAAGGCAACAAGGAGGCCAAGATGGCTAAAGCGAAATTTGAGAGAGTGAAGCCGCACATAAACG
>CAZNPC010000057.1:0-12409 GCA_964574765.1 uncultured Nitrospirales bacterium | reverse complement strand
TCAAAGAACGCATCCTGTGACTGTACAGGACTTGTCGCAAAAGTTATCTGCTGATCTCCCGCCTCAGCCAGCCCGTAAAATCCCTACGGGATCACGGTGCGAGTATATCTCAAAAACAGTGACGAGCAAGGCATAAATGTTCAAACCCCCGTAAAGTTCTATGCCGTAGAACAGCACAAGAAGAACTTGAACCACGGGGCAGGCTGTTCAAGCAGTTCAATTTATATTGATAATTGTTAATTTTGCCCGTCTCGCCGAGGTCTGTAAAGGCGGACATTTTTCATTATTTAGTTAATTAGCTATCAGCCATGAGTTTACCCGCCTCTGGCACGGCTAATTCGCCTGGCCCTTTGCCTCTTTAATCTTCTTTATCAGCAGAGGCAAGATCTCAAAGAGGTCGCCGACAAGCCCGTACGTCGCGACAGCAAATATGGGAGCTTCGGGATTCCTGTTTATGGCGATTATAATATCTGATGACTGCATTCCGACAAGATGCTGGACAGCACCTGAGATTCCGCATGCTATATAGAGTCTGGGGCATACCGTCTTCCCTGTTTGGCCGACTTGATGACTGTAAGCTATCCAGCCCTCATCAATGGCTGCCCTTGAGGCCCCGACTGCCCCATCCAGTACGCCGGCAAGTTCCTCAAGCAGTTTAAAGCCTTCGGCATTTCCAACTCCCCTGCCTCCGGCAACTATTACATCCGCTTCATGCAGGTTTACCACAACGTCAGACACTTCCTTAACAGTACTGAGTACTTTTGTCCTTGAAGTAAGACCGTCTGACTTAACTTTCACAATCTCGCCGTCTGCTGATTCGTTATATTCACCTTTCTTCATAACCCGCGGACGAACCGTCGCCATCTGGGGCCTGTAGTCAGGACATAATATCGCAGCCATTATGTTTCCGCCGAAAGCCGGCCTTATCTGGACCAGGTTCTTTGTTTCCTTATCAATTTCAAGCGTAGTACAGTCAGCGGTCAACCCTGTCCTGAGCCGTGCCGCTACCCTTGGTATAAACGACCGCCCGATAGGTGTCGCGCCGGACAAAACTATGGAAGGCTTGCACTCTTCAATCAGTTTTGACAATATCTGTGCGTATGAATCATCATTAAATTTTCGCAGTTCCGGATCACTGCACAGATACACTCTGTCAGCTCCCCACTTAATAAGCTCCTGTGCCTTAGTCTCATCAACGCCAAGAAGAACAGCTGACAGTTCAGCGTCAAGGTCATCAGCGAGCCTTCTGCCAATGCCGAGAAGTTCAAGAGAAACCGAAGCTAATTCACCTTCTCTCTGCTCCGCAAAAACCATAACTCCCTTATAATCCTCCAGCTTTTGTCTGTGTTCTGTGCTCTGGACTCTGTGTTCTGTATCTTTTATTTCCTTTATGGCTCCTTCCGGGCAGACCTCAAGGCATGCTTTGCATTCGTTGCAATATTCGTTAATATAAGCATTCTCATCCTTCATCTCAATAGCGTCAAAAGGACACGAGCTGACACAGGTCTCACAGGCATTGCATTTATCTTTATCAACCACTATAGACATCGCAACCTCTTTAGTTCTTTTTCCAGTTCATTGACCTGTTCTTCAGGAGAGCCTTCGATCATTCTTCTTTCAGATTTTACTTTCGGCGCGAAAATATTCTTTACCTGTGTCGGAGACCCTTTCAGTCCAAGGGAACCCTCATCAGCTCCAATATCCCTGGCATCCATTTTTTTTATCTCAGCCTTTTTGGCGGCTATCTTGCCTTTTAATGACGGCATACGGGGAACATTCAGTTCTTTTACAACGGTAAGCAGTACCGGCAGAGAAGACTCAACAATATCATAACCCTCGTCCATCATTCTCTGGACTCTTATCCGGCCATCCTTAACTTCTTCGATTTTTTTGACATACGCTATGTGGGGGATATCCAGAAATTCAGCTGTTTCAGGGCCGACCTGTGCCGTATCTCCGTCTATTGCCTGTTTACCGCAAATAACAATATCAGCGCCTGTCTTTTTTATGGCCAGTGCAAGAGTGTACGACGTTGCCCATGTATCAGAGCCGGCAAATGCCCTGTCTGAAAGAAGCACCGCCTCATCCGCACCCATCGACACCGCCTCCCTGAGCGACGCCTCGGCCTGCGGGGGCCCCATTGTCAGAACAGTTACCCTGGAGTCTCCAATATTGTCCCTGATCTGCAGTCCCGCCTCAAGAGCGTTAAGGTCAAATGGATTTATTATGCTGGGTACTCCCTCACGCATAAGAGTATTTGTCTGTGGATCGATCTTTATTTCCGCTGTATCAGGAACCTGCTTTATACATACGACAATGTTCAACGCTTATCTTCCTCCTGAATTATTTATTTATTCGGAAAGTCGGCTGATTATTATACGATATTAGATTATCGCAGGTAAACCCTGTATCGTCGGGAAAACGGCCGTCTTTTTGAGACTGCACAGTTCTTTGTTTTATCGATATGGGATACAAAAACGCGATCGTAATGAAAAAGGGGATAACTGAATGGAAAAAAGCGGACTATCCGGTAAGCACCTGGAAGAAATGGCTTCCTTTTTAGTCCCGGGGTAATTTATTGCTTCATCTTGATCGCTTCTTTTATTAGCGCCTGACCTATTACGTTCCTCTGTATCTGGTTGGTCCCTTCAAATATCTGAAGGATCTTGGCATCACGCATCATCTTTTCAACCGGGTATTCCCTCATATAGCCGGCACCGCCCATGACCTGGACCGCATCTACTGTCACCTTCATAGCCACGTCGGTAGCATAGACCTTTGCCATTGCAGATTCTTTGGTAACATCCTTTGCTCCGCTGTCAATGAATTTTGAAACAGAATAAACAAGGGCCCTCGCGGCTTCTATCTGGGTCACCATGTCGGCAAGCAGGTGTTGGACAGCCTGAAAGCTGATCACCGGCTGACCGAACTGGTGTCTTTCGCTTGCGTATTTTACAGCGGCGTCAAACGCACCTTGAGCGACTCCGACACCCTGAGCGCCGACTCCTGTCCTGGAACTGTCAAGGGTCTTCATAGCGACAATAAACCCCATTCCAGGTTTACCTATAATATTTTCTTTAGGAATACGGCAGTTATCAAATACCAGTTCCCTTGTAACCGAAGCCCTTATCCCCATCTTGTTTTCTTTTTTACCAAAGCTGAATCCAGGAGTCCCCTTTTCCACTACAAAAGCTGAAAAACCTCTTGGCCCCTTGCTTTTGTCAGTCATTGCTATTACAGTGTAGATCTCAGCCTCTCCGCCGTTTGTTATCCACTGTTTTGTTCCGTTAAGAACATATTCATCGCCATCAAGCCTGGCGGTTGTCTGAACTCCTGCCGCGTCACTTCCGGCGTTTGCCTCGGTAAGCGCGAAAGCAACCAGTTTTTTCCCGGAAGCAATATCAGGCAGATATTTCTTTTTCTGATCATCCGTTCCGAAAAGAATAAGAGGATATGTTCCAAGGGCATTCGCAGCAAATGTCGTTGATACACCAAGACATGCCCTGCTTAACTCTTCAACCGCTATTGCCAGCTCAAACGCGCCCTTTCCAAGTCCTCCATATTCCTCAGGGATGAACAGGCCGAAGAAATCCGACTGGGCCAGTTCCTTCAAAATATCCCAGGGAAACTCTTCTTTTTCATCAAGTTCCGCCCTGACAGGCATTATCTTATCGTCAGCTATCTGTCTGGCCAGATCTCGTATCATTACCTGCTCTTCATTAAGAAAATAATCCATTCAAACCTCCGATATAGAGTGTATTATACATTATATTCATTTTCATAGCGTTACCATTTTATAAGAACAGATGCCCACGTAAGTCCGCCCCCGAATGCTTCAAGAAGTATGTAATCATTCTTGCGCACTCTCCCGGTCCTTACCGCTTCGTCAAGGGCCATGGGTATTGACGCGCTTGATGTATTACCGTATCTGTCAAGATTCACAACAACTTTGTCCATTGGTATTTTAAGTCTTTTGGCAGTCGCCATGATTATCCTTAAATTCGCCTGATGCGGAATAAGAAGCGACAGTTCCGACGGCTTGATCTTGTTTGCCTTTAATGTATCCACAACCAGTTTTTCAAGGGTCCTTACTGCAACCTTAAAGGTTTCGTTCCCTTTCATTTTCAGATAATGAACGCCTTCTTTAATTGTGTCCCTGGATACCGGATACCTTGAACCGCCCCCCGGAAGATAAAGAAGGTCCCACATGCTTCCATTTGAATGGAGTTGTGTTGACAGAATACCGCTGTCTCCCATGGAAGGTTCGACAACCACTGCTCCGGCGGCATCACCGAACAATATGCATGTAGACCTGTCCTCCCAGTCAGTAAACCGGGACAGAACTTCAGTTCCTACAAGCAGGATCTTTTTAAAACTTCCGGCTCTTATAAAACTGTCAGCCATTGCAAGGCCGTATAAAAAACCACTGCACGCGGCATTGAGGTCAAACGCGGCGGCATTCTTTGCCCCAAGCTTATCCTGTATAAAAGACGCTGTAGACGGAACAGGCATATCACCACTTACGGTGGCGACCATGATCATATCGATTTTTCTTGGCCTTACGCCTGCACTTTCAAGAGCCTTTTTAGCGGCCTCGATACCCAGGTCTGAAGCCGCCTGTTTGCTTCCCGCTATCCTTCTTTCCTTGATCCCGGTCCTCTCCGTGATCCATTCGTCTGAAGTATCAACCATCTTCTCCAGATCAACATTCTTCATGACCCTTTTCGGCACGTAAGAACCGGTCCCGGTTATAATGCTTCTTAATTGCAAACTTTCCCCTTATTCCGGTCCTTTGAACGAAATTCAGACGCTATAATATCAATGACTCCTTTTCTGCAGAACTCTCCAGCGAGATTTAATGCGTTCTTTATGGCCTTGGCGGTAGACCGCCCATGGCCGACTATGCATGGTTTGCCGATACCCAGCAAAGGCGCGCCGCCATATTCCGAGTAATCTGTTTTCTTCTTGAAACTCCTCAGAGCGTCTTTGAAAAAGAAATATCCTATCCTTCCCGACGCCCTGCCGGATATCTCCCTTCTGAGCATTTTCGGTATTGCTTCAGCAAGACCCTCACTGATCTTCAATGCGATGTTCCCTACAAATCCATCGCACACTATAACGTCAACGTCACCCATAAATATGTTCTTACCTTCAATATTGCCGATAAAGTCTACCCCGGAATCTTTCAGAAGTTTAAAGGTCTCCTTTGACAGCATATTACCTTTGGCGTCTTCTTCACCTATTCCCAGAAGGCCGACTTTAGGCGCATCAATGTTGAATATGCTCTTTGCGTATGCTTCACCCATGATCGCGAACTGATACAGGTTATTTGCCTTGCAGTCAACGTTAGCTCCGGCGTCTATAAGCACAAAAAGGCCTTTGAGAGTGGGCATCACAGCGGCGATCGCGGGCCTGTCCACACCCGGAAGTTTGCCAAGGGTTAAGAGCGCTTTTGCCATAACCACTCCTGAGTTGCCGGCGCTTACGATCGCGTCAGCCTCACCCGACTTGACAAGCTCAACCGCGACCTTAATTGATGAATCTTTTTTCCGCCTCAGCGCGGACAGGGTTGCCTCATCCATTCCTACAACCTGTGAGGCATGCCTGATCGTAATAGAATCTGAGGGGTACCTTCTGTCTTTCAGGGCGTTGATCAGTTCTGCCTCATTACCCACAAGTATTACGGAAAGGTCCTTGAACTGATTGACAGCTTCAATTGCCCCCTCTACGGTTACAGCCGGGGCATAATCTCCCCCCATTGCGTCAAGAGCAATCCTCATACAGTTTCTTTTTCGATAACCTCGATTATCTTTTTGCCGTTGTAGGTTCCACAGCTGGGACATACCCTGTGGGACAGCGAAGGTTCATTGCAGTCTTTACACTCAATTATGTTAGGCGCACTAAGCTTCCAGTTGGCCCTTCTCTTGTCCCTTCTGGACCTCGTGTGCCTGCTTGTAGGATTAGCCATTTTTCACTCCTTTCTCTTATTAAATGATTCTTTGAATTTTCTTAACGGCTCCAAACGGGGATCCGTTTCCACGGCAGTACAGCCGCAGTTCACTTTATTCATATCCTGACCGCATATCTTACATATACCCCGGCAGCCCTTTTCACACAAAGTCTTCATGGGAATGGCCAGGAGTACTTGAGAGCTTTAAAGAAACCCTGACCTTATCCTGAAACCCTATTCCCTCGACAGTCAACGGTATCTCAAAGTCTTCTTCAATACCATCCTCAAGAATATCGGATACTGCAATTTGCATAATAAATTAAAACCAAAGAACCCACAAATTCCCGTCCGGTATCATTAAAGGAATTCAGCTCTTTGGATTATTATGATGCCCCTGGAGCTTTATAACAGATGAATTATAAAGATTATATTGACTCTTTGTCAATTAACCGGACAGCTCTGTAATGTCCATACTAATATCTGCGGCAGCTGATGAATGCGTAAGCGCTCCTATAGAAATCAGGTCAACCTCCGATTCAGCAATCTTCCTTACATTATCCAGGGTTATGCCGCCCGAAACCTCTATCAGTGGATGGGGGCTTTTTCCATGAATTATCTCTACAGCTTTTCTGATATCCCTGAGGGTCATGTTATCAAGCATAATTACATCAACGCCTGAGGACAGGGATTCCCTCACTTCTTTTATACTGCCGGCTTCCACTTCTATTTTGAGCATATGTTGTGAATTATTCCTTGCCAGTTTTACCGCGTTCCTGATATTACCAGCCGCTCTTATATGATTGTCTTTTATGAGAATGCCGTCATAGAGGCCGAACCTGTGGTTCGTGCCGCCTCCTGCCCTCACCGCGTATTTCTCAAAAAACCTGAAACCTGGAGTTGTTTTTCTGGTATCGGTAATTTTTACTGACGTCCCTTTGACGGAAGTTACAAATTTACGTGTAAGCGTCGCTATCCCGGAAAGTCTCTGAACAATGTTCAGGGCAGTCCTTTCGCCTGTCAACAGTCCTCTGGTGTTTCCGCTGATCCGCGCAATGACAGTTCCCTTCTTTACCGGCTTCCCATCCTTTACTGATACAGTGAACTTCAGTTCCGGGTTAACCAGCCTGAATATCTTTTCAGCAAAAGGTATGCCGGCCAGAATGAAATTCTCTTCAGCTATAAAGACCGCCTCAGACCTGTGCGCTTCAGGCACAATCGCATCTGATGTAATATCGCCGATTCCAATATCTTCCGAAAGGGCATTGAGAAGGAATGATTCGAAGCAGTCCATGTTCTTCATTTTCTTATAAAGAGTCTTGCCAACCCGAGGACTCCGCCAATTACGACACCCATAGCAACTGCCGACCTCCAGTCAAGCAGGGTATTTACATTTCCTTCTACTTTTTGCGCGATAGTTATCAAAGATGAAGAGTTCTTGGTTTTTATTTCCTTTGATACCATCATTCCCACAGCACTTTTATTTATATCAATTTTATTCCTGGCGATAGATACAGGAGACAATGAAAAATTCAGTGAAGATTTATCTGATACGGTCAGGAGGCTTACACTCTGGTTCATACTTATATCATCACCCCGCAGAACAGATACCGCGCCCTGTGTGACATCTATCCTGTCTCCGTCAATTGTCAGTGCCCCTACCTGCTGGAGTTCGATATGGCCCCCTTCCACTGTACGAACAGAGCTGTGCTTTACATTGACAAATTCGCCTTCCACTACCTGTGCTTCTCCATGTTTCAGTTCAAGAGTTTTCTTACCCATCCTGTTTCCCCCATTGCCTGAGCTTTTCTATATTGCCCATAAGAGCACTTAATTTATCGTTATAATCCGCCTGCTTATCCTTACTTTCATCAACTACTGCCTTAGGTGCTTTACTCATAAAATCTTCATTGCTGAGTTTCTTCTGAATAAATAAAAGATTGTCTTCTATCTTATTGATTTCTTTGTTAAGCCTGTTTATCTCAGCGTCAACATCAAACAATCCTTTCAAAGGAACGAATATCTCCATTGCGGGATTAACAGAAACCGCGGCATCCTCCGGTTTATCTACATCCTGTCCTATTTCAATACTGCTGGCCCTTGCCAGTTTTGATATGTATGAAATATTCTCACTCAGCACGTCGCCGGTTCCGTTTGATGTCCTTATAATTGCCCTTAATTCAAGAGAAGGCGACAGGTTCAGTTCGCCCCTGATGTTCCTGATCCCGGACACTGCCTCCATAACCAGGCGCATTTTATCTTCGGCCTCCCGGTCCGGTATGCCGTCTTTCTCTGTGGGATACTCACGGACACACAGGCTCTCCGCCTTTTTATCGACTGGAAGCGCCTGCCACAGCTCTTCAGTCACAAACGGTACAAAAGGATGGAGGATACCGAGGCACGTTTCAAACACATGCACTAGTGTGCTTAGCGCCGCCCCTCTTGCCACAGCGTCATCCCCGAAAAGTGCCGGCTTTATCATTTCCAGATACCAGTCGCACAGCTCATGCCATACAAACTGGTAAACTATGTTCGCGGAATCATTAAACCTGTATTCTTCAAGCGTCCTGTTTACTTCCGCGGCAACAGAGGACAGCCTGCTTAAGATCCACTTGTCCGCAAGGCTTAAGCCGGATAACCCGGCAACGGGTTCTATTTTGTCCTCTTTTTTCAGATTGACAAAAATAAACCTCGCGGCATTCCATATTTTATTTATAAAGTGCCTGTATCCCTCAACTCTGTTTTCTGAAAACTTAATGTCCCTCCCCTGGGCCGCGAAAGCCGCAAGTGTGAACCTGAAAGAATCGGTGCCGTACAGCTCCGTCATTTCCAGAGGATCGACTACATTACCCTTGGACTTACTCATCTTCTGCCCCTTCGCGTCTCTGATAAGGGCATGAATATATGTATGATGAAAAGGCTCTTTGTCCATAAACTTCAGTCCCATCATTACCATCCTGGCCACCCAGAAGAAAAGTATATCAAACCCGGTGATAAGCACGCTTGTAGGGTAAAAAGTCCTGAGATCATCAGTATCGTCAGGCCAGCCCAGAGTAGAAAAAGGCCAGAGAGCAGACGAAAACCATGTATCAAGAACATCCTCGTCCTGAACAAGTCCGGTATCTCCGCAGTAGGGACATTCCCCGGGCGTTTCAAGTGATACAATAATGCCGTCCTTGTCTTTACATGCCTGATTTGTCATGGCACCGCAGTACCAGACAGGTATCCTGTGTCCCCACCATATCTGCCTCGAGATGCACCAGTCCTTTATGTTTTTCATCCAGTCGAAGTAACTGTTTTCCCATCCCTGAGGTATGATCCTGACTCTGCCTTCCTTGACCGCCTTGATAGCCTCATCCGCAAGCGGCCTGGTCTTAACAAACCATTGTTTGGAAAGATACGGCTCAACAACTGTCTTACACCTGTAGCAATGCCCCAATCCAATCGTATGGGGTTTAACTTCTGCAAGAAGACCATCTGACTCGAGGTCCTTTAAAATATTTTTTCTGCATTCGAACCTGTCCAGTCCTTTGTACGGCCCGGCTTCGTCAGACATTTCACCTTCACCTGTCATAATCTTTATAAAGGGCAGGTTGTGTCTTTGCGCTATTTCGAAGTCATTGGGATCATGCGCCGGCGTCACCTTAACCGCGCCTGTACCAAATGACGTATCAACAAATTCGTCCGGGATCACAGGGATCTCCCTGCCCAGCAGAGGCAATCTCAATGTTTTTCCGACAAGATCCTTATACCTGTCATCCTCCGGATTAACAGCTACAGCAGTGTCACCCAGAAGCGTCTCAGGCCTGGTAGTCGCAACAACTATATGTCCTTCCCCATCTACGAACTTATACCTGATGTAATAAAGACTACCCTCCCTTTCTTCATGGTCAACCTCAAGGTCAGACAATGCTGTATGACACCTGGGACACCAGTTAATAATGTAATCACCCCTGTATATCAGTCCCTCGCTGTATAATCTTACAAATACTTCCCTTACCGCCCTCGACAGGCCTTTATCAAGTGTAAACCTTTCACGATCCCAGTCGCACGATGCTCCCAGACGCTTGAGCTGATGTATTATTCTGCCTCCATACTGTTCCTTCCATTCCCAGACTTTTTCAATAAAAGCCTCGCGTCCGAGCTTGTGCCTGTCCCGCCCCTCTTTCTTAAGTTCTCTTTCAACAACGTTTTGTGTCGCTATGCCGGCATGGTCTGTTCCAGGAAGCCAGAGAGTATTAAAGCCGCACATCCTTTTCCATCTTATTACTATGTCCTGCAGCGTTACGTCCAGGGCATGGCCGAGATGAAGCGAGCCGGTAACATTGGGAGGAGGGATCACTATGCTGAACGGAGGCCTGTCACTGACAGAGTCGGCTTTGAAATAGCCTTTCTCCAGCCAGTAACTGTACCACTTGTCTTCAATTCCCTTCGGGTTATAACTCTTATCTATCATTCTTCAGGTTCTCCTGACGCGCAACTTTTCTATTCGCTTTTCTCTTTATTTATGTTTTCTATTTTCTCCGCTAATATCTTTTTGACGGTGGGTATTGTATCATCAATTGACTTTTTAAGTACTTCCTCAACTTCTTCCAATACCTCAGGTATGGTCTTTGTTAATAATTTTTCGATCATTTCCCTGTTCCTGCTCCCGGCATCTTCAGCCTTCTTCAGTTTGTCCCGGAGATCCGCGATAATGTTATCCGATGAACTGACGTCATCTGTTCTGCTTAGAAGCTCAACGTTGAGCTTCTTTGATTTCTCTTCAGCCTGCTTCAGCCTGTCTCTGAGATCGGCAACCATATCATCCAACACCTTTGAAGCGTTTCTTTCTTTTGAAAGCTCGCCGCTGAGACCGTTATACTTTTCCTCTGTCTGTTTCAGGGTTTTTTTAAGTCCGGCAACAGTACCCTCCAGTCTCTCTATGTCGTCTGTTTTGTTGAGTATGTCTTTATTCAGGATCTCTATCTTTTCATCGGTCTGATGAATCTCGTTCTTGTATCTTGTGACTACCTCTTCCGAATCGTTGGCCGCCTCAATTTTGCTAAGCAGTTCATTTTTCTTTTTGTCCGCCGATTCCTCCGCGTGCTTCAATTCTTTTCTGAGCCTCGCTGTCTCTTCTTTCAGTTCGGCGATAATATCCGTAGAAGCCTTTGCAGTCTCAAGCCTGCTTAGCAGTTCGTCAGGCTCAAAGGGTTTGATAATATAGTCGTCCGCTCCGGACTCTTTATATTTTTCTTCGTCAATACCACCCGCTTCCGGCGCAAGCAGGATGACCTGTATATCCTTCAGGGCGCTGTCCTTTTTAACAGCACTGCACAGTTCGTAACCGTTCATATCCGGCAGATCCACATCCGCAAGCACAACATCAGGGACCATATCCTTTATCATACGCAGTGCCTCTTCACCGTCAGGTATGAATTCCAGGGCATAATCCTTTCCGGAAAGGACAAGCTCAGCAGTTTTTTGAATGATTATGCTTTCGTCTGCAATAATTATTTTACGGCCCATCTACCCCCCTGTATTTGAGCAAAGTTTATGGATAATAAAAATAAAAGTCAAGGCGATATGATCATTTCTCTTTGCTTTCTTTTTCAGACAGCTTTCTCCTCATTTCGTAGAGTTTATTAAGCGCTTCAACCGGCGTCATACTCATAACGTCAAGGCCGAGGAGTTCTTTTAATACAGGGTCTGCCTGCGTCGCAAACAGATCCAGCTGTCCTCTGCCGGCATTTTCGGAAGAACCGCTTTCAGAGTTATAAGCAAGTTTTGGCGCCCCAAGTTCATTAAGCTCTGATTTTTCCAGGTTTGAAAGGACTTCCCTGGCTCTTATAAGTGCATCGTCCGGCAGGCCCGCAAGTCTGGCAACCTGAATGCCGTAGCTCTTGTCGGCCGTACCCTCTTCTATTTTTCTCAAAAAGATTATTTCATCCCCCCACTCTTTTACAGCTACATTTAAATTGCGCACCCCTTCAAGGCACAATGAAAGTTCCGTAAGCTCATGGTAATGCGTGGCAAAAAGGGTTCTGGACATAAGGTTCTTGGATATATATTCGGCAACCGCCCACGCAATGCTGATACCGTCAAATGTACTCGTCCCCCGTCCGACCTCATCCAGCAGAATAAGGCTCTTTCTTGTCGCGTTGTTAAGGATATTCGCTGTTTCGATCATTTCTACCATAAACGTGCTGTGTCCCCTGGTTATAACGTCAGAGGCCCCGATCCTCGTAAAGATCCTGTCAACTATACCTATTTCCGCCTCTCTGGCAGGAACATAACTGCCGATATGCGCCATGAGAACAATTAAGGCCACCTGCCTCATATAGGTCGATTTGCCGGCCATATTAGGCCCGGTTATTATTGATATGTTATTTGCCTTCGTATCAAGTATAGAGTCATTGGGAATGAATTTATCACCGCTTGACAACCTCTCGACAACAGGGTGTCTTCCTTCCATTATAT
>CAZNPC010000056.1:0-12845 GCA_964574765.1 uncultured Nitrospirales bacterium | reverse complement strand
CTGGATTCTCGATGCGAGTCTACGCGAGAGTCGCTTCGACCCGATAAAAACCTCGGGAATGACGAACAAAGATTTTTGCAAGAGGCTCTATCTATAATTAAATGGAGGTGATTAAGTGGGCAGTGTCTCAAAATGGCGCAAAAAGAAAATGAGCAAGCACAAACATAAAAAGCTCCTTAAGAAAAACAGACATAAAAACAAGAAATAAGTTCCCCGCTATCTAACCTCTCTTTCCTTTTGCCGGAAGAGACAGTGATAATTCAGTGTATCTCCTCTTTGTTCGGGACGCGGTTTAAAGAAAATTTTCTCTTTAAAATCAATTTCTGTGAGACAAGTGTCAATTTTTGTTTTCGGTATTCATTCGCCTAAACAGAAAGTAGCGTACTGAAGTCGGCGATACTCTATATTTTCAATGAAATTGACGTAATATAGACAATACTTAAACTAATACTTTATGTTTACCTGCTATACGGCGGTATACAGCGGTATTGACAAGAGTGACAATAGGATTAATAATAACAGATGGCAATTGCTGGATTCCGGCATGTGGATGCCGGACATCATATATACGATCAAACATATAGCGGCATTGACAGGGCGTCTGTCCTTAGTCTCTTAACGCTGCAGAATAAGGATATATTTGAACTCCTCAGCCTTTCTAATTCAGTCAGGGTCGGATTTCACGGCGATAAAATTGACCTGTGTTCAATAGTAAATGCCAAGTCAGGCGCATGTCCGGAGGACTGCTCATTCTGTTCACAGTCATCACACAGCAGAACAAATGCCTCTGTTTATCCCCTTTTGGACAAAGAAAAGATACTTGAGTCTGCTGTATCGGCAAAAGAAAACGGAGTTACCAGATTCTGCATTGTAACCAGCGGAAAGAAGACATCCGCCAGAGAGATCTCCACAATATGTAATTTCATCTCTGAAATAAAAAAAATCGGGCTTAAACCGTGCGCCACGCTGGGCATGTTGTCATTATCAGAGCTTAAAGACCTTAAAGACGCCGGACTTCACAGATATCATCACAATCTTGAAACCTCTGAATCGTTCTTTAAAGAAATCTGCACTACTCACACATTCAGGGATAAAATAAGAACCATTGAAGCAGCCAAATTTCTCGGCCTTTCTGTCTGCAGCGGGGGCATTTTCGGCCTGGGAGAATCGTGGCATGACAGGATCGATCTGGCATTTTTCATCAAAGACCTTGAGGTTGACTCGGTCCCTATTAATTTTCTGGCGCCCGTGGCAGGAACGCCCCTGGGTGAAAAAGAACCGGTCAGTCCGATGGAAGCCTTAAAAATTATAGCGGTTTTCAGGCTTATCCTTCCAAAATGCGAGATCAGGGTGTGCGGAGGCAGGCCGGCGGCTTTAAGAGATCTTGTATCTTTTATTTTTACAGCCGGCGCAGACGGGCTTCTGATTGGCAACTACCTTACAACACCCGGCAGGTCTCCGGAACAGGACCTGCAGATGATAAATGATTTGGGGCTTGAAATATAATGCCCCGGATAAAGAAATACAGCGTCAGGATGAGGGCGTCAAAACAGGGACTTCATATCTCAGGCGCCGAGGGTATTCACAGCAGATCCGACATATCAAAAATCGTTCAGATGTATACCAGACGAGCACTTTTCCATGAAAAGGGCAGGGCCGATGAAATCAACCTCATTATTGAGGAACTCAGAGAAAAAACACACAAAATATCATCTCTTCCTTTATGTACACTGAGCACCAGAGATCCCCGGGACGTTAAAAAATCTGTCTTTAAGATTCTTACTTCAGTGGGAATAACAGAGAGGGCCGTTGAAGAAGCATATAAATCCCTCAACATCGGGATCACCATGCGAGGCGCCATGCTCATGGATATTGACGGCGTCAGGCTTGAACCTGACCTTCTCAGGGGAGTCCGCGTTACACGAATGGGAATAACCGGAAAGGCGTCAGCAACTCTTTCCAGAAAACTTTCAAAAATAGACTTGAATAATGATACTGTAAAAGAAGCTTTAATTCTTGCCAGTAAGGCTCACAAGAATCCAATGATCATTGGGGAGCTGTGTATATCCGACGATCCCAGTTATACCACCGGATATGTAGTAACCCGCAAATATGGCTATATCAGACTGCCCCGGATCAAGAAACGGGGGATTCCGTATGGAGGCCGGGCTTTTTTTATTACCGGCGGAGAAGTAAAGGACCTGATCAAATACCTTCAGAAAACGCCTGTACTGATTAATCAGATCAAACCGTGCAAAGGAACTCTTACACTGGATGGAATCCTTAAACGTAAGCCTGGTCGCTAACCCCACGTCAGGGAACTGGGAACCGGGCGCGATCAAAAAAATTGAGACGCTTCTAAAAAAAAGAGTCAATCTCACCAGCTTTACAACTCGGAAAAAAGGAGAAGCAGCGCTTATCGCCAAAAAACTTGCGGGCACTGACCTGATAATGATAGGAGGGGGCGACGGGACTATTAACGAGGTTATCAACGGCATACTTTCCTCAAACAGCCCTAAAATTATGGAAACGCCTCTCGCAATAATTCCTCTGGGTACGACAAATGTCCTGGCGAGGGAACTCAGCATCCCGCTGGACATTGAAGAGGCCATAAAGTTTGCGTTGAAAGGAAATGCCAGGAAAATATCCCTTGGAAGAATAAATGGTTACTATTTTTCGCTGATGGCCGGTATCGGCTTTGACGCCGCTGCAGTATACGGCGTTAATGAAGCAGTAAAGGAACGATATGGAAAAGGCGCTTATATGCTGTCCGGCATTAAAGCGCTGAGAAAATACGACCCACCGCTGATACGGATAAAAACTCCCGAGGAAACCCTTAAAGGCTTTACCGCTGTCATAGGTAATGCGAGGCACTATGCCGGGAAATTCATGATCACACCTGAGGCAGACGTAACCCAGCCAACCCTTGATCTGTGCCTTTTTCAGGGCGAAACACGAATAAGTCTTTTAAGGTTTATATTAAGTGTGATAAGAAAAAAACACCTGTACATTGACGGCGTAATATATAGAAAATATCCAAAAATGGAAATAACCTCCAGTGAATATGTACACGTGCAAATAGACGGAGATTATTTCGGTACTCTTCCGGTTCAGATAGAAGTTGTCGAGGACGCGGTAAACATTGTCTGGTAGATAGTAATATTCTGCCTGTCCTCTTGATTTTAGCTTCTTATTATGATCGTCAGTTCCCGACTTGTCGGGAAATAACGATCAGCAGCGCATATTACGTACAAGTTTCCATAATAAATCTGTAGAGCCGATATAATAACGGATGGGCATGATGAACAAATATGACGTGGCAATTGTCGGAGGCAGCTGCGCCGGCGCTGCAGCGGGCCATACCCTGGCACTCGCTGGTAAAAGAACCGTAATTATTGATAAAGCGGCATTCCCGAGAAAGAAATTATGCGGCGGTATCATAACTGAAAAGACCATCGATTTACTTAAACTTGTATACGGCAATGAGCCACCTGATTCGCTTGTTGAGCTTACCTTTGACACGATGGGGATATATCACTCAGATGCCGGTAAAATTTGTGTTTACGCCCATCCATCCAGCAGACTGCACTCTGTTGACAGGTCTGTATTTGATGATCATTTTTTAAATATCACAAAAGCCTCGGGATGCTCTGTAATTAATGGTGAAAAAGTCATTCATATTGACGGAACCCGAATTACAACTGATTCCGGCACTGAAATATCCGCGGATTTCATAATAGGTGCAGACGGGGCAAACAGTATTGTCCGTAAATCACTTTACAGTGTTAAAAAGAAAAAACACTTTGCAATGGCATTGGAGCTTGACATTGATTATCAAGACCTCAACTGCTTTGATGATAATACCGGTTTATATCCAAAACTGTATTTCGGCTTTATGAATTCGGGGTACGGATGGGTATTCCCCAAAAAAAAGTTTGCGACCGTCGGGATGGGGGGCCTGATCCACGCAAACAGAGAGAGCCTGAAAGACCTTTATCTGAACTTCTTAAGATCCGTTTGCAAATGTGACATCAGCTCTCTGGTCCGCAGCATTGCGGGTTTTCCTGTCCCTTTACAAAACCTCATAAGAAAACCGGCGGGAAATAATATTTTTCTTACTGGTGATGCCGCCGGGTTTGTGGAGCCGATTACAGGCGAAGGTATATATTTCGCGATATTAAGCGGCAAACTGGCCGCTGATGCCATTCTGTCAGGGACTGACCGGGTGAATACTTACAACCGCAAGATCAGGAAAAATATCGGCGCCTTCCTGAATCAGGCATACCTTGTCAAACGGATTCTCTTTCGGCCGAAGACACTTTCCCGTGCGCTTTCCAAAATGAGCAGGAATGCCAAGTACTGTAAATATTTCTTTGAGGTCGTATCCGGAGATATTGATTACAAGCAGTATATGAAAAATATTGTTCTTGACAGGAAAGTCTATCCGTCCATCTAGAGCCTGTCAGTTCAGAAGCGGTCCGGCATTGGGGAATCGCGGTTCATATTTTTTTTGCTTTAAAACCAAGCTTCCTGACATTGTAAAAGATCTGTCTGTCATCAGTCTTTTGGGGATCATACCTGACATTAACTGTTCCATTCCTGTAGTTTACCGATGCATCCAGTATCCCCTGTTTTCCCAGCAGTATGTTTTCCATGTCAATGGCACACGCCGTACAAGTGATGCCGTCAACCTGGATATTCATTTCCTTGTAATCAGGATCCATATTTTTCCTTATCCTTTTTTTAAATTATACCAAAAAATCCCCATAATGCAAGAGTGATTGTGTTATTCCGGCGATCCCTGACAAGCAGGGACAGGCTCTGATTGACAATAGTGGAAGTGTATGTTAAACCAGTCATGTATGTTTTCTTGATATATTAGGCTTACACTGATTTCCATATGGACATAAAAAAGACAGGCCTCACAGAAATATTCCGGGTTTTCCTGATTAAAATCGACGTGCTATTCCACGTTATCGCAGCATTATTATTGCTTGTCGCGTGTGGACTTATACTCTATTTCGCGTCACTTAATGTACTCGTTCCTACGCGTGCGTCTATGATAGTCCTTGTAAACGATGTTCTCCTTGCTCTTATTATCCTTGAGCTTTTATGGACCGTCATCAGGTTTCTGAAGAAACAGAAGTTCTCATTAGGCCCTTTTCTCGCTATCGGCATGATCGCGGCTGTCAGAAGGATTCTCCTCATAGAAGCACAGACCTCCATAATGGAACATACTCCTGTTGATAAGCTCTATGAAATGGGTGTAAGCGCCGGAGTGATCATTGTGCTAATGGCTGCTTATTACCTGTCTGTCAAGGCACAGAGACAGGAACAGTAGAGCAGGGAAGGCAGGCTTCTTTCCACTTGCAAATTGCCGGAACATCGATCTGTTTTCTTTCCAAAAAAAACCCGCCAAAAAGGCGGGCTTTCAGGAAATCTCAAAACACAGAATCAATTAACGCTGTCAAATATCTTGATGAACGGCGGGAACGCCATCTGGCTCCAGCGGTCCTCAGCCCAGGGAACAACTATTTTCATGGTCGCTGAACTTTTAAATTGCTCAAGAGGTATCTGGTTCTTAAGCATTCCGCCTGCGGCGTCTTCCCATTCATCAAAAAATACATGGGCTATTTCATTGTCAGACTCGTCATACAGATAAAACTCTATAGGGAAATAACTGGGACAGTCTTCACCACAATCTCCCTCTACAGTAATACCTTGACTGTCAACGGCAAAATGCATTATCTCCATCACCGGGTGGCTGAAAGAGCTGACTGCCGGCGGAATGCTGAATACAAGTGTTCCAGCCGCTCCAAGCGGTGCGCGAGAAGGGTCTGCCAGCCAATGTGGTGCGTCGTATTCTATATTATCTGTAGTTATTCCTCCAGCGGGATAGTCATCCGAAGTCGCGAAGAACCGGAACTTACCACTGTTGCTGACATACTCCCGTCCTGTCAGGCTTACATCAAGAAGAACTGCAGAGCTGCTTGCGGCAGCATCAAATATCTTTAGAAACGGATTGAGCCAGGAACGATTATCAATGTTGAAGCGGAAAGATGAGCTGTCTTTCCATGGGGTCAGGTCCACAATACCAGTTTGCCCCATATCCTCTCTATAAGCATAATTCGACCCTATATAGATAATTTCGTCACTGTCATCGTCATATAAAGAAACATCAGACATATCAGAATCAGCACTGGATCTTCCATAATTGAATTCGAGAACAGGCTGGGTCATGGAAGATACAACATCAGACAAGTCAAATTGAAGACTGCCGCCACAACAGCTGGTATCATTGCCCCAGAAACCATCAGGCATGCTGACATTCAGATCATCAGTATCCCAAGGCTCCGCCCATACAGCGCCCGTCCAGTCAATACGGCTTGAGGCGGGGCGGATGTCAGCAATAAAGATATTGGCGTCATTGGCCGTCTCAATTGGAAGTATAGCCATATAATTATTGATCTCCAGGTTGATACTGTCGTGTGTATTAAACAGGGTCACACTTGCTGTTCCGGAAAAATTGGTAAGGTCTGCCTGAAGTGTAAAGGTCTGGTGTGCATCTATATTACCGTCCGAACCATTGGGCTTAATTTCACCCTGCGCGATCATATTACCATCTACATCCTCGAGCAGAAAATGCGCCTCGGTATTATCGTCATTTTCATTCGTGTCATAGAGAATATGGAATTCCAGTAAATACCCTCCACCTCTGAATTGCTCAGGAATATCTATTTTGATCCAGCCGCCCGGCTCTATTAAAAGCGCTCCGTTATCTGTCACATTGGTTGTTGTCTTGGCAGGCGGTGAGTTATACGGAAGCACATCAAAATCAGTGCCGAATCCGTCAATACCTCGATACTCGCCTAAAGAATCTGATATTAATTTTTCAATATTAAAAAAATAGGCCTGACGCACTGCTTCGCCCTTCTCACTATGCTGTAAGCCCGACTGACATCCGTAAAATCCAACAGAGACCAGCAGTACGACCAGGGGAACCAGCAGTTTAATATTTCTCATCATTACGCCTCCTTAATATACCTCTAATTTTAGTAAATAGATTCGAGAAATCCGGGGTATAGCCTGATATGTCAATTTAAATTACGATATAGGAGAAACAGAAATAAGTCAATAAAAACAGTTTCAGTCAATGCTATAATATCCGGTACAAAGGATCCTAATGACCAATTTAACATACTATTTCTGGCTGGCATTCCTGATATTTTACATCATAAGTCCTTTTGATGCTCATCCTTTTTTCTTTGATGACCTTATCGCAGCCGCTGTATTATTCTACCTATGGCGCAGGAACGCGAGCAGAAGGAATGTCAGACACCGGTCTTCCACAGGCGGACATTCACAGGAAGATATAGCTGACAGGGCAGGCAGAGACTTATCAGTACCAGAGGCATATGATATGCTTGGCGTAAAGTCTGGAGCCACATTAGAAGAAGTTAAGAAAGCATATATAGAAAAGATATCGAGATCTCATCCTGACAAGGTTGATCACCTAAGCGAGGAACTCAGGGAAAAAGCAAAAGAAATCACTCTTAAACTGAATAATGCCTATGATATTATCAAGAAGGTAAAGATATAACTCTGGATCCATCAATTAATCAAAAAACCGGGGGGTGCTGCTATGAAAAAAGGACATAGAATCCTTACTCTTTTATGCCTTGTGTGTTTTATTATCCTATCAGCTGCCGTTTCCATGGCTGGAGATATCAAAGGCAGCAGTGATCATCCCCTGATATCCCGTTATGAGGGCTCATCAATTACACGGTACATAACCAAAGAGTTTGACGAATTCACCCTGATAACCGAAAAAGTAACAAAGGCAAATACTCGTCCGGCGGGCAGTCCGGTATTGGAAGGGCGCATAACCCGCGTAACATACGAAACACCGGCCGGCCGTTCGACGCTCGAGGTTTTCAGGAACTATGAATCAGAGATGAAAAAGGCAGGCTTTGATATTCTGTACCAGTGCGTTAACAAAGAATGCGGGGGCCGCGGCTTTAATCATACTGTTGTTGAATACTGCTGCGGCTTTTCAGAAAATTACAGTGACCAGCGATATTTTGCCGCGAGGCTGACCAGGCCGGAGGGAGATATACATGCAGCTCTCTATGTTGTTCTAAACTCTTCAGAGGGCGGACCCAGGCGCAACCGCATCTATACACAGATTGATATCATAGAGAGCCGTGCCATGCAGACAGGAATGGTTAAAGTGGATGCCAATGCAATGGCTCAGTCATTGTCAGATACGGGCAGGGTCGCTTTGTACGGAATATATTTTGATACAGACAAGACAGAAGTAAAACCGGAATCAAAACCCACTCTGGTCGAAATAGGCAAACTGCTTAACAGCAACTCCGTCTTAAAGATAGTTGTAGTAGGCCATACCGATAATCAGGGTGCCTTTGATTACAACATGGACCTCTCCAGGAAAAGGGCCAAAGCTGTTGCTGATATGCTCGTAACTGATTACAGCATAAACCGGAACAGGCTAATTTACCGGGGAGTAGGATTCCTGTCTCCTGTTGCGTCAAACAAAAATGAGCAGGGGAGGGCAAAGAACAGGAGGGTTGAGCTGGTGGAGCAGTGATAAAAAAGGTTTCTGAAATTATGCTGAAACACTGACTGCCGGGTTAAGCTGATATGAAAAAAATAATACTTGCTTCAACATCTCCGAGACGAAAAGAAATATTAAAAAAAACAGGCCTCAGGTTCATTGTTGACTCCGGCGATTACATTGAAGACATGAACTCCGGCCTAAACCCCGGACAGCTGGCGAAGTTTCTCTCTCTTAACAAAGCTAAGTCAGTCAGCGGCAGGCACAGGAACGCGATAATAATCGCGGCTGATACTTTTATTGTCATAAATGGTAAATTACTCGGCAAGGCTTTGTCTATATCAGACGCAAGACGAATGCTCCTGATGCTTAATAACAGAACTCACAAAGTCATTACCGGCTTCACTGTTCTTGACACAGAAAGCGGTAAATGCGTTTCCAGATATGTTCAGACTAAGGTCCACTTCAGAAAACTCTCAACTAAAGAGATCGAAGCTTACCTTAAGTCGAATGAATCTGTCGGCAAGGCCGGCGGATACGCGATCCAGGGTTTAGGGGCCGTTTTTATTAATAAAATTGAAGGTGATTATTATAATGCCATGGGCCTGCCTCTGTGCGCCTTAACAGTAGAACTGGGAAAATTCGGGATCCGGGTGCTTCAGGCAGGGTAGGGGCCAAGTTCCATAACATCGTAAAGTTCCTTTATAGTATCTGACATCTGCTGTTCTGTATTTGCCCGGAATGCTTTCTCCCTTAAAGGTTTTACCCCTTCAACACCCCTGGAGTACCATGCAAAGAATTTCCGGAATATAATTGTGCCTGTTTTTTCACCATAGAATCCGGCATACAGGTTCAGATGCTCCAGCATTGTCTTTATGACCTCTTCTGTGCCGGGTCTTTGCGGAGTCACACCGTTTTTCAGATATTCTGATGTTTCCCTGAATATCCACGGATTACCCAGAGCTCCTCTTGCTATCACAACTCCGTCACAACCTGTCTCATCAAACATCTTTTTTATCAGTTGAGGCGAAAAAGCATCACCGCTTGCTATTACAGGTATATCGAGCGCGTCCTTAACCTCTTTAATCACATTGTAATCAACCGTGCCGCTGTAACGCTGTGCCTTTGTACGGCCGTGAATAAATAAACCGCTTATTCCGGCATCCCTGGCATGCAGTGCGGCATCTTTAGCATTTACGGAATCCTGATCCCATCCCGCCCTTATCTTAACAGTTACAGGAACGTCAGAACCTTCAACAACCAGTTTTAGAAGGTCCCGTAATTTACGAGGGTCTTTAAGCAGGCTGGCGCCGCGTCCTTTTCTGGTGACCTTACCCGCGGGACAGGCGGCGTTAAAATCAATAATATCGAAACTGTATTCCCTCAGTCTTTCCACTGCCTGCCGGACCATTAGGGGGTCACTGCCTAACAGCTGAACGCCCAAAGGCCTGTCTTCAGGAATTGTGCTGAGCATCTTCCCGGTCTTTCCGCTTTCATAAACAAGCGAGCGGGCGCTTATCATTTCTAAAAAAGCGAATTTACAGCCCTGAGCACGGTTGATCATCCTGAACGGCAGATCGCTTATGCCGGCCATTGGAGCAAGAACACAGGAAGAAGAAAGTTCAGTATCACCGATTTTTATCAATATTTATTGACCTCTGATGCAACAAAGTATCTCAGATAAATCAACGCGCTCAAATCATACATAAAATGAAGCTGGACAGGGACAATGAGATTGCCGGATAACTGGTAAACGTACCCGATATAAAAACCCATAATTACAGCCGCGACAGCGTACGCGGGAGTCACAAAATGCACAAGCCCGAACAATAAGCTCGCTGTAATGATCCCGTATTTGACCTGCAGAATACCCCTGAAAAGCAGTTCCTCTGAAATACCCGCAAGCAGGGATATAGCAAACAGGTCTGTTAATCCGGCATTTTCAAATAAAGCCTTCACATCCGTCAGCATAGTTCTCCTCAGTGAACCAATCACAGGGATGTCCTTTGCCTTACCGGACAATGCGGACACAAATAAGCAGATCGGTATTATCGCTGCCGCCGTGCCTGTCAGAATATGCCGCAGAGGCCTGCTAACAGAACTTAAAAGGGCAATATCAAAATACCATCCCAGCACAAGGGCAATAATAAGAACAGCGCCCTCTGTGCATAACGCCATGATCAGGAGATTTTGCCGCGAATAAACCATCATTAATAACTACTTTACCTTACGGAACAGCACACCTTATTTTGTATTCTCTTTCAGTTCAATGATCCCGTACAGATTCGGCTTGCCCTGTACCATACGGTACAGGGCTTGTATTACCACAATTAAAAGAATTATACTTTAATGGAGAACGTTTTGCCGTCTCTCTCCCAAATAAATCATACAGGAGTCGGAAATATGAAAAAGTATCTTTATCTGAGTTTATTGTTGTCTTTGGTTTTTATGCCTCTCTCTGATGTTTTTGCAGAGGCAGATAAATCAGAAGTCTCACCCAATGAGGGTATTGAGATGCCTGCCGTTCCGAAACAATCTCTCATTTCCGGTAAAGTTGTGGAAACAATGGATTCCGGCGGTTATACCTACGTTCACATTGAGACTCCTACAGAGAAGATCTGGGCGGCACTTCCGCAAACTGTTATTATCACGGGTCAGGAAATCAACATATATCCCGGCTATAAAATGGGTAATTTCACCAGCAAGACGCTTAAAAAGACCTTCGACAGCATAACCTTTTCTTCCGGAATTGCAGGTGAGAATAAAGCCCCCGGAAGTAAAGCCATGGTGGTTAACACGGACAAAGAAATAAAAGTGGGACGTGCCATAGGGCCTGACTCTTATTCTATAGCGGAACTTTATGAAAAGAAAGAAACGTTAAACAGCAAAGTAATATCAGTAAAGGGCAAAGTCGTAAAGGTCTCGTCTCAGATTATGAATAGGAACTGGATACACTTACAGGACGGAAGCGGAAGCGCTGAAAACAACACGCATAATCTTGTCATTACATCCCAGGACACGCCTCAACTTGATGATATAGTCACGGCCAAAGGTACACTGAGCGCAAATAAGGATTTCGGCGGCGGTTATAAGTATATAGTCATCCTTGAAGACGCCAAAATTACCAAATAAAGACAGGGTTGACTTTTTATATTAAAGATGCCAGTATATATCGAGGATTCAGAAGTTTTTTGTATGAGATAATAAATCAGAAAAGCCACGAAGACTTTTAGCTTTGTGGCTTTTTTTGTATCGAGTACCTGCATTCTGAGGCCTTAGATCATAAGCAAGGAGGAAAAAAGATGGCAGAAGGAACAGTAAAGTGGTTTAACGAATCCAAGGGTTTCGGCTTCATAACTAATGAAGACGGCAGTGATGATGTTTTTGTTCATTATTCGTCCATAGAGGGAAACGGATTCAAAACTCTTGCCGAAGGCGACAAAGTCAGCTTTGATATTGAGCAAGGCGACAAAGGCCCCAAAGCAGTTAATGTAATGAAGATCTAGTTGAATGGCGGTCCCTCCCGCGTATGCCGGAGGGATCGTTTTTCACGATTACATCTCAAGTAAGCTTCGATCGAATTAATCTATAACGGAAAGGCTGTTATCAGTCCCCTTTTTTTATCATACCGGTATATTCCTAAATCATAGTATTCCGGACTATTAGATATCCCCCCCTCAAAAAAACAATGCAATGTTCGTCATTAAAATATACAATAGTGCTAACTATAAAGGAGGTAGATGCCCATGAGTCAAAATGAACCGTTTGACCTTAGAAATTTTCGTCCGCCGCAAATGCCAAAACTTAATTTTAAAGTTATTGGCCTTGCAGTTGCCGCGATAATTGTTATCTCGGCTGTAGCCTCAATGGTATTTACTATAAGCCCGGAAGAAGAGGGTGTTATTCTCCGTTTTGGTAAATACACCCGTACTGTCAAATCCGGTCTCCATTTCAAATTGCCCTATGGTCTTGAAAAACTTTATAAAGTCCCGGTTGAACGTCAGTTAAAGGAAGAATTTGGTTTTCGCACAAAAAAGCCGGGCACAAGGACCACATATTCCTCAAGAGGTTATGACGAGGAGTCCCTGATGCTGACGGGCGACCTCAATGCCGCGGATGTGCAATGGATAGTCCAGTTCCGCATAAAGGACGCATACCAGTTCCTGTTCCGGGTAAGAAATGCCGTGAAGACCTTCAGGGACATGAATGAGGCTGTTATGCGCGAGGTTGTCGGTGACCGGACAGTTGACGAAGTATTGACCATAGGACG